>CAZBOO010000001.1:0-14628 GCA_964493535.1 uncultured Aquificales bacterium
CACCCTGTCTGTCCTCCAGTCCCGGGCCAGCTCTACGGCTGCCCGGGCCAGATTTCCACTGTAGGCCTCCAGCTTTTCTTCCAGGCGCATCATGAGGGTGAAGGCATCGGCCGATGCCCCTGCAAATCCCACTATCACCTTGTCTTTGTAAATTTTCCTCACCTTTTTGGCCTTGGCTTTGAGGACGGTGTTACCCAGAGTTACCTGGCCGTCCCCCGCTACCGCTATTTTGTTTCCTTTTCTTACAGCCACAATGGTAGTTCTGGTTATTCCTTCCATCAACTTTTCCTCCTGGCCCGGGGATGGGCCTTGTTGTAAATCTCTTTCAATCGCTTTCTGGTGAGGTGGGTGTAGATCTGGGTAGTGGAGAGGTTGGCATGGCCCAGGAGTTCCTGAAGGGATCTGAGATCGGCACCTCCTTCCAGCAGATGGGTGGCGAAGGAGTGGCGGAAGGTGTGGGGGGTGACGGGTTTTCCCAGCCCTGAGGTGATGGATGCCTTTTTGATGATTCTCCTCACTGTAGTGTCAGATACCCTGCCCCTCGGGGTGACGAAGAGAGCCTTATCCCCCTTTTTCTCGTATAGGCTTCTTTCCTTGAGATAGGCTTTAAGAGTTTCTATGGCTTTAGCGCCCATTAAAGTTATTCTCTCTTTCTTGCCCTTTCCCATCACCCTTATCTGACCTTGGGCCAGATCTACATCCTCTAAGTTGAGCCCTACCAGTTCCGAAATCCTAATGCCAGCGGCGTAAAGCACTTCGAGAATGGCCCTGTCTCGGGCGCTCATGATGCCTTTATCCAGGAGTTTGGTGGTTTCTCTTTGGGAGAGTACTCGGGGTAAAGGTTTCCTCTTTTTGGGGGTGCAAAGGAGCCTGGCGGGGTTACCCTTTACGAGTCCCTGGGATTTGAGGAAGGCATAGAAGCTCTTGATGGAGGCAACCCTCCTGGCCAGGCTGGTGGAAGCCAGGCCCCTCTTCTTGCAGTATAGGAGATGGGTTTTTAAATCCCAGGAAGAGGCTTGGGTAATGTCTATCCCCCTGTCTTTCAGAAATCCTCTCAACTCATCTATCTCCCTCAAGTAGTTCCTTATCGTGTGTGGGGAATAGCCCTTTTCATGGAGTAGGTAATCTCCATAGCGTTCCAGGAGGGTTACCATCTCAGCTCCTGGATGCGGTTTACCCTGTGGCGTTCGGCCTTGACGATGTGGATGAGATCTTCCACGGCTTCTTCCAACTGGTCATTCACAATGAAGTAGTGGAAAAAGGGGTACATGGCTATTTCCTCTTCCGCTTTTTCCCATCGTTTTTTAATCTCGGGAGTAGGATCGGCTTCCCTTTGGACGAGTCTTTCCTTAAGGGCCTTCAGGGAAGGGGGAAAGACATAGATGGCCACAGTGTCGCAGGGGAATTTGGCCTTGATTTGGGAGGCCCCTTGGATGTCAATGTCAAGGAAGAGGTCTTGCCCTTTCTCAATGGCCTGGCTCAGGATGGAGAGGGGGGTGCCATACAGATGGTTATATACTCTGGCCCATTCTACTATTTTACCTTTCTCCACCATCTCCAAAAAGGTCTCTTCTTCCACAAATCTGTAGTCTACTCCGTCCCTTTCCCCAGGCCGGACTGGCCGGGTGGTGTAGGAGATGGAGAAAGCCACCCCCCCCAGTTTCTTCATCGCCTCGCGACAAAGGGTGGTTTTTCCCGCCCCTGAGGGGGCAGAAACCACAAAAAGTATGCCTCGTCTCTTTATCTTCATCATTCTATATTTTGGATCTGCTCCCTGACTTTTTCAATTTCTCCCTTTACGGCTACCACTAAGTGGGCAATCTGGGCATCCTGGGCTTTGGAGGCTATGGTGTTGCTCTCCCTGAGGGATTCTTGGGCCAAAAAATCCATCTTCTTTCCACAGGGGGACCCCTCTTTTAGGGTCTTTTTTAGTTCCTTAAGGTGAGTTTCCAGCCTTACCAGCTCTTCTGTTATGTCGGTTTTATCAGCCATGATAGCCACTTCTTGGGCCAGTCTTTCGGGAGGTACTTCTACCTGGAGTTCCTGGAGGCGTTTCTCTAACTTGACCCTGTAAAGCTGGGGAAGATCCGGGGCCCTTTGGGCGATCTCTTCCAGGAGGTGTCCCATATTTTCCAAATACTCGAGGAGATCCTTTTTCAAGGTTTCTCCCTCCCGTTCCCTTTCTTTTATCAAACCTTTTAAAGCCTCATCCAGGGCTGTTTCTATCACCTGCCAGAGGGTTTGGGGGTCTCGCTCCTTCTCTTTGATGGTGAAAATATCCTGATGGACTAAAAGGTGGGAGAGGTGGAGTTCCCCTTCCCGTCCCAGCTTTCCTGCCAGAGACTCCATGGCTTTCCATAGGGCCTGGACCTTCCCTCTATTCACCTCAACTTCCAAATACCCTTCTTCCAAGGGGGTGATGGTGAAAAGGGTGTCCACTTTTCCCCGGTGGCACATCTCTCTTACTTTCTCCCTTATTCTGGACTCAAGGGCCGTAAGGAAGCGGGGAAGTCGGGGAGCAATCTCCAAGAATCGGTGATTAACGCTTTTCACTTCCACTTCCACACTGATGCCTTTCCCTTGACTCCCCCCTTTCCCGTATCCAGTCATGCTTCTTAAATAGGCCATAATTGAATGATAAAGGGATGGGGGATGGAATGGCAAGCCTTTATGGTGATATGGTACAAACCATGGAGACTGGAAATCTGCTTCAGCAATACTCAACCTTTCTGTCTGTGGAGAGGGGGCTTTCTCCTAACACCTTGGAAGGCTACAGGAGGGATCTAGAGGATTTTTTGGAGTACCTTCTGGTGGTGGGGGAGGAGCTCTTGGGAGTGGGTCCCAGGATTTTTTCTGGATATCTCATGCACTTGGCAAGCAGGGGTCTTGCTCCTTCTACCATCAGGCGCCGTTTTTCTGCTTTAAGGGGATTTTATGCCTTTATGATGGAGACGGGTCTCATTTTGTGGGATCCTACGGAGGACGTGGACACCCCCAAAACCTGGAAGACCCTTCCCCATGTCCTGGATTTATCAGAGGTGGAGCGTTTGCTGGAGGCACCCCCTCCCCAGACCCCTTTGGGTTTGAGGGACAGGGCCATGCTGGAACTTCTCTATGCCACAGGGGTGCGGGTGTCTGAGCTGGTGGGTTTGAGGCTCATGGATGTGGATCTGGAGGAGGGCCTTGTGCGTCTCCAGGGAAAGGGGCAGAAGGAGAGGGTGGTGCCCATGGGACAGGAGGCTATTGATTGGTTAAAGGGGTACCTTCAGGTTTGGAGGGAGATGGACAAAAAGGGATCTCCCTATCTCTTTCTCACCACCAGGGGAGGTCCCATGACCCGTCAGAGGTTCTGGCAGTTGGTGAAGGGCTACGCCCGGGCCGTGGGGATAACCAAAAAGATTTCTCCCCATACCCTGCGGCATTCCTTCGCCACCCATCTCTTGGAGAGGGGGGCGGACTTGAGGGCGGTACAGGAGCTTTTGGGCCATGCCGATTTATCTACAACCCAGATTTACACCCATGTTGCCCGTTCCCACTTGGCCAAGGTCTATAAAAAGAGCCACCCCAGGGCTTAAGGGAGGGCCTGATTTGCTGCCGTATTCTGAATAAGGTCAAGGAAAGTCAAAAAGCAACGGGCCGTTGTCCAAAGAAAGGCCCAATGATGAGAACGAGCCTCTTTTTGGCCCTCAAGACGGTGACCTGGATGGTGTCTTTAGGCTTCTTTTGATAGAGAATAGTCTTCAGGTCTTCGATCTTTTTGATGGGATGGCCGTCGGCCTCCACTATGAGGTCACCTTTCCTCAGACCACTCCTCTGGGCAGGGGTGTGGGGAGCAACCATCTTGATAAGAAGGCCCTCCTTGCCCGACCCCCCAGCTTGGCCGAGAAAGGCGGCTTGGCCGGAGGTGGCGCCACCAGGTAGTCTCCTATATGGGGATCCAGTTTCTGATCATTGCCCATAATCACTATAGAACAGGGGTTCACACCCCTCTTTTCTACCCGAGAGCCACACGGGTTTCAGGGTAAACTGCAGCCTTTATAAAAACCTGGGGCAGGCGAGAGGCCAACACTCGCGGCAATCAACAGAAGGCATAGGACTTCCCTTAGGGCCTTTTTCACGCTATTTCCCTCTTGCCTGTTTACTGGGGCTCTCAGAAGAGTACTTCATGGTTTCTTAGGCTTTCAAGGGCTTTGTGACCAGGAGCTTCCCCGAGATGGGGGAACTCCTGGTATATATGTTTCGTTGCAGATGTAGTGTCTGATACAGTAAATCAAGCCAGGGGATAAACAATGACAGAACCCTTCGTCTTTTTGCATTTGGTCTCTAAAAGCTATGATGAGAAGACCCAAGTCCTTAAGGGCATCACACTCTCCATAAACAGGGGGGAGATGGCGGGGGTATTTGGGAAGAGCGGCTCAGGAAAGACCACCCTCTTGAACCTGACAGGGGGCATAGACGTCCCTGACGAGGGAGAGATCATTGTGGGCGGGAAAAGGATTACGGGCCTTGATGAGAGAAGCCTCACCCTCTACCGCAGAAAAGATGTGGGCTTCATATTCCAGTTCTTCAATCTCATTCCCACACTCACCGTGAAGGAGAATGTCCTCCTGCCCCTTGGACTCTTGGGGAGAAGGGACAATGAGGTGCTGGAGGGGTTGCTCAGCAGGGTGGAGCTCCTGGAGAAGATGGATTCCTATCCGGATCGGCTCTCCGGGGGTGAAATGCAGAGAGTGGCTCTCTGCAGGGCCCTGATTAAGGATCCACAGTTGGTGCTGGCAGATGAGCCCACCGGGAATTTAGACTCTGAGACAGGCCTCTCTGTGGTGAGGCTCATGAAGGAATTATCAATGGATATGCACAAGACCTTCATCATAGCCACCCACGATGAGGAGATAAGACCCTACCTCGATTCATGCTTTATCTTGAAGGATGGAAGGGTTGTGTCCACTTAAGGCGTTCCTTAAAGGGATCCTGAGGCAGAGACTCCAGACAGCCCTGATGATCTTCGGTCTCATGCTTGGGGTCTCTATCACCGTGGGGATAGATCTCGCAAACGATAGCGCCATTAGGTCGTTCAAGGGAACCATGGACTTCGTCTCCGGGAGGGCCACTCATATCATCACCTCGCCCTCAGGTGTCTTGGACGAGTCTTTCTATTTCAGGTTGGCATCGGACTCTCCATTTCCCATGAACCCCATCCTCAACTCCCCAGTGATGATAGGCAGGATGCATATCCCGGCCATGCTTCGGGGTATTGACCCCTTTACCGCCTCGAGGTTCGGGGGCCTTGGGGATGCCCTAATAAATTTGGGGAAAAAGGAAATCTCCTCTTTTCTCACCGGGAAACATAGCGCCCTTCTCTCCAGATCACTCAGCAGGGAACTGGGGCTGAAGAAGGCCTCTTTCCCTGTGGAAGTAACCCTCTTCTCTCAGGGTGAGGAGCGCACCATCAAGGTCTTAGGGATGGTCAATATGAAAGGGGAAGAGGCCATCCTGATGGACATCTCCAATGCCCAAGACCTCTTAGGGGAAAAGGGGCGTTTGAGCCTCATTGGGGTGATACTGAAGGACAAAAGAGGGCTTGAGAAGTTGAGCAGGATGCTTCCCACAGGGGTGGTGATAAGGGACAGACACGAAGATCAAGGGGTCAGAAACTCTATTGTCAAGGCCTTCCGCACCAACCTACAGGCCCTCTCTCTCCTATCCCTGCTGGTATGTCTCTTCCTGATATATAACGTGGGGGTCTCCAGCATACTCCGCAACAGAAAGGAGATAGCGACACTCAGGGCCATGGGTGTCTATGGAAGGGAGATACTTGTAGATTGTCTGATAGGCTTCCTCCTCTTGAGCTTCATTGGCTCCGCTTTGGGCTTACTCTTAGGGGTATTAATGGCAAAGTATACGCTGGGTTATGTCTCAAGCACCATATCCCGGCTCTACTTCTTCCTGAGGGTGAAAAAGGTGTATGTAACAGCTCCGGTCCTGGCCAAAGGCCTCGCAGCAGGCCTCCTCTCCACCCTGCTGGGTCTCCTTTCACCCCTTTGGGAGGCGATTCATATTCCTCCAGCCATGGCATTCAAGGAGATCACCCTTGAGGAGAGGGTGACAAGAAATACCAGGACCCTCTCTTTTATAGGCATAGTGATCTTAGCCCTATCGGTCCTTGTCATTCAATTTACTGGTAGGAACCCCCTGCCCGGGTACTTCTCTGCCTTCTTGCTTGTCCTCAGCCTAGTCTGCTTCTCACCCTTGCTCCTGCTCGCATTCTCAGGGGCCCTCTCCGTTCTGCCCTGGAACAGGATGGGGGTGCCAGGCTTATGGGCAAAGATGGCATGCAAAGAGCTATATAGACGTCCAGCACGCATGGGGATTGCCGCGGCAGCCTTTGTAATTGCACTCTCCATGGTGGTGAGTCTCGACATCATGGTGGGAAGCTTCGAGAAAAGCCTGAAGGGGTGGATTGATACCACCATTAGGGGCGACATATACATCTCTCCTATAGGGGGGGTAAGGGATTACATGATGGTATCGCCTAAGGCGGTGAAGCTGTCCTATGGGTTTTCTGATCAATTCGATGTGGACCTCTTTCGAATGAGGAGGATCTATTACGGAAAAGGGCAGGTGATGCTCTCCTCCGGCATAGTCCCTGTCTTTACTAAATACAGCCGGTTTCGCTTCATTTCCTCTCTGGATGATCCGATACAGAGGCTTGAGAAAGGAGGAGTGTTTGTGTCTGAGAACTTCCAGCGTCTCTATAAGATCAAGGTGGGAGACAGGTTGAAGCTGGAAACCGCAGAAGGACCGGTTAAATTTCTCGTGGTGGCCGTGATAAGGGACTATACCTCTGATCTGGGTAACATCACCATGACAAGGAAGACCTACACGGGATACTGGAGGGATCCTGGAGTAAATGCCATTGTCCTTTTTAACAAAAACGGGCCCTTGTCCAAGAGGGACTTCTCCCGGGTGAAGAGGGCATTCTCCGGTTACCTGTTGGAGGTGAAGTCAAACCAGAAGAACCGAAGGCAGATACTTTCCATATTTCACCAGGCCTTTCGGATTACTACTGCTATGAAGATCATGGCCGTGCTGGTCTCGTTCTTAGGAATTACAGCAGCGCTTGCGGCGTCTGTACTGGAGCGCAGAAAGGAACTCTTCACATTAAGGGCCATCGGCGCCTCCCGCGGGGAGACCTCTTTCCTTACACTCTTAATGTCGCTCCTGATGGGTGGGTTTTCCGGGCTCCTCTCCCTTGTATGGGGGTTTGGATTGTCTGTGATACTCATCTACGTGATAAACCTTCGCTGTCTGGGTTGGCGCATCAATCTGTTTCTCCCACCCCTTTTGCCCTTGAAGGTTCTCCTTATTGCCTGTGGCGCATCCATCCTGGCAGCACTCCTCCCCGCCTTGGGCCTCTACAGACAGAGGGGCCTGGCAGAGACAAATGGAATGGGGAGGTAGGATGGGGCGCATAGTCTTTATTATTGTCCTTTCCCTTGTCGCCGTTTGTGGGGCCGGAAGGACATCAAGGGGAGGAGATGGGTTCGTGAGGGCTGTCAGAGAATGGCGCTTCTCCTTTCCCAGGGATTATGGAAGACATCCTGGTTTTCAGGATGAGTGGTGGTACTTCTCCGGAAATCTGCTGGCAGAGAACGGAGAGGCCTTTGGATACGAACTTGCATTCTTCAGACACGCCCTTGCTTTTTCGCCTCCACATCTCAATTCTGCCTGGAGGGTGAGGGACATATATCTGGCACACCTTGCCATCTCCTCTGTGAAGAGAAAGAAGATGGTATCCCTTGGGGCCGGCAGCAGGAGTTTACCCCTCGTGGCTGGTGCATCGGAGGAGGATCTCTATGTCCACATCAGGAACTGGCGGGTAAAGAGGAATGGAAGGACAATTGTGCTCAAGGCAGGCGGAAAAGGTTTTTTTATCCATCTTACGCTCAGCATCTCAAAGCCTCCGGTGCTTCATGGGGTAAAGGGGCTCTGTCAAAAGGGGAAAAGACCCGGGGAGGCCTCTTACTACTATTCATTAACATGCCTGAGGACTAAAGGAATGATAAAGTTTGGAGGAAAGAGATTTATTATTGTAAAAGGGAAAAGCTGGTTTGACAGGGAGTTCTTCACACGCCAGTTGGGAGGGGATCAGACAGGCTGGGACTGGTTTAGCCTCCAATTCGATAACGACACAGAGTTGATGCTCTATCTCATACGGAGAAAGGACGGAATCTATGAAACCACCTCATCCGGCACCATGGTCTTATCCTCCGGCAGATATGTACATCTGAGACGGTCAGATTTTGAGGTAGATATACTAAAAAGGTGGAATAGCCCCAAAACTAAGGCCACCTACCCCATGAAGTGGAAGATAGAGATACCCCCTCTTCAGGCCGAGCTCACTGTCTCCCCGGCCTTCGAAGATCAAGAGTTCCTGTCCCATACTCCCCACATGGGCTCATATTGGGAGGGGTATGTAACGGCAAGGGGAAAGATAAATAACGAGAAAGTGAGAGGCGCAGGATATATGGAAATGACCGGATACACAAATACCCGCTCTAAGTGAGGCTTGCCGTTATCGCCGTCAGGCGGCTTGATTCAGGCCAGGGGGACTGACTAACCAGTCCTCCTGGCCTGAACCCTAATCCTCGATATTAAGGGTCTTTTTAACCAAGGCTATCTCTTTGTCATAATTGACCGCTCTGCTAAGCATAATCTTCTGAGCCATTACAGGACCAGCACCGTGGTAGGTACCTACCCCATGAAGACCCGCCGTCCAGTTCTGGAGGAGCTTGGTCAGCCTCATTATCCTCTCAGCCCCCGCAGGGGAACCAAAGCTCAAGTACTCCTCTACATACCTCTTGGTCTCAGGGTTCTTAAGCTCCCTGATAGAAGGCATGGTAACTATCAACCCACCGCCAATGTCTCCTGCAAGCTCAAGGACCTTCCAAAAGGCATGACACACATTAAGCTTGGAGATGTTGCCCATCACCTCATCGGGGAGAAACACCCCTGAGCCAGGGGGATCCTCCTTCCCCAAGTTGGCGGCGGCCAGACCACAGGCCCGGGCCGTCTCCTTCAAAACCACCATTTCCAGGATCTCGTCATTGATATGCCTGGCCTTTGTCAGCCCTTTATACTCTTGAAGAAGCTTACAGGCTCCTACAATGATATTCATGAATCCCACTTTGCATGTGCCGCCACATGTCATCCTATGGGTCCTGGCAAATCTCTCCACAAACTGCCCTGCATACTCCACCTCCCCGCAGGAAAAGACCCTCTCCCAAGGTACAAAGACATTGTCGAACACAATCATGCTGGTTTCTCTCTCACCAAACAAAGGATTTCCCAGCTCATAAATGTCCTCTGCCTGCTCCCTTTCAGCCGAGAAGGGGGTGTACTGACACACATAGGTGAGACCCTCGGTATCAGTAGGTATGGCAAAGGCTACGGCATAATCCTCTTCTCCAGGGTAATGGGCCATCTGGGGCAGAACCACCACCTCATGGCTGGCATATGCTCCAGAGATGTTGATCTTGCATCCTTTAACCACAATACCGTCAGATTTCTTCTCCACCACTTTTAGAGAAAGGTACGGATCACCCCAATCCAAAAGCTTGGTATCCCGGGGACCCCTGGGTTCGGTCAACGCCCCTGCCACGGAAAGGTCGTTCTTCTGAACATATTTCAGATACTCTAAGAAACGGGGAAAATAAGAGGTTCCCAGTTTTTGGTCCATTTCCCAACTGGTGGACCACACGGCGTGAAAGGTATCCAGTCCCACGCATCTGTAAATGCACGTGCCCAGATTTTCTGCGGTGAAACACCCAGCGTTGGCCTTGGCCACTAAGTCATCCGTGTTCTGGCACACATGGGTATAACGGTTGATAGGTTCGTTGATGAGGGGTGAAAAAGTAGACATGATGTCCTTGGTTTCGGGATCCAAGGCCCAGGCATAGCTGGCCCTGTTAGACTCTACTACCGTTCTCGTTACAGGGTGATCCAATATGTCATCAATCTTTTTCCCATTCATAAAAATCCTAACCTTTCTTCCTTTTATGCTCTCGATAAACTCCTCAGGCGTTTTAAGGGCCATGAAACACCTCCTACTGTGGTTTTTGGTATTTCTATAATTTTTAAAGAATACCTTAATTTTTGAGGGAAGTAAAGGGTATTTTCGAAATTAATTTCTTTACTCAAAACTTCTCTTTTATCAAATTAGTCTAAGGGGCCGTTGCACTTCGCCGTCGAAACCCTTATCCCTTAACTGAGACCAAGCATTTGCCAATGAAGGAGGACAAAAGATGAAGGGATTTTCCCTGCTACCCTCTTCTCCCGTATGGGGAATGGTGCTCAAGTCCGGTCCCGTGGTGAAGATAGTGATTTTGGTGTTGGTAGTGCTCTCTCTCTTATCCTGGACCATCATCTTTTTCAAACACCTCCAGCTTAGAAAAGTGGACAAGGAAGACAGGGATTTTCTGGCTGACTGCCAGGAAGGTTTGGGAGTTAAAGAGATCCTGGCCCTGGCCAAGAGATACCCCCGAGGGGTAGTGCCCATGGTGTTCTCTGAGCTGCAGCGCTGGTTCCTCCTTTTCAGGGAGGAAGGAGAAATGGAAGAGCAATGGAACTACGTAGCTACACAAAGGATCCTCTTGGAGAGGGAAAGGTTGGACAGCTATGTGGGGTTCCTGGCAACTGTAGGAAACACCGCCCCCTTTATCGGGTTGTTCGGCACCGTTTGGGGAATCATCAATGCCTTCCAGCAAATAGGACTGCAGGGTTCCGCCAGCTTGGCTGTGGTGGCCCCGGGCATATCTGAGGCCTTAGTCACCACAGCTTTAGGCCTCTTTGTCGCCATTCCGGCCGTCATGGGATACAATTTCTTTATAGGGAAACTCTCCAGGATAGAGGAGCGGGCCGAAGGGGCCGCCTATATTTTAGTGGGCATTTTGGAGGGGGGGAGATGAGGAAAAATAAGGAGGGGTACCTCTCCCAAATCAACGTTATCCCTTTCGTGGATGTAGTGTTAGTGCTCCTTATCATCTTCATGATCACCGCACCCATGCTCCAGAAGGGCGTGGAGGTGAAGCTTCCCCGGGTGAAGAAGGCCCCGATCATTCAATTGAAAGAGGAACCTTTGGTCATCACCATGAAAAGAGAAGGAACCATCTATCTCAACTCCCATACCTTTCCCTTGGAGAAGTTGAAGGTGAAACTCAAGGCCCTCCACAAAGAGGTGCCACAGAAAAAGGTGCTGGTTCGGGCCGCCGGCAGGGTGGCCTATGAAAAGGTCCTCAGGGTGTTGGCAGCAGCCCGAGAAGCAGGCTTTGTCCAGGTGGGTCTGGTGACGGCTCCTTATAAAGAGGGTAAGTGGTGAACAAGGGCCTGTGGCTTTTATCTTTCCTTCTGGCCCTTTTCCTCCATGGGGCAGTGGCAGCGGGTATCCTCTTCTGGCACCCCGGTATGAGAAAGATAGTCATCTACTCCCCATCCTTCTCTGTAGCCCTATATTCCAGGGTGCCTGGCTCGAAACCTCCTGTTAGCACCAGGCCCAAGCCCCAGGTGATTAAAAGAGAGAAACCCCCCATCAAAAAACCCCTCTCCCCACCCTCCAAGCCCAAACCGGCTCAGAAGAAGACTTGGAAGGTGAAGGGAAAGAAAACCTCTCATAAGAAGAGAATACCATCCAAGAAAAAGGGGTCCCGGGTTAAGGGCAGATCTTCTAAGAAAGCCTCCCAGGCCAAGGCCCTGTTAGAGAAGGCCTTGGCCAAGGTAGGCAAAGAAGTGGTCATGGGAGGCATGGGCACAGGCAGGGAAGCCATAGAGATCCAATACAAAAAATACTACGACGAGATCTGGCGAAGGGTGAAGGCAAGCTGGATCCTCTCCGAAGAAATCGTGGCCGAGGGAGCCAATCCTTTAGCCGTAGTAGTGGTCCGTATCGCCAAGGACGGGAGTCTCTTGGACATGAAACTGGAGAAATCCTCACAAAACAGGGTCTTTGATCAGTCCTGCCTAAGGGCGGTGAAAAAAGCAGCCCCCTTCCCTCCCCTTCCTAAAGACTACCCCCAGAGGTATATGGAATTGGGCTTACGCTTTAAACCTTGGGAATGAGAGGAGGCATGATGATCGCTTGGCTCAAAGGGGTGTTGGTAGGGGTCTTATGCCTCATTTTGACTTCCACTCTCCAGGCCATGGTGTACATAGACATCAACTCCCCAGGCGGTAACAGAGTGCCTCTCGCCTTCCTCTACCACGGTTCCCCTGAAGTAGAAAAGGTGGTGAGGAGGGATCTCACCCTCTACGGTCTCTTCCGTCTCATCAACCCCCAGGCCTTTTTGGCGGAACGTTTCGAGAAAGGAAAGTTTGCCGATTGGAAAACCATTGGGGCTGAGATTCTGGTGGTGGCTGAGGGATCTCTAAAAGAGGGAAAGGTAGATGTAATCTCCCGTATCTTCGATGTGGTGGAAGGCCAGGAGGTTTTGGCCAAGGAGTACACCGTACAGGTAGGAGGGGAAAGGATGATAGCCCATGCCCTGGCGGATGATATTTTTAAAGCCTTCACGGGGGAGGAGGGTATGTTCTCCCATCCATTATCCCTGGTGATGAGAAAGGGAAAGGGCAAAGAGGTGGCGATCATGGACCCCGACGGCTTGTGGGAAAAACAGATCACCCACGGTGGAGGTATCACTCTATCCCCTTCATGGTCCCCCGATGGCAAAAAGCTGGCCTATGTCTCCTTCAAGAGGGGAGATGCTGATATTTATATCTACGATATGGAAACGAGAAAGGAGAGGCCCTTGGTAGGGGGCAAAGGGGCCCAATCTGCACCCGCGTGGTCTCCCGACGGGCGTTATATCGCCTACTCATCCACCATTAAGGGCGGTAACAGCGAGATTTTCCTCATAGATACCCTCATGGGAAAGAAAAAACGCCTCACCTATTACTACGGAATAGACACCTCCCCTTCATGGTCCCCCGATGGAGAGCAGATAGCCTTTGTCTCCGACAGGAGTGGCCCCCCCCACCTTTTTGTTATGCACAGGGACGGCTCCCAAGTGAGCCGTCTCACCTACGGCAGCTATGATGTGAGTGCTGCCTGGTCCCCCAGAGGTGATCTCATCGCCTATGCAAGCCTGGAAAAGGGACGCTATTATATTAGAGTTGTCACTCCTGAAGGAAAGAACGACCGGATCCTGGTAGAAGGTGAGTCACCTTGCTGGGCTCCCAATGGAAGGTACCTCCTTTTCTATCGTGGTTTAGGCAAAGGGAGGGGCCTTTTCTTGACTTCATCCCAGGGGGGTGGTAGCCTTCTTATAAAACAGGTTGATGGAGGTAGGATAGATTGGTCAGGAAAATACCATTAGGAGGTGTTAAGTGAAACAGTGGGGAGTTATTTTGGCATTAGCGGGTCTTTTGGTATGGGGATGTGCCTCTCAAAAGCCTGTCCCTCCTCCTGGGGAGACCGCTCCTAAGGTAACCCAAAAGGCACCTGGACCCACCCCTGAAGAGCTTAAGGCCCAGGAGTTGGCCCGCCTCAAGCAACAGGAGCTGGAGAGGCAAAAGAGGATCGAGGCTATGGTCAAAACCCTTGAAGAGAAGGACATCCATTTCGATTTTGATAAGTATGATTTAAAACCCGAGGCCCGAGGGATCTTGAGGGAATTGGCCAACTTTCTCTTGGAGCATCCCGAGTACAAGGTGCGCATCGAAGGAAACTGCGACGAGAGGGGCTCTGAAGAGTACAACTTGGCCCTGGGAGCCAAAAGGGCCAACGCCGCCAAGGATTACTTAGTCTCTTTGGGGGTCTCTCCCGACAGGCTGGACACCATAAGCTACGGAGAGGATCGTCCCCTTTGTTACGAGCATAACGAGAGCTGCTGGTGGAAAAACCGCCGAGATCATTTCCTTCTAACCAAAGTAAAGTAAAGAAAGGGGGAAAGGGATGAGGCTCTCAAAGCCCCTTTTCTCCCTTCTTCTTCCTCTGCTCCTCCTTTTGGGGTGTGTGGCCACCACAAAGGAGATGGAGGCCCTGAACACCCGTGTCACCCTTTTAAGCGCAAGAATGGATCGTATGGAAAAGAGGCTCGGTGATTTGGAAGGACGGGTAGATCAGCTCGCCAAAGCAGAAAAGGGAGATACATCTACCCTTAGGGCCAGTATAGCCGATACAAACGTCACCTTGAAACAGTTAGAGGGAGACCTGCGCTACCTCAGAGACGGGGTTGAACGATCGGGGAAGGGGGTCGCCGATCTGGGTGACCGTATGACCCAACTTGAGAATCGATTGGCGGCCTTGGAAAAAGGCATAAAAGGTATAAAGGCCGCCAAAAAAACCCAGAAGATCCTGGACCCACAGAATTTGTACGATACGGCCCTACACCTATTCCGGAGTGGCCAGTATCTGGACGCCTTAGAGACCTTTAAAAAGTTCCTTAAAGAGTTTCCTGATCACAGTCTGGCCGGTAACGCCCAATACTGGATCGGGGAGTCCCTCCTGGCTATGGGAAAAAAGAAAGAAGCCATTTTATCCTTTGACAAAGTAGTAAAAGGCTATCCCAACAGTCCCAAGATCCCCAGCGCCCTGTTGAAAGAGGGACTCACCTTCCTCTCCTTAGGCAACAGAAC
>CAZBOO010000001.1:14638-36734 GCA_964493535.1 uncultured Aquificales bacterium
CAACAGAACAGTAGCCAGGATCCTTTTGAAGAGAGTTGTAGATGATTACCCTGATACGGATCAGGCAAAAATAGCCGCCAGAAAATTGAAGGCCATAACCAAGAAAAAGACTACTAAACCCAAGAGCAAGAAACCGGCTAAACCAAAGACACCATCCAAGTCCAAGACACCCCAGGAGGGAAACCGCTAAGGGGTTTTGAGCCCACAGGGGTCTCCTTAGGATGTGAGGAAGGCCCCCACCTTCTCACTAATAGCTATAGAGTTTGCCACACAGTCATTGAGGCTTATTCCTCTGTAGGCATTGGAGTTGAGAAAGAAGCCTGGAAGCTTTTCCATCTCCCTCTCAATCCTTTGAATTCTGGCACTATGGCCCACCGCATACTGGGGAATGCCCTTATCATATGGGAAGACCTGGATAAGCTCTGGTGAGGCACTTATGCCCATGGTATGGAGCAAATCTTTGCAAACCATCTCCACCAGCCTTTCAGGGGATTCCAAAGCCAAAGAGGGTTGACGGTCTCCCCCTACCATAGCCCTCATTAGGACCTTCCCTTCAGGGGCCCTATTGGGAAAAATGCTGGAATCCCACAGGACACCCAGGATGGAAAGCCCTTCCCTCCGGGGTACGAGAAAACCAAAGCCCCTTGGGGGAAAACGAAGGGTGTCCGTATCCCTGTGAACCAAAGCCACCACGGAGACAGGGGCGTAGGGAATAGCTGCAAGATCCCTGGAAAGGGAAGGGGCCAAAGCCATGAGCATTTTCCCCGCCTTATAGGCAGGATTGGCCAAAACCAAAGCCCTGGTTCCAAGGGTACCCTGAGGCGTTTCAACTGCGTAAAGGCCCTCCTCTCTTCTAACCTCCAAGGCCCTGGCACCAGTCAGCACCCTGTCCCCCAGTATCTCTCCCAAGGCCTTGATGAGCTGACCCATCCCTTCCTTGAAAGAGGTGAGCCTGCCCCCTGGACCTCCCGGTCCCCCTTGGGCATTTCCCTCCCTTTTTAGGGCCAAAAAGCCCCTAATGAGACCTCCATACTTCTGCTCCAGCTGGTGTATGGTGGGGAAGGTGCTTTTGAGACTCACCCTGTCAGGGTTACCTGCGTAGACACCTGCCACCATGGGGTCTAACAGGGTTTCCAGGGCCCCCCTTCCCAGCCTTCTGACAGCAAATTGGGCAAGGGTCTCATCGGCATCAGGGGGAGCCGGTTTCACAAAGTACTCCATGAGAAGACGTATTTTACCCCAGGGAGAGAGAAGGGGACTCAAAAAGAAGGCTAAGGGGGAAAGGGGTACGGGCCTTAGCCTCCCCCTGGTGTATATGAATCTTTTATTCGTTACAGGAGAAGAGGGATACAACTCTTCCTCTATCCCCAGGTCCTTTACCAAGTTCAAGGTGTGGGGTTTGTTGTCCAAGAACCCGTTGGGGCCTTCTTCTATGATAAAACCCTCCACATGCCGGGTTTGCATGGTACCCCCCAATCTGGGACTCGCCTCTACAAGGAGAAGGGACAAGCTCGGTAACCCTCTCAACAGATAATAGGCTGTGACCAAGCCTGAAATGCCGCCTCCCACCACGACTACATCATAGATCTTCTCAGCCATGCTCCACCCTCACAATAATATCCCTCCAGGCGCCAATGAGGAGGGGGTGGACATTAAGGGCCTCTACCCGGGCAAAGGTTTTTATTCCAGCCCTTTTTGCCTCTTTCTTAAAGAGGATATCCATTTCGTAAAGTGTTTCAAGGTGTTCAGAAACAAAGCTTATAGGCACAAGGGCCAAAGAGGAAGTACCTTCAGAAGATAGTCTGGCTATCTCTTCTCCCACAGAGGGCCCTAACCACTTCACAGGTCCCACCTTGCTCTGGTAGGCTATGGAGTGGGGCAAAGGACCCAGACCCTCCATAACTGCCTCTACCGTCTCTGCCACCTGCTGGGGGTAAGGATCACCCTGGTTCACCACACTCATGGGTAGACTATGGGCGGAAAAGAGGATGTGGGTGGGGGAAGACATGTCCCTAAGGGCCTGGTGGATGGTTTGAACCCATCCCTGGATGAAGAGAGGGTGGGTGTGCCACTGGGGAATAACCTCTACCTCCAAGTGATAGATCTTCAAGGCCTCTTTTAAGGCAAAGGAGCAAGAACCCGCCGTGGCTTTGGAGTACTGGGGGTAAAGGCTGAGGGCCACGGCCTTCTCCACCCCCCTTTTCTTGAGGCTTTCCACTGCATCATGGATGAATGGGGGACAGTAACGCATGCCCATTTCCACCACAGCCCTTATGCCTTCCCCTGCCAGCGCTTCCTCCAAGGCTTGGGCCTGCCTCCGGGTGATATCTAAAAGAGGAGACCCCCCTATCTGCTGGTAGGCCCTCCTCACCAGATGGTAGCGGGTCTGGGAAATAATCCAGGCCAAGGGAATACGGACTCCTGAGGGCAAGGGAAGGATCTCCCGGTCTGAGAAGAGACGAAAAAGAAATGGCCTTATGTCCTTCAAAGTGCTGGCTCCTCCCATGTAGAGAAGGAGAACCCCCAAGAGACCACCTTCTTTGAAAGGTCCCTGCCCCCTTGACCCCATCACTCTGTAACCCGGTCCCTAATAAGATCCATGAAAAGGCAGGAAGAAGGCGACAGACCCCGGCGGAACCGGGCCCTACTCCACTGGGCTCCCAGCCACTGTCCCAAGAAGAAGGCGAAGATAAAAACAGGGATGAAACGGAAGGAGACTTTAAAGCCCAATCGAGCAGCTACTACAAAGGGAACGGGCAGATGCACCGCCAGAAACCATCCCTTGGAAAACTTCTTCACACCAGCCCTCCAGTAACCGAAAGGTAGGTTTATAACCATGGTGAAAAGAGAGATGCCTATCACCGTGAGCAAACTCCTATCCATGTCTTAAAAGTTAGCACAGGTAGAGAATGATGAGCAAGACTACCTCCAGACAGCTCTTGGCGGGTTAGCATGTTTCTGATTCGTTTAGAGGAACAACCCTGATCCTGTCCACTCCAAATGAATATGTTTAACCTCTATGTAAACCCAAAGAAGTTTGTAGCCTTGGAAACCTGTCTAAACTATAGGTGTCTTAGAAAAACTTTGGCATTTCGGAGAATATTCTTTCTATAGTATCCGTTGCCGAAACAGTTATAAACTTGTCCAATGGCACTGAAAAGTATGCCTCTTTTGTATTTGGATTTGTGCGGATTTCACCAAACTCGGGAACTTTAAGTGCTGGTATCCAGAACCACGTATTGAAGTGATAGTCTTCGTGAGAGAAAACATACCATACTTGTAGGTTGAAGAAGCTGTGTAATTTACAATATCTTTTGGTTTCGTCCCCGTTTATATAGAAGGTTTTATATTTCTTTGCAGGTTTCTTGAACTCTACATCCGTGAGTATAAACCCAATGTGGGGCACAAGGATCATAAAGTCAGGTCTCCTTAGAAAGTGCTTTCTTAATGCAGCTGAAAATGTCTTTATGTCTTGTTGAATGTACAAATATGGAGTCTGATGCTTGTCAAGCCATTTCATGAACTGTCTTCTGCTATTCGCTCTTTTCGTTCCATGTTTTCTTTGGTCTTTTTCATGATCTTTGTTTATAAGATGCTTGGGTAGTGGAATCAAGTAATTGTAGGGTTTCTTTTCACTAAGAATCTCTCTTCCCATGATTTGCCAATGGCCCTGGCCTGCTCCCGGGCCTCCTCCCCTTCCATGATGCCCAGCCGGGTCACCAGTTCCACTATGTTTTCCAGGGCCTGGATACCCCGCCCCGGAGTGATGCTGAGATAGAGGCGCTGGAGGATAAGGTCTTCCAGGGTGACAGCCTCCTCTTCTTGAAAGGCATGAACCACCTGGACTGCCAGATCAGGTGAGGAGGGATGAACAGGCTGGGTCAGGGAAGGGTCCTCCCGGCATAGTTCCATCAGCTTCAAGGCCCTTCTACCGTAGAGGGAGAGGAGATGCTCCGCCTGGGCGGGCTCCGGGCCATACTCCCGGGCCAGGCTCCGGGCATGCTCTCCCAGAGAAACGGGGTCCAGGGCCTTCCAGTAACCCCCGAAGGGGGTGCGGTCTGTAGTACAAGGAGCTTGGACCCCCAAGACACTGGCCACCTGGTCCACCACCCTTTTGGCCATGGCCCGGAAGGTGGTGAGTTTCCCTCCCCCCACGGAGAGGAAGCAACCCTGTGGTCCTTCTGAGAAGACCCGGTCCTTCCTGGACATCTGGGATGGGCTCTTGCCCTTTTGGTAGACCAGGGGCCTCACCCCGGCGTAGACAAAGAGGGGGCTTTCCGGCAGGGAGCCTTGGGGGAAGAGCCTTCTGTAAGCCTCCAGGAGGTAATCCAGTTCCTCTGAAGCAGGGCGGACGGTGGAAGGATCCTGGGTAAAAGGGGTATCGGTGGTGCCCACCAAGGTGTGATGGCCCAGGGGCAGGACGAAAACCATCCTATCCTCCTTTTCCGTGTAGAATCCCCTGTCCATCCCTCCAGGTACCACCAGATGAGTGCCCTTAGTAGGGTAGAGTTCGGTGCCATTGAATCCCGCCAAATGCCTCACCCTGTCCAGCCAAGGCCCAGTACAGTTGGCTATCGCCTTGGCCCTGAGGAATCGGGTGCCTTGGAGCCCCCGGAGCTCCACCTTATAAGTACCCTCCTCCCACCGGATGTCTACCACCTTTGTGTGATTCTCTAACTTAGCCCCCGTTTCTCGGGCTGAGATGAGGATCTCCAAAACCAGCCTTTCGGGCAAGGTAACCTGAAGATCGTAGTAGAGTCCTGCTCCCCGGAACCCTTCCCCCCTCAAAGATGGGGCCAGTCGAAGGGCCTCCTCGGGAGAGAACCACTGGGGACCCGGAAGGAGGCCCTTTCCAAGAAACTGATAGACCTTGAGGCCCATTCTTATAACTAAAGGATGATGTTTATCTCCCCTGTAGCTGGGCAAAAGGATGGGAAGAGGCCTCACCAAGTGGGGAAGCATCCTGAGAATGAGATTTCGCTCCCGGAGGGACTCCATAACGAGTCCCAGCTCCAAGTGCTCCAGGTAGCGGAGCCCTCCGTGGACCAGCCGGGTATTAGCGGAACTGGTGCCGGAAGAGAAATCTCCTTGATCAACTAAGAGGGTCTTGATTCCCCTCAAGGCAGCATCTCTGGCCACCCCCGCCCCTGTGATGCCCCCTCCTATGATCAGAAGATCAACGAAATCCATGGGCCCTGGCCACCTGTAAAGCCGTTTCCGGATTGTTGGTGAAGATACCATCCACCCTCATAGAGAAGAGTCTCACTATCTCCTTTGGATCATCCACGGTGAATACCAAAACCTTGAGCCCCAAACGGTGGGCCTTTTCTACCTTATCCTTACCAATATGCAACTGGTTGACGTGAATAGAAAAGTGACCCCCTGTGGCTGACCGAACCAGGTCTTTCATAAAAATCCGGGTGTAGATGCGGGCCGCGGGGACAGAGGGATAAAACTCGCGAAAGGCCTTCAGTTCCTGGGCCCTATAAGATGAGACCAAAAGGTCTCTGATAGGCTTCCTCTTCAGAAGAGAGAGGGCCAGGGCAGCTCCTGTACCCTTGCCCTTCAGTTCCAGATTGAGGGGGATGCGGTTGGCCAAAAGCCCCAGGACCTCTTCCAGAGTGGGCACAGTGTGGTCCCCTTTTAGACTCACCTGTTTTAGCCTTGACAGTGTGACCCTCCTCACCCGTACCTTCTCCCGGGAGCCCCGGCCTGTGGTGGCGTCGTGGATGACCACCAGTTGTCTGTCTCGGGTGAGATGGAGGTCCATCTCGATCATGTCGGCACCCGCGTCCAAGGCCCCCTGGAAGGCAGCCAGGGTGTTCTCCAGATACCGGGCCGAAAACCCCCGATGGGCAATGATTAATGGTCTGTCGGTTAATATCATTTTTTAATTATTACCCTTTTGATACTTCAAGTATAAACAGGTATCTCCTGCCGCCCCCTATGTAACAGTCGGAGGTTTTATTTGCCAAGGCAATGGATTAAACTAATTCAAAATCTCCGGGAAGGTGAAGGTGGCCAAAATAGAGTTTATACCCAGGTGGATTGCCTGGGAGATTACGGGCCGCTGTAACCTGAACTGCATCCACTGCCGCTCTGCCTCCAGTGTCTCCTCCGATGAGGGGGATTTCACGCTGGAGAAGGCCCGATGGCTTATAGATGAGATCGTTAGTTTTTGTAGCCCCGCCGTGGTCCTTACCGGTGGTGAGCCTCTGCTCAGACCCGATGTCTTTGATATCGCCCGTTACGGTACGGAGAAGGGTCTGCGCATGTGTCTGGCCACCAACGGTACCCTGGTAACCACTGAAGTATGCCAGAAGATCAAGGACTCGGGCATCAAGATCGTCTCCTTAAGCTTAGACGGATCCACTCCCGAGATCCACGACGACTTCCGCAAACAGCCCGGGGCCTTCGAAGCCACGGTAAAAGCCGCTAAGCTCTTCAAAGAACAGGGCATAGAGTTCCTTGTTAACTCCTCCTTCACCAAACGCAACATCCACGACGTGGAAAATATATACAAACTGGCCAAATCCTTGGGAGCCACGGCCTGGTACCTCTTCATGATTGTGCCCGTGGGACGGGGAGAAGAAGTCTTGACAGAACTGATTGATGCCGATCAATATGAAGAAGTGCTGCGCTGGCACTATCATCTGGAGCAAAAAGAGAAGGAGATGCTGGTGAGGCCCACCTGCGCCCCCCATTACTACCGCATCTTTACCCAGATGGCCAAGGAGGAGGGGGTGCCCCTGGAGCGCCGGAGCCTCAAGTTCTCCACAGGAGGGGCCAAGGGATGCGTAGCTGCCCAGTTTATTGCCTTCATAGACTGCCACGGAGAGGTGAAACCCTGCAGCTATTTTCCCCTGTCAGCAGGGAACGTCTTCAAAGAAGGATTCAAAGAGATCTGGTACAACTCCAAACTCTTCAACGAGCTGAGGGATTTTAAGTCATACAAGGGGAAATGCGGCGTCTGCGGGTATCTCCATATCTGTGGGGGGTGTCGGGCCCGGGCCTACGCCTATTACGGCGACTACTTGGCCGAGGAGCCTCACTGTAACTATGTGCCCCTCAGGTTGAGGGGGAACTGAGATGGAACGGGGACTTTGGCAGTAGTCCCCATGGCATGGCGTCCCCCCTCTGGTAACCTCCCCAAAATGAGAAGGACGCATTTCCCGTGAAGAACTATTTCCTTTACGGATTTCCCCTTGGCCAAGGAGGTCACTTTCTCTTCGTCGGATACCCTGACCAGGAGATAAAATCTCTTTTCCCCTTGGAGTACGGTTTCCAGCTCCCTCTCTTCCCTCAAGACCTTGACTTCCTTCTCAAGGTAAAAAGAAAGGGAAGGTTTTTTCACCTTGTAAGAGTAAAAGGGAGTCCCTGAGGGTTTAAAAGCCGCTGTCATAGGGGCCATAGACCTGGTAGCGGCCCAGGGGGGAAGGACAAAGAAGAAAACACACAGATAAAGGGGAACTAAAGCCCCTACGACCTTGAAAATTGCCGTGGAGAAAGGGTCCCTTTCCCACAATCTGGCCAATAGCAAGGCCCATGCTGGGAAAGTGGGAAGAATGTAGTGATAATGCTTGGATTGGGACAGGGTGAAAAAAAGAGTGGGCAGTCCAATCCAGGATATAAGAAAAAGGGTCTCTTCCCTCTTTTCTTGCCAGATCCCTTGGAGCTTTACCAGGGCTTTGGGCAACAAACAGATCCAAGGAAAGAGGCCGAGGAGAATCACGGGCAGATAAAACCAGATGGGTCCTTCCCTGTGGAATCGAGGAGTAAAGAAACGGAGCACGTTCTCGTTCCAGAAGAACCTGAAGCAGTAACCGGGAGACTTGAGTTCAAGGAGGATAAAAAGGGGGAGAATCACCCCAACAAAAACCAGAACCATAAGGATCCAGGGAAGGGAAATCCTTTCCCTTTTGAGTATCCTATAAATCAAAAGAGGAACCGAGGCCATGAGGATAAGGATGATCCCCACAGGTCCTTTGATAAGAAAACTGAGGGCGGCTAAGAGGGTGGCCAAAAAAAAGGGAATATTGCTCTCATCTTCCAGGCCCTTCCAGAAAAAGTAGAGGGTGGCCAGGATGAAACACGTGAAGACCATGTCAAAGATGACCAACCTGGCGTACGCCACATAGATGAGGGATGTGGCAAGGATTATCCCTGCCGTGAGCCCCTCTTCTTCCCCCCAAAGACGCTTCCCCAGAAGGAAGGTGAGGAAAACGCCAAGGAGACCCGCCAAAGCGGAAGGGAGACGGGCAGCAAACTCATTTGTCCCCACTAAGAATAAAGAAGAAGCAACTACCCAATAGTATAAAGGGGGTTTCTGATAACGGATCTCCCCATTGATAGTGGGAGGAAGCCAATGACCCTCTTGCACCGCCTCTCTGGCCACTTCAGCATTCCTTCCCTCGTCAGGTTCAAAAAGGGGATAGGCCCCCAATCCTCCAAAAAACAGGGTGGTGGCTGTAAGGAAGAGGAGAAGAGGTCCCGGGAGACGGGGCCACAAGGGGATGCCCCCCATCCTCAAGCGGTTTTCTTGAGTTTTTCTGCTTTCTTGCGCAGGGTCTCCAGCATCTTATCAAAGGAGGAGTTGACCAGGATATTGTTAATCTGGACCCGGTAGTTATTCACCATGCTCACCCCTTCGGTGAGGATGTCATAAATCATCCACTCGCCTTCCTTGTCTATGAGTCGGCATTCCATAGAGATAGGCTTTTCATAGATTTTGGAATGGATCTTTAGAAAAACTCGAGAGTATGGCTCGTCTATCTCCTGCTTTCCGTATTCGACCTTTTCCCCAGAGTACTTTTCAAAACTGTTAGCGTAATTGGCCTTGACAAACTCTTTGAAGAGCACAGTGAATTTTTCTCGCTGCTCAGGAGCAACCCTTCTCCACCGGATACCCAGAACCCTTTTGGCCACCTCGTGCCAGTCCACGGATTTATCCACTATTTTGAAGATCTCTTCGGTTTTCTCATGGGGCTTGAGCTTAGGGTTTTTCAGTATGGCCAGGCCCTGCTCAATCTCACTCTTCACCTGATCCACAGGAGACACCTTTGGCCCTCCCCATACCAAGAAAGGCAGGGCCAAACAAACCAGAAACAGGAGTGTAAAAATCTTTCCCGTTTTCATTTCTTCACCCCTACTTTTGAATGAGTTGCCTTCTATACTGGTAGTAAGCGTTTCTAACTGCTATATACGGGTCTATGGCCGACCTCTTGAAATCCTCGTAAGTGCCTATGGTAAGGGAGACCTCGTTCACCTTATCCAAGGCATAGAGCCCCACATAAAACCAGGTGTTTAACAAGTAGTAAAGAGGGTCCATGAAGGTGTCGGCCACCTTGCCCGAGGTATCCCTTACACAAGAGGGCCCGAGGATGGGTATGTCGAGGTAGAACACCTCCTTCAAGCCATAAACCCCAAGGGTTTGCCCAGCGTCCTCGTTCACCTTCTCCAACCCCATACGGGTGGCAGGGTCCAGGAAACCGGCTATGCCCACGGTGGAGTTGATGGCAAAACGACATAGCACTGTCCCTGCCTTCTTCATCTTAAGCTGAAGGATGGAATTGAAAAACTGGATGGGGGCATGGAGATTGGAGATAGCGTGTCTCATCCCTATCCGCACGTCTTTGGGAAGGATAAGGCCGTAAACCCGGGCCAGGGGCTTAAAAGCATCAAAATAGAGCCTGTCATTCACCCAAAAAAGACCTCGATTCAAAGGTTGGAAGGGATCGGGCATGGTTCTCTGGATGGTTTTACCCTGGTTTTCGGCCTCCTGGGCTTTTTCCTCCTCTTCCCAGCGCTGGACCAGCTCTATCCTGTGGGCATCTGTCTTGTCTTTACAGGGGCTCATCTCCTGTTGATCTTTGGGCAGAAGAAAGGCAGGATCTGCCGAGGCCAGCAAGAGGCGGGAGGACCCCTCTGCCAAGGCAACCGAACTCAAAAAACACCCCAATCCCAGCACCAATATGCTTTGGGCCAATCTTTTCATGGCTAACGCCCCTCTATCATTTTCCTGGGCTTCCGTAGATTAATCGCCCAATGACATCGTCCAGATCGAAAGGAGGTTGGGTTTCTCGTATGCGGTCACCCGGTGGAATCACCCGCTCCGAAGCCCCCGGAGTGATAGAAACATACTTCTCCCCTATAAGCCCTTTGGTTTTCACTGCCGCTATGGAATCATCAGAAAGTTTAACGCCAGAGTTCAAAAGTAAAGTCACCACCGCCGTGTAATCTTCAGGATCCAGATTTATATCCTTCACCCTACCCACCTCTACTCCTCCTATCTCCACGCCGGCCCCCTTCTTCAGTCCCCCTACATTGGAGAACTTGGCAGACACCACGTAGCCTCTCTGCCCAATAACCTCCATCCTGCCCAGCTTAATGGACAGATACGCCAAACAGGCTATACCTATCAAGAAGAATACACCAACTGCCAGTTCTAAGTCAAACCTTTTCATTTTTTTCTCCTGCATAGTATTTGCCTTCTTCTTCAAACTCTTTTTCCAACTTCCCGATGACAGGTACAAGCATGTCCTCCATGTCCTCCGTGCCTCCCGTTATGAATTGGCGTACAATTGGATGAGAAGACCTCATTATATCTAAAGGCGTCCCAAAAGCCACAATTTTGCCCTCATGGAGCATAGCCACCTTATCCACCAGAAAAAAGATGTCGGGGATCTCGTGGGAAACTATAATCCCCGTAAAACACGCCCTCTCGTGGGTGCTTTTTATGAGTTCATTGATAGAGTGGGCTGTGATGGGATCCAGCCCCGTAGTGGGCTCATCAAAGAGCATGATCTCCGGGGTAGTCACCATGCACCGGGCTAAAGAGGCTCTTTTCCTCATGCCGCCACTGAGTTCCGCCGGGTATTTGTGTTCCATGCCCTTCAGACCCACCTGCTCCAACTCATAGAGAACCTTTTCTTTAATCTCTTTCTCCTTCATATTGACCTTTTCCTTTAGAGGGAAGGCCACATTGTCATAGAGGGTAAGGGAGTCAAAGAGTGCTCCCCCTTGAAAGAGGAAGCCTATCCTGCTTCTCAAAGCCTCCAGCCTACGACCTCTGGCGCTGGTGATATCCTCACTGTCTATAAGGACCTTCCCCTTCTGGCCCTTCATCAAAGCCACTATATGTTTTAATAACACGCTTTTACCCACACCACTCTTGCCTATAAGGGCCAGGATCTCTCCCCTATTCACCCTTACAGATACCCCTTCCAGGACCTTCTGTTTCCCCAAGGTGCTGTACAAATCGATTACCTGAATCACGCCGTCTCCTCTCAGAAAAGCAGGGAAGTGATCACATAGTCACACACCAGAATAAGCACGCATGAAGCCACCACGGCCCGGGTAGTGGCCCGACTCACACCTTCGGCCCCGTAGCCCGTCGTGTACCCGGAATAACAGCAGATCCAAGCGACTACCAAGCCAAAGGTGAGGGACTTGTACAGCCCGTGGAATATCTCTGTCATGTCCACATACTGGGGCATCTCGCCAAAAAAGGTGCCGGCACTAACACCCAGGAGCTTGACTCCCACCACATACCCCCCATAGATGCCTACCACATTGAAAAGAGAAGCCAAAAGTGGAAAAGAGATAATACCTGCTAACAGGTTGGGTACTATAAGGTATCTGAAGGGGTTGAGACCCATCATCTCCAAGGCGTCTATCTGCTCAGTGATACGCATGATACCTATTTCCGCCGTTAAGGCCGATCCAGCCCGGGCGGTGATCATGAAGGCCGAGATGACAGGCCCCAGCTCTCTGATCATGGAGAGGGCCACAGCTGGACCTAAAAGGGCATCGGCCCCGAACCTCTCCAAGGCATAGTAAGATTCCAAGGTGAGAACCATACCCGTAAAGGCCCCCGTGAGGGCCACTATAGTAATAGACTTGGCGCCGATGAAATCGATCTGGCGGATGAGCCGCCCCACCTTCAATGGAGGCACAAAAACCCAGAAAACGGCTGTTGCCAAAAAAAGCCCCACCCTGCCCAGTATCTTTACAGGCAGCAACCCCATGTAGCCCAGCCATCTAACACCATCCAGAATCTGCTCCACCTGTGCTCCCTGCCCTTGGGCTCAGATTTCGAAATATTCCAATATCCTAATATACTGAGGATTCAAAGAAGGCAAGGCAAGGGACACCCGAAGGGATCTCCACCTTTTCAGGATAACGCTTTAAAATACAATAAGTTGCATAAATAAGCAGGAAAGTCCCCCCCTTGTCTGCTGGGACTTTTTGCTATAGAAAAACCTTTTAAGATTAAGCCTTCGGAGGTGGTATGTGCTGGCCAAAAGGATCATCCCTTGCCTGGACGTGATGGAAGGGCGGCAGAGGAGGTTTTCATGCCCCTAACAGTAGGAGGAGGGTTAGAACTATGGAAGACATAATCGGGAGTACTCCCTTCGAGAGGTGAGGGAGTATCTGAGGGAGCGGGGGGTGGCGGTAAGGCTTTAACCAGACCTGAGGGGTTTCATCAAAGACCTGGCAAGGGAGATCTTCCTATAAAGGGACCTTCAGAAGATTATTGGAAAGAGGGATGGGAAACGGGTATGCCTCCATGGATCCTGCTGGGAGGCGCCTTTCTCCTCTCCTTAGCCCTGTACTTCTTCTCTTTTCCTCCTTTTGGTCTGTTTCCCATAGCTTGGATAGCGCCCCTACCCTTACTCTGGGCAGAGGAGAGGTACTCCTTTAAAGATCCTTTCCTCCTGTGGTGGCTATGGGGAAGCCTTTTCTTCCTCCTTTCCCTGTCCTGGCTGCCAGGCACCATGGAGTCTTATGCCCCTGTGGCTTCCTGGCAAGCCCTCTTAGCCTATGGCGCCCTCAGTTTTTATCTGGGGATCTATTGGGGACTGTGGGGATGGTGGTCCCACCGTCTCCTCTCTTCAGGAATACCCGCCTTTCTGGCCTTCCCCCTTCCTTTAGCTTTCTTGGAATACCTGAGGGGGCATCTCCTGTCCGGTTTCCCCTGGCTTCTTGCAGCCCATTCCCAAGCCCCCTTCCTTTCCTTCATTCAGGGAGCCTCCATAATAGGGGTGTACGGGCTCTCCTTTCTATTGGCATGGTCCTGGGGAGGAATCTGGGATGTGATCAAAGGGAAGAGAAAGAGGGGGGCATTTTCCCTTCTGCTACCTCTGACAATGATTCTATGGGGGGGGATCCGCATAGACAACATCCCCCATGGTCTTCCCTTGAAGGTAGCCCTGGTTCAGCCCAATGTGCCTCCCAGGATCAAATGGGACCCTGCCTGGGGAAAAACCCAGATGGAGCTACTGGCAAGGATGACGGGAAAGAGCTGCAAGCAAGGAGGATTAGTTGTTCTGCCCGAATCGGCCGTTCCCTACTACCTATTTCAAGACATCAAAGAAACCGGCTTTTTTCTTAAAGGGCTCCAAAGTTGCAAGGCCTACATCCTGGTAGGGACAAATCACTGGGTGATGAAGGAAAAGGAGGCATTTCTGAAGAACCGGGCCTATCTCCTATCCCCCCAGGGTCAGGAGGAAGGGCATTACGACAAGATTCACCTGGTGCCCTTTGGAGAATACGTGCCCTTGGCACGGTTTTTGCCCTTTCTTTACACCTTAGCAGGTTATCAGAAGGGATTTCTTCCAGGAAAGAGCACTAAACCTCTCCCCTTTCCCCCTCTCCCATTGGGAGTGGATATTTGCTATGAAGCCATCTTCCCAGGATTGGTACGTTCCCGGGTCGGGGCAGGGGCCAAGCTCTTAGTAAACATAACCAACGACGGGTGGTTCGGCAGGAGCTTAGCTCCTCACCAGCATCTCACCGCTGCCCTCTTCCGATCAGTAGAAAACGGGAGATGGATGGTGCGCTGTGCCAATTCGGGTATCTCCGCCATCATATCCCCTGAAGGGAAAATAGTAGCCTCCCTGCCCCTCTTCACCCAGGGTATCTTGAGGGAACGGGTAGAAAAGGTAACCCTTACCACTCTATATACCCTCTTGGGAGACTGGCTTCCCTTAGCGTCGGGTCTTATATCCTGCCTCTTCCTGGTGATAGAAGGCTTTAAAACTAAGGAACTTTTTGATAATAAGGGAAAATCATGAATCAGAGAGGATTCCTTGAGAGGACTGGCAGAGGTCTTCAAAGCTCTCAATGACGAGACCAGATTAAGGGTTTTAAAACTCTTGGAAAACGAGTCTCTCTGCGTGTGTGAGATAATGGAGGTCTTGGGCATGATCCAATCCCGGATCTCCCGACACCTGCACATCCTGAGGAGGGCTGGGTTTTTGACGGCCCAAAGGGATAAGAAGTGGGTCATATACAGATGGAACAGGGAAAGGGCCAATCCCTATCACCTTCCCCTCCAAGAGATGATCCGGCTGTGGCTCAACAATGATGAGCAGGTAAAGGGGGACAAAAAGAGGCTTCAACAGGTGAAAGCCATGAACATGAGAGAAAAGAGGGAGAAGGTAGGAGTAGAGTAACCTCCCCCTTTTCAGAAAACCATAGGGAGGGAATGGACTGTGAACTATCAAGAAGTGGTCATGAGACTGGAGAAGTTCTGGGCCGATTACGGATGTGTCATCCAGCAGCCTTACGATGTGGAGGTGGGGGCAGGAACTATGAACCCTGCCACCTTTCTGAGGGTGCTGGGACCCGAGCCTTGGAAAGTGGCCTATGTGGAGCCCAGCAGGAGGCCTACCGACGGTCGCTACGGAGAAAATCCCAATAGACTGCAGCACTACTATCAGTATCAGGTGATTCTCAAGCCCTCTCCAGACGATGTGCAGGAGCTTTATCTGGACAGCTTAAGGGCCCTGGGGATTGACCCCCTTCAACACGATATCCGCTTCGTGGAGGACGACTGGGAATCCCCCACCTTGGGGGCCTGGGGCTTGGGTTGGGAAGTCTGGTTAGACGGTATGGAGATCACCCAGTTCACCTACTTCCAACAGGCAGGAGGCATAGACCTGAAACCCGTTTCCGTGGAACTCACCTATGGACTGGAACGCATAGCCATGTACATCCAGGGGGTGGATTCTGTGTTCGACCTTATCTGGGTGGGCAACGTCACTTATGGTGATGTGCACCACCAGGGAGAAGTAGAGTGGTCCCACTATAACTTTGAAGAAGCCGATGTAGACATGCTCTTCAAGATGTTTGAGATGTGCGAGGGGGAATCTGTCCGGTTAGCGGAAAAGGGTCTGGTCCTCCCCGCCTACGATTACTGCCTCAAATGCTCCCACCTTTTCAACCTTTTAGATGCCAAGGGGGCCATCAGCGTGAAGGAGAGAACAGCCTATGTGGGCCGGGTCCGGCAACTGGCCCGACTCTGTGCCGAGGGGTATCTCAAACAGAGGGGGGCTATGGGTTTTCCCCTTTTAAAGAAAAAGGCCTTCTCCGGTTCCCCTTTGGTGGATGTGTGAGCCAGGGATCTGCATGGAAGTTGGAGGAATAGGGCTTTGGATTTACTAAGCTTTCCTCGGGAGGCCCCTTCGGGATGAGTATGATCCTGGGAGACTTGGCCCTTGGGGCTCTCTCCCTCCTTCTTTTGATGCTGGAGGCCTTCTTTTCGGGCTCGGAGATCGCCCTTTTAGGCTCCGACTTGGTAAAAATACGAGAGCTGGCCCGAAAGGGGGATATGAGGGCAAAGAAGGTCCACTTCTTCCTCCGCTATCCCGACAGGCTCTTAGGAACCACCCTCCTGGGAACTAACCTCTGTGTAGTAGCCAACGCTTCCCTCATCACCTATCTCCTCTCTATGAGACTGGGGCATCCGTCAGAGTGGTTACCCACCCTCATCCTTTCTCCCTTAGTCCTTACCTTTGGTGAGGCCCTCCCCAAAGGGATATCCCAAAAACGGCCCACCTCCTTGGCCCTCAGGGTAGTTGGCCCCTTGAGCTGGGCCTACTTGGCCTTCAAACCTTTCTCCGCGATCTTTTTCCTTCTTGCCCGAATCTTAGTGCCAGGAAAGGGAGGAGTGGGTGAGCGTCTCTATTTTACCAGGGAGGACCTGGCCCTCCTCATGGAAAGCGAAGAAGGGAACATCAAGATAAAGGAAGAGGAAAGGGAAATCATCCACAAAGTGATGCGCTTGGAGGATGTGAAAGTCCGGGAGACCATGAAACCCATAAACCAGGTGGTGGTCCTGGAAGAGGGGGAAACAGTTACAAGGGCTGCAGAGATCTTCCACAAGTGGGGATACTCCAGGGTACCTGTCTATTCAGGGCACATCTTTAATGTAGTGGGAGTGATCACCATCTATGACGTCCTCCAGGTGGATGATCCCCTCCTGAGTGTGGGAAAACTTACCAGACCTGGCTACTTTGTCCCCGAGTATAAAAGGGTGGACGAGCTCCTTCAGGAGCTGAAGGAGAAACGCATCCCCATGGCCTTAGTGGTGGATGAATTCGGTGCGGTTATTGGCATAACCACCGTAGAGGACTTGGTGGAGGAGTTGGTTGGAGAGATACAGGACGACTTTGATCTTTCCCTTCCCAGTCTCTACGAACTGGTGGAGAAAGAGGGGGGATACGTGGTGAATGCCCAAGTGAGATTAGACCTTTTAGAGGAAAGGCTGCACTGGGTAATTCCCAAAAAGGATCTCTATGAAACGGTAAGCGGCTTCCTTCTCCACCACCTGGGTCGTATTCCCCAAGAAGGGGAAAAATTCACCTTAGAAAGTTACCGTTTCACCATCCTCGACGCCGATAACAAAAGCGTGAAGAAGGTTTGGATCGCCCCCTTGGAGAAGAGAGGTTGAGGGTTACCTTTCTTCACGCAGCCGACCTTCATCTGGGCACCCCCTTCAAGGGCGTGGGAGAGGCAAGTCCCTGGCTCCGGATGAGGCTTATAGAGTCCAGTTTTGAGGCACTCAAGAGACTGCTGGACTTGGCCAAGGAGTCCGATATGCTCCTGCTGGCTGGGGATCTATTGGAGACGGGACTGCCCCATCTCAGGGCCAGACTTGAGCTGATAAGGGCTCTGGATGTATTAACGGCTGAGGGGGTGAGGGTCTTTATGGTAGCGGGAAACCACGATCCCTATCCCTCTTGGGAGGGGGTTCCTCTGCCCCAGGGGGTCCATCTCTTCACCCCCGATGGGGAGGAGGTGGAGGTCTCCCTTGGTGGGCACAGGGTGAGCGTGAGTGGCATCAGCCACGGGGCCAGGAAGGTCAAAGATAATTTAGTACACAGGATACCTCCCGGGAAGGGTGACCTGCGTCTGACCCTGATTCACGCATACCTCCAAGGGTTGGAGGGTCACGATCCCTATGCCCCCTGTGCTCTGGGTGATTTAGTATCGCGAGACTTCCACTACTGGGCCATGGGGCACATCCACAGGGGACAGGTGATGATGGAGGACCCCTGGGTGGTCTACCCTGGGAACCTCCAGGGCCGCCATTTTAGAGAGGATGGCCCCAAGGGGTGCTACCGTGTGGTTTGGGATGATGGTGGGGCTCAAGTGGAGTTTTGCCCTCTGGCCCCTGTGGTTTGGACTAGGAGGGTCCTGTTCCTTGAGGGGGTAAAGGGGGAAGGAACCCTATCAGAGCGCTTAGAGTCCCTGAAGGAGGAAGTAAGGGGCCTTGAGGGTGTCATGCTTCGGGTTGCCTTGGAGGGCCCTTCTCCCCTCTACGCCTTAGAGAGGGAGGAGTGGAGCCAGATTGAGGAGATGCTGAATGAGGGCGAGGAACGTGAGGGTTTCGTCTGGACCACTCTCGAGAAGAGGCTGTTGCCTCCCCTAAACTTGAAGGAACTTTCACTCCGTGACGAGTTCTTGGCCCAATTGATCAAGGAGGCGATGGTAGTGGCCGATGATCCTTCCCTGGACGAGGAGCTGGAGAGCCTCTGGGGTAGAGGGGATGTGAAGAGGTGGATAGGGAACCTAAGGAGGGAAAATAGAATTCGACTCGCCGATGAGGCACTAAGGGAGGCCCTAACCTTTATGCTGAGGGATAAGTGAAGCTAAGGGAGGTCCATGTGGAGGGTTTTGGGGGACTTGGTCCCCTGTCCCTCTCTTTTGCCCCCGGCCTGAATATTGTCTTGGGGCCCAATGAAGCAGGTAAGACGTGCCTCATGGAGTTCATCAGGGCTATGCTCTTTGGCCTCTCGAAGAGGAATAAGGCCTATCAGCTCTACATCCCATTGGATGGCAAACCCTATGGCGGAAGAGCTGTGATAGAGAAGGACGGTGAGGAGTTTGCCTTAATGGCCCGGTTTCCTGGTGTCCCCAAGGTGGAGGGGAATAAGAGCTCCTGGGAAGGCCAAGGTGCCCTCCTCTACTCCCGGATCTTCTCCTTGGGGCTGGCACAGGTGAGTGACTTGACCCTACTCAGTGGGCAAGAGATGGCACAACACCTATACTCCACCACCCTGGGTCCGTTGGGAAAGGCCTATTCCCTGGCAGTGGAGGAGTTAGAGAAGAGGAGGGAGGAATTCTTCAAGCTCAGGGGCCAGAAGCCGTTAATCAACAGGCTATTGAGGGAGATAAGAGAAGTGGAGGTGGAGCTCTCAGGGTTGAGGGCCCTGCCCCTCAGGTACGGGGAGCTTTTGGAGGAGATAAAACGACTCGGGGCAGAAATAGAGAGGGTGGATGAGGAATGGGTCATCGTGAGGAGGGAAAGGGAGGAGTGGGATGCCTTAGCCAAAGCGCATCCTATCTTTTCTCGCTTGGAGGAGGTGCAGAGGCTTCTTAAGGACGAGAAGCTGCCCTTGTCCTTTCCCCCCCAGGGACTAAAGAAGCTGGAAGACATAGGGGGTGAGATAGATCAACTGGCCCGGGAGTTGGAGGAGACCAGGCTTCTCTTGGGGCCCATAGAAGAGACCTTAGCCTTACCCTTCCAGGGGAATAGTGTTCTGGCCTTGGAGGAGAGGATACAGGCCCTTCGGGAGGAGTGGCCCTTAATAAAGGAGATGAGGGACAGGCTCCTGAGGGTGGAGGATCGTCTCTCTTCACTGGAGAGGTTGATAGATGAAGGGTTGGCATACTTGGAGGTAGAGAAGCTGCCCCCTCGACCCACAGGGGTGGTGTGGGAGAAGCTGAAGGGCTTCTCGAGGGAGTTTGAGCTCCTGAGGGAGGAACGCCTCGCCTTGGAGAAGGAAAGGGACCTCAGGAATGAAGAGAGGAGGAGGGAGGGGGAGCTTGAGACCTTGAGGGGGATGGCCCCCCAGAAGCCGCCCCTCCCCAAGGATGAGGTGATGGCGAGGCTGGGGTTTATAGGTCAGGCCCGGGATCACATGATGGCTGCACCATCCCTTTGGGAGATGGGCGTTTTCCTCTTTCTATTGCTGGTGGGCATCGGAGGGACGCTAATAGGAGGGGGCCTCCTCAGATGGGCGGGGATAGGAATGACCCTGCTGGGGGTTGGGAGTGTGGGATGGGCCTGTTACCGGAGGTGGAGGTGGAAAAGGGAGGCCAAGCGATTGGCCGAGAGGTTGGATCTCCATAGGCTCACCTTTTCTCTCCTTGGGGCCGCAGAGAAGGAGCTGAAGGAGATGGAAGAGGCCTATAGGCGTTTGAACGACTGGAAGAGGAGGTGCAGCGATCTGGAGAGGGCAGTAGGGCTCCTGGCCCGGGAGATGAAGAGGCTGAACGATGCCATGGAAGATCTGGAGATCAGGGAAAGGGCCCTTGCTGAAGATTGGGAGAGGTGGGTGATAGGGATAGGTCTCTCACCTATCTACCCTCATCAGGTAGTCCAAGACCTCCTGCACAGGGTGGAGGACCTCCATAGGGCTTATGGAGAGAGGGAGGATCTCCTCAAAGAACGTAAGGAGATCTCCGAGAGCCTCAAGGGGTTTCATGATAGGCTCTCTCAAGCCCTGAGTGATTTGGATTTGGAGGTAGGATCTTGGGAAGAAGGGATGGTGGCCCTGGGAAGGATCCTTGAGGAAACCAAGGACGCATACGAGGAGAGAAAAGCCCAGGAGGCCAAGGCAAGTCCCCTGAGGGAGAGGAGGAGGCTCCTGGAGGGGAAGCTGGCCCCAAAAAGGGGGGAACTGGAGAGGCTGCTTCAGGAAGCGAGGGTGACCTCCGTTGGGACCTTCAGGGAGCTTGCCCAGGAATGGGAGAAGAGAGAGGCCTTAGAGGAGGAGGCTAAGGAATTGCGTCTGCAACTCGCGGGCCTATTGGGAAGGGATTGGGAGGAGTGGGTACCCAGGTTGGCAGGCCTCGGCCCCGGGGAGGCCAACAGAAGGTTGGAGGAGTTGACGGAGAGGGAGAGGGAGCTGAGGGAAAGAAGGGATGGTCTGATCCATGACCAGGCAAGGCTGTGCAGGAGAAGGGAGGAGTTAGAGGGGGAGGAAAGGGAGCAGGAACTGGCCCAACGGAGGGAGGAGTTAATCGAGAAGCTCCGAGAAACCATTAATAAGTGGACAGTTGATTCCATAGCCATCATGCTCTTCAGAAGGACCAGAGAGGTGTACGAGCGGGAGAACCAGCCTCGGGTCTTGCAGGAAGCCTCCCGCTTCTTCTCCACCATGACAGGGGAGAGATACAATAGGGTTTATCTACCCATAGGAGAGGAGGAGCTGTGGGTAGAGAGATCTGACGGTAGGCGCCTTTCATCACGCTACCTCAGCCAAGGCACGGGGGAGCAGCTCTATCTCTCCCTCAGTATGGCCATCATGACAGAGATGGCCCAGAGGGGGATTGCCTTCCCAGTGGTACTCGACGACATCTTAGTGAATTTCGATCCCACGAGAGCATCCAGGGCGGCCGAAGCGATTTTATCCCTTTCTAACAGGCTTCAAGTCCTCTTTTTCACCTGCCATCCCCACATAGTAGAACTATTTCAGAGAATGGAAGGGGTCACCTTCCGGCAGATTCCACCTTCAGGAGATAGTTGAAGGGTCCCTTGCAGTAGTAGTGGATGCGATGAAGTATATCCCGCTGGGGGTTCAAGAGGATCCCCGGAGGGGGAACAGCCTCTGTAAGAAGACGAGCTGTCTCTTGGGGAGTCCCCCACCTGTAAGGATCGTAACCCGGCAGAAGAAAGGCCAGAGGTGTGAGCTTCAGCTTTGCCAGATCTTCGGCCAGCGACTGGAGTTCATGGGATATCATCTCTTCATTCAACCCCTCAAGCTCTCCCAACCCGTAAAGGAGAACCCAGGGGGTCTTCCACCTTCCCATGGTAGATATGAGGGTCCTCTCTCCCTGCTCTCCCATGATCTTTTCCCCCAACCTATCCAGGACTAAAGCGAGGGTATGATTCAAATAGCCTAAAGCACCCTGAGGTGTGAAGGGTTTGGTAATTCCTATGGCGATGAGCCCCGCAGGAACATCGCACAGTAGAAAGTCCGATAGGGTCCACAAGGGAGGTCCATCCTGACCGTATGGTTGCTTCCTCATCATAATGGCCTTATAACCCGTTCTCTCCTATTAATCCACTCTGCATTGATAAGGAAAAGAAAGGGTTGTAAACATGAGTCCATGGAACCCCCCCTGCACATAAGAGAGTCCATAGAAGAGGAAGAAGGGCAAAGGCTTCATCCCCGGGCAACCAAGAGCAGGCTGAGCAAGGGAAGGCTCAAGCCCGAAGAGCCATGTCCCATGAGAACAGACTTTCAGCGGGACAGGGACAGGATAATCCATTCAAAATCTTTTAGAAGGCTAAAGCACAAAACCCAGGTCTTTCTCTCCCCCGAAGGAGACCATTACAGGACCCGCCTCACCCATACCTTAGAGGTAGCCCAGATTGCCCGGACTATAGCCCGGGCCTTGAAGCTTAACGAGGACCTCACCGAGGCCATAGCCTTAGGCCACGATCTGGGCCATACCCCCTTCGGCCATGCAGGAGAAGCCGTGCTTCAGGAGATTCACCCTGGGGGATTCAGCCACCCCAAGCAGAGCCTACGTGTGGTGGACCTCCTGGAAAAAGGGGGTAAAGGACTGAACCTCACCTTCGAGGTGCGGGACGGAATACTCAAGCATTCCAAAGGAATGGGGGCCATCATACCGGAGAAAGGAGAAATGGCAGCCACCCTTGAGGGCCACGTAGTAAGGATCTCCGACGGCATAGCCTATATAAACCACGATCTGGATGATGCCCTCCGAGCAGGAATCATCACCCCCCAAGAGGTACCTGAAAGGCTCTTGGGGTTTTTGGGAAATACCCATGCCCGCC
>CAZBOO010000002.1:0-33719 GCA_964493535.1 uncultured Aquificales bacterium
GTACCCCCTCCATCTTACCCCCTCCCCTGATAGAAGGTTTCCTCCTAAGCATAAGAGACCTGTTACCCTCCCCCCAAGAGTTCACCTTTGAGGCCAACCCCGAATCCATCACTCGAGAAAAGCTGGAGCTCTTGCATCAAGGAAGAGTGACCAGACTAAGCATGGGGGCCCAAAGCTTCAACGATAAACATTTAAGGGTATTAGGAAGAATACACACGGCCAAAGAGGCCAGGGAAAAGGGGGAGATGGCCAGGGAGCACTTTGACAATCTCAGCATAGACCTCATCTTCGGCATTCCAGGCCAATCGCCTCGAGACCTGGAGAAGGACATAGACACTGCACTGGCCCTGGAACCCGCCCACCTCTCGGCCTACAGCCTCACCTTAGAGGGAGACACTCCTCTGGTCCGCAGGGTGGAAAGAGGAGAACTGATCATGCCCTCCGAGGACCAATGGCTGGAGATGTTCCGCCTCATCCCCAGGAAACTGGGCCTTCACGGCTTCAGGCAATACGAGATCTCCAATTTCACTAAACCAAAGAGGGAGTGCCTTCACAACCTCATCTACTGGGAGAACGGGGAGTACCTGGGGATAGGGGCATCGGCTGTATCCCACCTGGAAGGTAACAGGCTCTTCAGGGAACGCAAACCCAGACGGTATGTGGAGCAGGTTCTAAATGGAAAATCTCCCGTGGTGGATGAAGAGGACCTCTCCCCCTGGCGTAAGACCTTAGAGACAGCCATAGTGGGGCTTCGCACCACCAGGGGCATAGACCCCAAGGCTATAGAGGATAGATGGGGCGCAGAAAAGGATCGGCTCGCAGAAAGGCTCCTGTGTCTGGGAGGGGAGGGGCTTCTGGAAAGAAAGGACAACCGCTGGCGCATCCCCGAGGAACTCCTGCCCATGGCCAACGAGATCATGGCCAGAGTTCTGGAGTGAAAGGTTCCATAGCGGGAAAAAGAAGAAGGGGGCACCCAAAAAACCAGCCCCTCTTGCATGCTTGAAAGAACCGCCTACTTCTTCCCCTTGGCATAGAACCTCTCTTTCACCCGGGCGGCCTTGCCCATACGCTCCCGCAGATAGTAGAGCTTGGCCCTTCTCACCTTGCCCCTGCGGGTGATCTCTACCTTCTCTAACCTGGGGGAATGGAAGGGAAAGGTCCTTTCTACACCCAGTCCCCTGGTGATCCGCCTCACCGTGAAGGTCCTTCTGTTCATGGCCCCTTGAAATCGGAGCACCACCCCCTCGAAGGGCTGAACCCTCTCCTTGTCCCCTTCCCGGATCCTGAAATAGACCTTGATGGTATCGCCCACCTTAAAGTCGGGAAGGTCACTCCTCAGGTATCTGGATTCGATAGACCTGATGATCTCCTCGCTCATGGCTCCTTCCTCCCTACAAATAGCCTATCTAACACTATGGCCGCTGCACACCTCACCGACAGGTGATTGTAACGACCCATCCCTTTTATAGGCTCCAATAAATAATGGCAACCCCTTATCACCTCTTGGGTTAATCCCCATCCCGTGCCCAGAACAACAACCACGGGACGCATACCATCTTGGATAACCCTCCCCAACTCCCGGTAAGGAACCCTTTTCCCCTCTTGCTCCCGGGCTGAGGTTGCCGCCAAAAGGGGGTCTTCCCCTTCCTCTTCCCTGATATCCTCCCTCATCTCCTCCAGAGAAGGGGAAACCCTCACCAACTCCAAGGCCTCCCCTCTGTTGGGATTGTAGGTGGCCCCAAACCCTTCCTTCCAATGAGCGCATATACGGCCTATCATGGCCCTCTGGCTCTCCAAAGGCGTCACCATGTAAAAGGCCTTGCCGTCGTAGGTCTTCACCAAACGGGAGAGGTCATGAATATCCAGATTGGTGATGGAGGAAACCACTACCTCCCCTTCTTTGTTGTGAACGGGATAGTGAATCAAGGCCAGGTAGTACCTCAACTCTAAGCCCATGGATCTTCACCCCGAAGCACCATCTCTAAAAACCCCTTGTCCTCATCCGTCAAGGGGGCTTTAGCCAAGAGATCCGGCCTTTTCTCCCAGGTCCTTTTCACCTGCTGGAACCTGCGCCATCGGGATATCTCACCGTGGTTACCTGAAAGGAGTACTTGTGGTACCCCTACCCCCCTGAACCGGGGAGGACGGGTGTACTGGGGATACTCCAACAACTGCCGGGAAAAACTCTCCTCCTCCAAGGATTGGGAAGAACCCAAGGTTCCAGGAATGAGACGGGCCACAGCCTCTATGATCACCATGGCCGCCGACTCTCCTCCTGCCAAGATAAAGTCCCCCAAGGAAATCTCCCCCGTGAGATGGCTTTTCACCCTTTCGTCCACCCCCTCATACCTGCCGCAAACCAGAGCTACCGCCGGGAGACGGGCCAGACTTCCTGCAAGACCCTGATGAAAGGTTGGCCCTTGAGGAGAAAGGAGGAAGCTCTCCAAGTGAGGTTCACGCTCCTTTATGCTTTCTACGGCGTGAATCAAAGGTTCAGGCTTCATCACCATCCCGGCACCGCCACCGTAAGGCTCGTCATCCACCGTACGATGCTTATCCGTGGTAAAGTCCCGGGGATCCACAGGAATGATTTCCAGAAGCCCCTTCTCCCCGGCCAGCTTCAAGATGCTGAAGTCCAAGGCCTTCACCACTTGGGGGAAGATGGTGACCACGTAGAACTTCACCTGAGACCCTCCAAAAGACAAACCACAACGCGTCCTTGTTCCAAGGAGATCTGCTTTATCACCTCTTTGACGGCGGGCAGAAGGACCTCTTCACCTTCCCTTCTCACCACATAGACATCATGACCCGCCGTCTCCATAATCTCCTCCAGAACCCCTAAGTACTCTCCCTCCTGGGTGTAGACATCCAGACCCAGGAGTTGATACCAATAAAATTCCCCCGGTTCCAAAGGCACCAACTCATCTATGGACACCTCCAAAGTTCCCCCAACCAACTCCTGGGCCGATTCTCTGTCTTCTACATCCCTGAACTTGATGAGAAGAAAGAGACCATGGGATCTTATAGCCTCTATCTCCAGCTTCCTGCGCTCATTCCCTCTCACCCAATAGACCCACTCCCTGTGCAACAGGTTATCCAGCACATCGGTAAGGAGTACGCCCCTCACCTCTCCCCGAGCACCATGGGGCTTGACTAAGCGGCTGAGGGCCACCCATTCTCTCTCCATGGTCCCTCCCAACCAACACAGATAAAAAGAACGGGTCCCAAGACCCGTTCACTCCACATAAAAAGTCCAGCCTCCAGGGGAATTAGAGCCTATTCCAGAATCTCCAGCACCGCCCTCTTGTTCCCTTTGGTAGCAGCTGCCGAAAGAATGGTCCTCATGGCCCTGGCCGTTCTTCCCTGCCGGCCTATCACCTTTCCGAGATCATCAGGGGCCACCCTCAGCTCAATAACCATGGTCTTCTCGCCTTCTACTTCCACCACCTCCACCTTGTCAGGATTATCCACCAGCGCCTTGGCCATTTTCTCCACCAGTTCCTTCAACATGAACACCACCTCCGTTTAAAATCTTCCCTTTCCCCAGGGAGACCGGAACTATGACCCTACTACATCCCGGCCAGTTTCAGAACCGCCTTGGCCTGACCCGTAGGCTGAGCCCCCTTCCCCATCCACGCCTTGGCGCGATCCAGGTCAACCTTCACTTGGGGAGGATCGGTTAGGGGATTATAGTAGCCCAGGATCTCTAAAGCCCGCCCATCGGCAGGGGCACGAACATCGGCCACCACTATACGATAGAAGGGTTTCTTTTTAGCACCCATGCGCATCAGTCGGATCTTTACCACTCTCTCACCTCCCTACTGGAACATATTCATGAAATCAGACCCGAAAGGGGTATTCTTCATCTTCTTGGCCATCTTTCCTCTACCGCCCTTCTTAGCTCCCTTCATCATCTTTTGCATTTGGGCATACTGTTTTAACACCCGGTTCACCTCTTGAACAGAGGTGCCGCTTCCCCGGGCGATCCGCCTCTTACGGCTGGAATTGATGATAACCGGCCTCTTTCTCTCATGAGATGTCATGGAATTGATAACAGCCTCCATTCTGTCTACCTGCTTATCGTCTATCCTCACCTGTTTCAAGGCATCCTTCATACCTCCCATTCCTGGGAGCATTTTGATGATCTGGTCAATGGACCCCATCTTTCTTAAACCCTTAAGATGCTCCCGGAAATCCTCTAAGGTAAAGGTGCCCTTCACCAGCCGCTCTTGCAGTTGCTGGGCCTCCTTTTCAGAAAAGGCCCGCTCGGCCTTCTCGATGAGGCTGAGCACATCCCCCATCCCCAAGATCCGGGAAGCCATGCGATCGGGATGGAAGGGCTCCAGTTGATCCACCTTCTCCCCCACACCCACGAGCTTCACGGGACAACCTGTGACTGCCTTGATGGAAAGGGCGGCACCCCCCCGGGCATCGCCCTCCATTTTGGTCAGGACCACCCCGGTAAGGTCCAGACGTTGATGGAAGGTATTGGCCACATTGGCCGCCTCTTGACCCGTCATGGCGTCAGCCACCAAGAGGATCTCTCGAGGCAGAACCCTTGCCTTGATCTCCTCCAACTCCCTCATCAGGGATGCATCTATATGGAGGCGGCCCGCCGTATCCATGATCACCACGTCCACGCCCTGTTCCCTGGCCCTTTCCATGGCATGGGCACAGATGGTCACGGGATCTCCCTCCTCATGGAAGACCTCCACCCCAATCTCTTTTCCCAGGATAACCAGCTGATCCACGGCGGCAGGGCGGTATATATCGGCAGCCACCAGGAGAGGCCACTTACCCTCCTTTTTTAACATCACAGCCAGTTTAGCCGCAGAGGTGGTCTTACCGGAACCCTGAAGCCCCACCATCATGATGCCTGTGGGGGGTCGGGGAGAGAACTGGAGACCCTCATGGCTTCCCCCCAAGAGATCCTGGACCTCCTCGGAAACCACCTTGATCACCTCTTGGGTAGGGGTGAGGCCGCCCCGAACCTCTCTGCCCACCAGCTTATCCCGGAGACTATCAGTAAACCGGCGTACCACCTGGATATGGACATCAGCCTCCAAAAGGGCCAAGCGGATCTCCCTCAGGGTAGCGTCCACCTCTTTATCGGTAATCCGGGACTTGCCTTTAAACTTCCCCAGGATTCCCTGGATCCTCTCCGACAGGGAATCAAACATATACACCTCTCCTCTCTTGGGTAGGCTCCTGTTAATCTATCCAATATACCCTGTCAAGGGAAGAATCCTCAGAATATGCCGAGAAAGGGCTGAACAGTTGCCTTAACAGGCAAGCTTTGCTACTCTCCCTGGCAAAACCCAGGAGAAAGCTGAAAGTGCCCAAACGCACAGACATAGAAAAGATCCTCATCATCGGCTCGGGTCCCATTATCATCGGTCAGGCCTGTGAGTTTGACTACTCGGGGACCCAAGCCTGCAAGGTACTAAAGGAAGATGGCTTCAATATTGTACTGGTGAACTCCAATCCCGCCACCATCATGACGGACCCAGAAATGGCCCATCGCACCTATATCGAGCCCATCACCCCGGAGATAGTGGCCAAGGTCATAGAAAAAGAGCATCCCCAGGCCTTGCTTCCTACCTTAGGGGGACAGACTGCCCTCAATACCGCTGTGGCCCTGGCAGAAGAGGGTGTGCTGGACGCCCACAATGTAGAGCTTATTGGGGCCAAGCTCCCCGCCATCAAAAAGGCCGAAGACCGGGATCTCTTCAAACAGGCCATGGAAAACATCGGATTAGAGGTGCCCCAAAGCGGCTATGCCCATTCCATGGCAGAAGCCAAAGAGATCATAAAAGACCTGGGCTTCCCCGTAATCATCAGACCCAGTTTCACCCTGGGGGGCACAGGGGGCTCGGTGGCCTATAACGTAAAGGAATTCGAAGAGAAGGTGGAGTGGGGCCTCAACGCCTCCCCCTTCCATGAAGTCCTTGTGGAAGAACCGGTGATGGGATGGAAGGAGTTTGAGCTGGAGGTGATGAGGGATCTGAAGGACAATGTGGTTATCGTATGCTCCATCGAAAACTTTGATCCCATGGGCGTCCATACGGGAGACTCCATCACCGTAGCCCCCGCCCAAACCCTCACCGATAAGGAGTATCAGATCATGAGGGACGCCGCCATAGCCATCATCCGGGAGATCGGTGTAGAGACCGGTGGCAGTAACATCCAGTTCGCTGTTAATCCTGAGGATGGGCGCATGGTGGTCATCGAAATGAATCCCCGGGTGAGCCGTTCCTCGGCTTTGGCCAGCAAAGCCACAGGCTTCCCCATCGCCAAGATCGCTGCAGAACTGGCCGTGGGCTACACATTGGACGAGATACCCAACGATATCACTAAGAAAACCCCCGCCTGCTTCGAGCCCACCATAGACTATTGCGTAGTGAAGATACCCCGGTTCACCTTCGAGAAGTTCCCCGAGGCCGAAGCCACCCTCACCACCCAGATGAAGTCCGTGGGGGAGGTGATGGCCATCGGTCGCACCTTCAAAGAGTCCCTACAAAAGGCCGTACGTTCCTTAGAGATTGACCGCTACGGGTTTCAAAGGGAGAAAGACTCCCGCCGGGCTGATGGCACCTGGAATCTGAAAACCATTGAGCAACGCCTGAAAACCCCCTGTTGGAACCGTCTCTGGTACCTGGCAGACGCCTTCCGGGCAGGGATGGAGATGGGCGGCGAGATTTATGAAATCACCGCCATAGATCCCTGGTTCTTAGACAACCTCAGGGAAGTAATAGAGGCTGAAGAGGAAATGAAGAGCCTCCCCTGGGAAAACCTGGAAGCCCGGGACATCCGGGAAGCCAAGAGGATGGGCTTCTCCGACGTACGTCTGGCCCAGCTCTTCGGGGTAAAGGAGGAAAAGATAAGGGGAAAAAGGGAGTCCCTGGGCATCAAACCCGTCTTCAAGAGCGTGGACACCTGCGCCGCCGAGTTCGAGGCCTATACCCCTTATTTCTACTCCACTTACGAAAACGCCTCGGAACACCCCCTGGGTGAAAAAGAAAAGGTGATCATCCTGGGGAGCGGGCCCAACCGGATCGGTCAGGGGATAGAGTTTGACTACTGCTGTGTCCACAGCGTTTTCGCCATCAAAGAGATGGGCTGTGAAGCCATTATGGTCAACTGCAACCCTGAAACGGTGTCCACAGACTATGACACCTCCGACCGCCTCTACTTTGAACCCCTCACCTTAGAGGACACCTTAGCTATTATTGAGGCTGAAGATCCCAAAGGGGTGATCGTCCAATTTGGAGGACAGACCCCCCTGAAGCTGGCCATCTCCCTGGAAAAAGCCGGGGTGCCCATTTTGGGAACCAGCCCCGACAGCATAGATACAGCGGAAGACCGGGAGCGGTTCCGCCAGATCTTAGAGAAACTCCAACTCCACCAACCCCCCAACGCCACGGCCACTTCCATAGAGGAAGCCCTGAAAATAGCAGAGAAAATCGGTTATCCTGTGCTGGTCAGGCCCTCCTATGTCTTAGGGGGACGGGCCATGGAAATAGTGCACTCCCATGAAGACCTGCACCATTACATGACCTATGCTGTGGAGGCCTCCTTTGAACACCCCGTTCTGGTAGACAAGTTCCTTCAAGACGCTGTGGAGATCGATGTAGACGCCGTGTCAGATGGGGAAGAGGTCTTTGTCGCAGGTATCATGGAGCACATAGAACAGGCCGGGGTCCATTCGGGAGATTCGGCCTGCTCCCTCCCCCCCTATGAATTGGATGAGGAACTCATCCAGGAAATCAAGCGCCAGACCACGGCCCTGGCCTTGGAACTGAACGTCATAGGACTTATCAACATTCAATACGCCATCCAAGACAGTCAGATCCATGTCTTAGAGGTGAATCCCAGGGCCAGCCGAACGGTACCCTTTGTGAGCAAGGCCATAGGTATTCCCTTAGCCAAGGTGGCCACCCAGGTTATGCTGGGCAAGAAGCTCAAGGACTTTGGACTGCCCCGGGATCTGGATATCCACCATATAGCCGTAAAAGAGGCGGTTTTCCCCTTCATCAAGTTCCCCGGGGTAGACACCGTTCTGAGTCCGGAGATGAAATCCACAGGGGAAGTTATGGGTATAGACCGGGAGTTTGGCATCGCCTTTGCCAAGGCCCAGGAAGCAGCAGGCAACACTCTTCCCCTGAAAGGCGCTGTCTTTATCAGCGTAAAAGATGAAGACAAGCCCATGGGGGTTCCCATAGCCCGAAAGTTGGAGCAGGTGGGTTTCCAGATAGTAGCTACAAAGGGAACGGCCCTCTATCTCTCAAAACACGGGGTGAAAGCCACGAGGGTCTACAAAGTCCAGGAGGGGCGACCCCACGTGGTGGACCACATGATCTCGGGGGATATCCAGATGGTCATCAACACCCCCTTGGGAGGAACAGCCCAGAAGGACTCCTATCACATCCGACGCACGGCCCTGACAAATGGCATTCCCTATTTCACCACCACCAGGGGGGCCATGGCCGCCGCCGAAGGCATCGAGGCACTCAAAAAAGGCCGCTTGGACGTGGCCCCCCTGCAAGAGTACCACGCAGCGGTGGTGGGGAAGGTTTAGGTTCAACCCTTTTGAAGTGGCCTACCCCTGGAAAAGGTCAAAAGAGCAAAATTCAATGGTAGACCCCAATTCGGAGGGCAACCATGGCAAAACCCAAGGTGCTGGTGACATGGCCTTATCTTTTCCCCGAGGCCGATGAACTTTTACGGCAGGAGACAAAAGCCACTTACCACAGAGAAGAGAGGCCCATGACCCGCCAGGAACTGATGGAGGCCATTGCCGACAAGGAAGGCCTTTTGTGCATGCTCTTCGATAGAATAAACGGTGAGGCTATGGATGCCGCTCCCAGACTCAAGGTTATCAGCAACCTGGGCGCAGGTCTGGACAACATAGACATAGAGGCCGCCACCCAACGGGGCATGGCGGTAACCCACACCCCTGGGATCCTCACGGAGGCCACGGCGGATCTGGGATGGGCACTCCTCATGGCCACGACCCGCCTCATTCCCCAGGCCTACAACTTCACCAGAGAGGGACGGTTCATAGGCCTAAGGTACCACCTTTTTCTGGGCAAGGACCTGGTGGGCAAGACCCTGGGCATCTACGGCATGGGCAGAATAGGCACGGCCCTGGCTCGAAGGGCCAAAGGATTCAAAATGAGAATCATCTACCACAACCGTCATCCCAATCCTCAAGGGGAAGAGGTAACGGGGGCCCGATACGTCTCCTTCCAGAGGCTTCTGATAGAAAGCGACTTTCTGGTCATCGTGGCTCCCCTAACATCTGAAACTCAAGGACGCTTTGGCTTAGAGGAGTTCCGCCAGATGAAGAAGGACGCCATACTCATAAACATAGGCCGGGGACCCATCGTAAAGGAGAGGGAACTGGTCCAGGTCTTAAAAGAGGGCCTCATCTGGGGAGCAGGGCTGGACGTTTACGAGAGAGAACCGGAGATAGAGGAAGACCTCTTAGAGCTGGACCAGGTAGTCCTCCTGCCCCACATAGGCTCTGCCGCTGCAGAAACCCGCTCGGCCATGGCCCTGGTGGCAACCCAGGATCTGGTCCTGGTCCTCAAGGGCAAAAGACCCCAACACTCGCCCAACTGGGATAAGATAAAGGGTTAAAAATCCTTCACCACCCCCTCACAGCCACGGAGTTAGTGAGCTTGCCGATACCTTCTATCTCCACCTCCACCTTGTCCCCTGGGGAGAGGGACCCCACCCCGGGAGGAGTGCCCGTTGCGATGACGTCCCCTGGCTCTAAGGTCATGATACAGGAGATGAAGCTGATTAGATGGGGCACATCAAAGATCAAGTCTGAGGTGTTACCTCCCTGGACCACCTGGCCGTTGAGACAGGCCCGAATATTCAGGGAAGAGGGATCCAAACAGGTCTCCATCCATGGGCCAAGGACGGCAAAGGTATCAAAACCCTTGGCCCGGGCGAAGAGACCATCCTTGCTCTGCAAATCCCGAGCCGTCACATCATTGAAACACGTATAACCCATGACGTAGTCCAGGGCTTCTTCCAGAGAAACCCCTCGAGCCCTCTTTCCGATAACCACCCCCATCTCCCCTTCATAATCCACCCTCTGGGACATAGCGGGCAAAAGAATGGTGTCGCCATGTCCAATCACAGCCGAGGGAGGCTTGAGAAAGATGAGGGGCTCCGGGGGCAGGGGTTTCTTCATCTCAGCAGCATGAGCCCTGTAGTTCAGGGCCAAAGCCACGATCTTACCAGGCCTAACCGGAGGCAAAGTCTGAAGCTCCCCCACATCATAAAAGCCCCTACCCTCCAAGGGATAGACTCTATCTTCTTCCACCACTCCCCTAAATGCCCTGTCCCCAAACTTGAAAATACCCAGCTTCAATGGCCTACCTCCCAGGTTTTTCTTTTTCCTACCAAAATCCCCTGGGTAATGAAACGGGAAGTTTGGTTCCGTTTAAGTCCTTTCCTTGACACCAAAAAGGGGCTTTAGTAAAAATGCAAGGGGGTTTTAAGCATGATTGAGAGTAAGGATAAGAAGCATCGGGACGTACTGAAAGAACTGGACTTAGGGGGAAAAATCCGGGGCCTCAGATTGAAAAAGGGCATGACCTTGAAGGATGTCTCTGAGAAAACGGGATTCTCCACAGCCCTTCTATCACAAATAGAAAACAGCATCGTCTCCCCCCCCATCTCCACCCTTTGGAGAATCTCCCAGGCCTTAGATGCAAAGCTCATCTACTTCTTCCAACAAAGCCCCGTCGAGCAGCAGGACTATTTTGTAGTGAGGAAGGGAAAGGGAAAGTCTGTCTTTCGCCAGGAGTCCAGGTACGCCATAAACTATCACTCCTTGGGCTACGGAAAAGAAGACCGGAAAATGGACCCATACCTCGTTCAATTCACAGGAGAAGAAGAGCCTATGGAAGCCTTGGGCCACGATGGAGAAGAGTTCCTCTATGTGCTCCAGGGCCGCATCCATCTCACTTATGGTGACAAAACAATCATCCTGGAAGAGGGAGATTCCATCTACTATGACTCCCAAGTCATCCACAAGGCTGAAGGGATACCTGGTACTACTCTATTGGCGGTTCTATACAGAGGCAACAAAGAGTGACCTCAGAAACGAGAAAGGAAAATACAGTATGGAGAAGGTGGTGATCTTAAGCGGTGATAGAACACCCATAGGCAACCTTATGGGAGGACTAAGCACTACTCCAGCCACCCATTTGGGGGCCATAGCCGTCAAAGAGGCAGTAAAAAGGGCAGGGATAGATATCAACAAAATTGGAGAGGTCCTTATGGGCCAGGTGCTCCAAGCAGGAGCGGGCCAGGCCCCCGCCCGTCAGGCCATGCGCTACGCCGGCATCCCCGATAACGTGAACGCTACAACCATAAATAAGGTATGTGGATCGGGGCTCAAGGCCGTCTGCTTAGGAGCCAACGCCATCAAGCTGGGAGAAACAGAGATCGTAGTAGCAGGGGGCATGGAGAATATGACCCTCTGTCCCTACAGCCTTCCCAAGGCCAGAATGGGGTATCGGCTGGGAGACGGCAAAATCGTAGATACCATGGTCTACGACGGTTTATGGGACCCTTATGAGGACTTCCACATGCTCATGACAGGGGAGCTTATCGCCGAGAAGTGTGAGATTTCCCGGGAAGAAATGGATGCCTTCTCCTTAGAAAGCAACAACAGGGCCCTGAAGGCTATGGCCGAGGGGTGGTTCAAGGATGAGATCATCCCTGTGGAGGTAAAACAGAGAAAGGGCACCATCATCGTAGACAGGGACGAGGGTCCCAGGAAAACCAGCATGGAAAAACTGGCCAAGTTACCTCCTGCTTTCAAAAAAGATGGTAATGTCACAGCAGGCAACGCCTCCAAGATCAGCGACGGTGCCGCTGCTGTAGTCATCGCCTCCATGAAAAAAGCGGAGAAACTGGGGATTAAACCCTTAGCCAAAATAGTAGCCTACAACTATTGGCATGTGGAGCCCAAGTGGGTTATGGAAGCCCCCGTACCCGGGGTCAGGGCCCTCTTAGAAAAGACGGGCTTAACCATTAATGATATAGACCTGGTGGAGCACAACGAGGCCTTTGCTTCCGCCTCCTGTGCGGTGAAGAAGGCCTTGGACATCCCCCACGAGAAGTTCAACGTCCATGGAGGGGCTGTAGCCTTAGGTCACCCTATAGGGGCCAGCGGATGCCGCATCCTGGTCACCCTCATTTACGCCTTGAAACAAAAAGGATTAAAGAGAGGCCTGGCCACCGTATGTTTGGGAGGCGGTGGCGCCGTAAGCATGATTATAGAGCTGGTGGACTGAAGGAGGTGGCAAAATGAGACTGGAGGATATCAAGAAGATCGGTGTGGTGGGCGCAGGCACCATGGGCAACGGCATCGCCCAAGTCTGCGCCATGGCAGCTTACCAGGTGCTCATGAGGGACGTCACCTTAGAATTAGCCAGGAAGGGTCTCAACACCATAAGGAAGAGTTTGGACAGAATGGTCAAAAAAGGGGCCATCTCGGCAAAAGAGAAGGAAGCTACCTTGTCCCGGGTACAACTCACAGAAAAGTTAGAAGATTTAAAAGATATAGACTTTGCCATAGAGGCTGTCACGGAGAACATAGGCGTTAAAGAAGAGGTCTTCAAAACCCTGGACAGCCTATGCCCTCCCCGGGTCATCCTGGCCAGCAACACCTCATCCATCTCCATCACCAAGATAGCCACTTTCACAAAGAGACCCTCCCAGGTTATGGGCATACATTTCATGAACCCTGTACCCGTCATGAAACTCATCGAGGTCATCGAGGGGTTACAAACCTCCCAGGAAACCTCGGACCTGGTGGTCAAGCTCTCGGAGAAACTGGGCAAGGTACCCGTGGTGATCAAGGATTCCCCGGGCTTCGTCTCCAACAGGGTCCTCATGCCTATGATCAACGAGGCCGTTTTCGCCCTTTACGAGGGAGTAGGCTCTCCTGAAGCCATAGACACCATCATGAAGTTGGGGGCCAATCATCCCATGGGACCCCTAAACCTGGCAGACCTTATAGGACTGGACACTTGCCTCTACATTCTTCATGTCATGTATGACAGCTTCGGAGACCCCAAATACCGGCCCTGCCCCCTTCTGGTGAAGATGGTAGATGCCGGGTACTTAGGAAGAAAGGCAGGCAAAGGCTTCTACAATTACTCTTAAGGAAGCAAGATATCCCTTGGAAATGGAGGCAGAGAAAGAGTCACATACCTCTTCTCCCAAGCCAATTAACAAAGATGAAGGAAAACAGGCCCTTTTATAAGAAAGCCCCAATTTCAGGGCACTTAGAGACCCTTTGTAGGAGGGTAAGATGAAGTTCGAGTTTACTGAAGAGCAGAAGATGGTCAGGGATATGGTACGGCGCTTCTCAGAAGAAGAGCTGAAACCCAAAGCATCAGAAATGGAGGAAAAAGAAGAGATATTCCCCGAAATCTACAAACAACTGACAGAGCTGGGGCTCTTAGGCGTATACGTGCCGGAGGAATACGGGGGAGCGGGTATGGACATGATCTCCTATGCCACAGTGGTGGAAGAGCTGAGCCGGGGATGTGCATCCACAGGGATCCTGGTCTCAGCCCACACCTCCTTAGTGGTGGATCCCATCTTCCATTACGGCACAGAGGAACAAAAGAAGAGGTTCCTTGCGCCTTTAGCCAAAGGAGAGAAGATAGGCGCCCATGCCATGACGGAACCTGGGGCAGGCACAGACGTGGTCTCCATCTCCGCCACAGCCGAAAAGGATGGGGATTCCTACATCCTTAACGGCACCAAGCAGTTCATCACCAACGGTCGGGAATCCGGGGTCTATCTGGTCTTTGCCATGACAGACAAAGAGAAGCGCCATAAAGGGATGAGCGCCTTCATTGTGGAGAAAGAGACCCCTGGGTTCTCCATAGGGAAACTGGAGCATAAACTGGGCATCAGGGCCTCCTCCACGGCGGAGCTTATATTTGAGGACTGCCGGATACCTGCCAGCAACCTATTGGGAGAAGAAGGACGAGGCTTTTACATTGCCATGGATTGTTACGATGGAGGCAGGATAGGGGTGGCAGCTCAAGCCGTAGGTATAGCACAGGCCGCCTATGAAGAAGCGGTGGAGTTCGCCAAAACCCGCATTCAGTTCGGTCAGCCCATAGCTAAATTCCAGGCTATCCAATTCAAGCTGGCGGATATGGCCACTATAATAGAGGCAGCCCGTCTCCTCTATCTGAAATCCGCCTGGTTGAAACAGGAAGGCAAACCCTACTACCAACTCTCCGCTATGGCCAAACTTTTCGCCTCTGATGTAGCTATGAGAGTAACCAGAGAGGCTATCCAAGTCCACGGAGGCTACGGCTTCATAAAAGAATACTCCGTAGAACGTCACTACAGAGATGCCAAGATCACCGAAATTTACGAGGGCACATCGGAAGCCCAGCGACTCACCATTGCCAGGAACCTGTTGAAAGGCTAATAAAGCGTCCGGCGGAGTTATGCCCGCCGGACGCTCCTCTTTGACAATGGTTTTTAAAAGGAAAAGGGAAGGAGGTAATGCCATGAAAGTAATAGTATTTTGCAAATCCGTTCCCGATACAGAAACCCGAGTAAGACTCAAAAACAACCGTCTGGATAAGAGCGAGATCAAGTACATCCTGAACCCCTACGACGAGTATGCCGTGGAGGAAGCGGTAAGGATGAAAGAAGCGGGTAAGGTAGAGGAGATTGTGGCTGTTTCCATGGGCCCCGAAAGGGCCAGGGATGCTCTGAGGAGCACTCTGGCCATTGGAGCCGACAGGGGGGTTTTGATCAAGGACGATGCTCTGGACGGCTCCGACACCTACACCACCGCAAAGGTACTGGTAAAGGCCCTGGAAAAGGATGGAGTAGAATACGGTATGCTTCTCTTCGGCCAGCAAGCCATAGACGGTGACACCTGGCAGGTCCCTGGCCAAGTAGCGGAGATGCTGGGCCTCCCCCAAGCAGGCTCAATCCTCAAGTTAGAGGTGGACCCCGACGGGGGAAAGGCCGTGGCCAACAGGATGGTAGAAGGAGGAGAGGAGATCCATGAGATGAACCTGCCCTGCGTGGTCACCTGCCGAAAGGGCCTTAACGAACCCCGCTATCCCTCCCTGCCCAATATCATGAAGGCCAAAAGAAAACCCATTCAAGACCACTCTGTAGCTGATCTGGGTCTTTCTCCCGAAGAGGTGGGCCAGGCAGGCTCTTTCACCGAGATCCTCTCTTATGCCCTGCCGCCCCGGAAGGAGGCAGGCAAAAAAGTGGAAGGGGAGCCTGAAGAGGTGGTCCAGGCCCTCATCCAGTACCTTAAAGATGAAATCAAGGCCATCTAAGGGAGTGACAAGATGAGCGTTTGGGTAATTGCGGACCACAGGAAGGAGGCCCTCAGGAAACCCGCTTATGAGGCCCTATCTGAAGGAAGAAGGTTGGCGGATCAACTGGGTACCACCATGGAAACCGTCATAGCAGGACACAATGTGGAAGGCCTTTGCCAAGAGATAGCCTCCTACGGCGCCGATAAGATCTACATTATAGAACACGAACTCTTAGGCTCCTACAATCCCCCTGCTTACGCCAGGGTCGTGGGAGATCTTATCAAAGAGAAACAGCCCCAGATCGTGCTCATGGGTGGCACCATGACGGGACGGGACCTCATGCCCAGGATCGCTGCCCGGGTGGGAGCCGGTCTGGCCCCGGATTGCATCCAGTTAGAGATCGTGGATGGAAAATTGAAGGCCCTAAGACCCGCCATTGCAGGAAAAGTACGGGTTGAGATCGGCTTCAAATCCGACATGCAAACAGCCATCCTCAGGCCCAACGTCTTTGAAAAGTTGGAGCCCGACACATCCAAACCAGCCGATGTGGAGAAGGTGCCCTTTGAGCCCACGGAGCTGGACTCAAAGCAGAAACTGGTGGAATTCGCTTCCAAGGAGACGGGCAGACCCGAACTCACAGAGGCAGAGATCGTCGTCTCCGGTGGCAGAGGCATGAAGGCCCCCGAGAACTTCGCCATCATCGAAGAGCTGGCGGATCTATTAAGGGCCGCCGTGGGAGCCAGCAGGGCCGCCGTGGATGCTGGTTGGAGGCCCCAGAGCGATCAGGTAGGCCAAACGGGGAAAACCGTCACCCCCAACCTCTATGTCGCCGTGGGCATCTCGGGCGCCATCCAGCACCTTGCGGGTATGTCTTCCAGCAAGCACATCGTAGCCATCAACAAGGACCCCGATGCCCCCATCCTCAACTTAGCAGATTTCGGCGTGGTGGGTGACCTCTTTAAAGTAGTGCCCCCCATCACTGAAAAGATTAAACAAATCAAGGACCAGGAGGGTTAGCGGGAGGATAACATGATCGATCCCCAGAACATCACCCGGCACGTGTACTGGAACGTACCAACCCTTTTCAAGATACTGGTCTACTTAGGCGGTTTAAGTGTCATGGCCTTGGCCATCTGGGGTTTATATCGCCACATCCAACTGTGGAAGAAGGGCAAAGAGGAAGACCGGAAAGACGCCCTGAAAGAGCGCCTCCTGTTTGCCGCCAAAAATGTGTTCCTCCACACCCGAATTCTCACAGATCAATACCCGGGACTTATGCACTTAGCCATCTTCTGGGGATTCCTCGTCCTCCTCATAGGCACCATCCTTGTAGCTATAGAGGCCGATGTACCCTTTGTCCACTTCTACTACGGCATCTTCTATCTCCTTGTCTCCCTGATTCTGGATCTGGCCGGCATCATCCTCATCATCGGCCTTGGCATGGCCCTTTACAGGAGGCTCAAGGAAAAACCAGAGAGACTCAAACCGGAAAAAGGGGAGGACAACCTTATCCTTTACCTCCTCCTGGCCGTGGCTGTCACAGGATTCTTGACAGAAGCCGCACGCATAGCTTCCCAGGGCCTTTCTTCCTTCGAGCTTTACTCCCCAGCAGGTTTCCTGCTGGCTATCCCTCTTAAAATAGTGGGGCTAAGCGGTCGCCTCACCCACCGGCTCCTCTGGTTCGTCCACATGCTCCTCTCTTTCGTCTTCATAGCCTACATAGGCTATTCCAAGCTCATTCACATCCTTGTAACACCTGCCAGCATCGTCTTCCGGGATAAGAGATCCTATGGGGTGCTGGATCCTATCCCCAATATGGAAGAGGCAGAGAGCTTCGGCCTCACCAAGGTGGAGGAGCTGAGCTGGAAGCAACTCATGGACCTGGATGCCTGTATGCGCTGCGGTCGCTGTCAAGATGCCTGTCCCGCCTACAACACAGAAAAAAACCTCTCTCCCAAAAACCTTATCCAGGACCTTAAAGAACATATGAATGACCGGTTAGTGCAGGGGAAAAACCCCGAGGAATGCACCCCTTATGAAAGGGTGCCCGACGACGTAATATGGGCGTGCACCACCTGTGGAGCCTGCATGGAAGAATGCCCCGCCTACATAGAACATATCGACAAGATCGTAGAGATGCGCCGGTACCTGAGCCTCATGGAAGGACGCATACCCGAGGAGTTGAATCAGACCTTCCGGAATATGGAAAACAACTACAACCCTTGGGGCATGGGCTTTGCCAACAGGGCCGACTGGGCCGAAGGCCTGGATATCCCCTTCCTCTCTGGGAAAGGGACGGCCGTATATCTCCTCTGGGTCGGATGCGCAGGGGCTTACGATGACAGGTATAAAAAGGTGATGAAGGCCCTGGTAGAGATCCTGAAGGCCGCCCAAATAGACTTCGCCATCCTGGGCACGGAAGAGAAGTGCTGCGGTGACTGGGCCAGAAGGCTGGGGAACGAGCACCTCTTCTGGATGATGGCCACGGAGAATGTGGAAACTCTCAAGGGCTATGGCATAAAAAAGATCATCACTACCTGCCCCCATGGGTACCACACCTTTAAAAACGAATATCCCCAGCTGGGAGGAGAGTATGAGGTGATCCACCATACCCAGCTCATCGCCCGGCTCTTAGAAGAGGGAAGACTCACCCTTAAAAAGGAGCTGGAAGGGGTCTTCACCTATCACGACTCCTGCTATCTGGGAAGACATAACGGCATCTACGAGGCTCCCAGGCAAATCCTCCGGAAGGTGGGGCTTACCCTCAAGGAAATGGAGAAAAACCGGGAAAAGGGGTTCTGCTGCGGCGCTGGTGGAGGCCGTATGTGGTTAGAGGAAAACATTGGCACCAGGATCAACTATGCCCGCTGCGATCAAGCTCTGGCTGCTAATCCCCAGGGTATCGCCACCGCCTGTCCCTTCTGCCTCACCATGTTCGATGACGGACTGAAGGCCAAGGACAAGGCCGAAGAAATTCAGCTGAAAGATATTGCAGAACTGGTAGCCGAAGCTATAAAGTAGGAGCATCGGGAGGGGCAGAGTACAACCCCTCCCCACTTCTCCAGCAAGGAGGCAAATGTCATGAGCGCTGAGCTGAACCTGGATAAATTAGCCATGAGCGGCCATCTGAACATGGGCAAATTAGAACCCGTAAAGAGGTTCATGGATGAGCTGAAGGAACTCTATCCCGCCCCCTGGCACTATCACGAAGTACGCATCCAGGCCCCCGACGGCAAGGAGTACGTGGTCTTTTCCCCTGAAGGCAGAGCCGATACCATCACCATCCTGTGCGAAGAGACGGGGCACGCCGAGTGGTTCCATGAGTTAAAAGATGTCTGTGAGCACCTACGAGGAAAAGGGGTCACCCGTTTACCATTGATAGAAGCTTAACACGCCCTCCTTTCTGGCCCGGAGATAAAACCCGCATAGGAAATTCTTTACTCTCCACGGAGGGAGAAAGGCGCAAGGTTGCCAGGGAGGCCTTCGATGACCTCTTCGGAAACGACCTGGAGGCCATAAGAAAAGAGAGCCAGGAAAAGCTGGACAAGGCCCGGCGTATCGCCCATATCTTCCGCTTTATATGTCCCAGCTACTACATCCCGGGCAAACAGGACTGGGAGGCATTTTAAATTCTGCGGCTAACCTTGACACCTCCAGGAGCCGGTGTTATCTATTTCCCCGCGAAGGCGGATAGCTCAGTGGGAGAGCACCGGCCTTACAAGCCGGGGGTCGCAGGTTCGAACCCTGTTCCGCCTACCAAAACCCAAGCGGGGTCGTAGCTCAGCCCGGTTAGAGCGCCGGCCTGTCACGTCGGAGGGCGTGGGTTCAAGTCCCATCGGCCCCGCCATTGAGGTTTTAGAAGCCTAAGGCAGGTAATCTGATTTATGATAGACTACATCTTTCTATCCTGCGCCAAGATTAATCTCTATCTCCAGGTGCTCTACAAAAGACCCGACGGCTACCATGAGATAGAAACGATCTTCTACAGGGTGCCTCTAAAGGACCAGCTCCGGATATCTGCCAGACCTGGAAAAGGATTGACTATCCTATGTCGCCACCCCAAGGTACCCCTTGACTCCTCCAACACCATTGCTAAGGCTTACCGGCTCCTGTGCCGTCACTTAGGGGAAAAACCGGGAATCAAGGTAGAGGTGCAAAAGAAGGTACCCATAAGAGGTGGTCTGGGAGGAGGCTCAGCCAATGCAGCCGCCTTTCTGCTGGCCATTGATGAGTTTCTAAAGTTAAGGCTCCCCCGAAAAACCCTTCTGGACATTGGGAAAGAGGTAGGAGCCGATGTCCCCTTTTTTCTCCTGAATGAGCCGGCAGCCCTGGCCAGGGGAGTGGGACAAGACCTAACACCCCTGAAGGCCGGCTTAAGAGGGATCCTCCTTTTGGTTATTCCCCCCTTTGGGGTCTCCACTGCTTGGGCCTATTCCCACCTCTCCTTCCCCTTGACACCTCCCAGCACCGATATTAATATTCTGGCGCCTTTTGTGGAAAGGGGGGAGATAAGAGAGCTTGCATCCAGGGCCTTCAACCACTTGGAGGGCCCTGTTTTTAGCCATTATCCTCCCTTAGAAAGCGTGAAGATGGGCTTACAGGAGAGGGGAGCGGCCATGGCCCTATTGAGTGGGAGTGGTTCTACCCTATTTGGCATCTTTGATGACATGGAAAAGGCCCAGGAAGGGGCCCTTTGGATTTCTAAAATGGGATGGAAAACCATTCAGGTCTTTTTGAAAGGGAATGGGGTGTAGCCAAGAGGTAAGGCAGCGGACTTTGGATCCGCCATTCGGAGGTTCGAATCCTCCCACCCCAACCAACAGCTATGGATAGCCCTTTACCGGCAAGAGGAGGGCAAAGGGAAACTGCCCGGGTTAAGCTCCATGGTATCCCGGGGAAAGGGGAAAAAGGATGCCCTGGACTATGAAGATCTTTTCCGGCAACGCCAATCCCCGATTGGCCCAGGAGGTGTGCGATTGCCTGGGAATACCCATAGGCAAAGCCAAGATAAACCGCTTCAGCGACGGGGAAGTTAATGTCCAGATATTGGAAAGTGTAAGGGGAAGCGACGTCTTCCTTATCCAGCCTACCAACCCCCCTGTGGACGAAAACCTTATGGAGCTTTTGGTGATGATAGACGCCTTAAGAAGGGCCTCTGCAGGGCGCATAACGGCAGTCATGCCTTATTACGGCTATGCCCGTCAGGACAGGAAGGTGCAGCCCCGGGTGCCCATCACCGCTAAACTGATAGCCGATCTCCTGACAGCAGCAGGGTCCGACAGGGTGCTCACCATGGACCTTCACTCTGGGCAAATCCAAGGGTTCTTCAATATACCCGTGGATAACCTCCTGGCCATGCCCATTTTTCTGGACTACATGGAGTCCCAAGGGATAGAAGGCCTGGTAGTAGTATCCCCTGATGCGGGAGGGGTGGAGAGAGCCAGGGCCTTTGCCAAAAGGTTCCACCTCCCCTTGGCCATCATAGACAAGAGGAGGGTAGCAGATAACGTGGCTGAGGTGATGCATGTAATAGGTGATGTTGATGGGAAGAGAGCCTTCATCTTGGATGACATGATAGATACGGGAGGAACCCTGGTGAGGTCGGTGGAAGCCCTTCTGGAAGAGGGAGCAGTGGAATGCCTGGCTGCGGCTACCCATCCTGTTTTCTCAGGGCCAGCCCGGGACAGGATAGAGTCCTCGGCTTTGAAAGAGGTGGTAGTCACCAACACCATTCCCTTGAGGGCAACTTTTTCCAAGGTAAGGGTCTTATCCGTGGCTCCACTCATTGCCGAAGCCATAAAACGGATCCACTTAGGCGAATCTGTCAGCTCCCTATTTATATGAAGGAGGTGAAAGGGGATTATGAAGGAAACCGTAATTTTTAAAGGAACCGGAAGGGAGGCCACAGGCAAAGGCGTGGCCCGTAAACTTAGGAGCAGGGGATACCTGCCAGGAGTAGTATATGGACCCGATTTGCCCGCCACCCCTTTTTCCTTGGAGGCCAAAGGCTCTACCATGAGCACCCTCAAAGGAGAATGGAGCGAGGCCAAGCTCTACGACCTGTTGCTGGAAGATAAAACCCTCAAGGTCATCATCAAGGACGTGCAGACGGACCCCGTGAATTTAGATGTGCTCCATATAGATTTCTACGCCGTCACTTTTGGAAAGCTCATGACCCTCATGATCCCTTTGAAATTCCAGGGCGAGCCCATAGGGGTCAAAAGGGGAGGGGTGATAGAATACTTGGTGGATGAGATCGAAGTGGAATGCCTCCCCCAAAACATTCCCGAAGAGCTGTACGTGGATACCTCCGAATTAGATATAGGGGACACCCTCTTTATCAGGGATATATCCCTCCCTGAAGGGGTGGCCTTGAAAGGCGATCCCTCCCAGCCTGTGGCCACGGTGATGACCACCGCCGCAGAGAAGGCAGAAGAGACAGAGGAGGCTGAAGAGGAGGAACTGGAGGAGAGGGAAGAAGACTGAGGGCCCACGAATGGTGAAGCTGGTGGTGGGGCTGGGCAACCCTGGACCGGAGTATCTCTTCACAAGGCACAATGTGGGTTTTATGGTTGTAGATCTCCTGGCCCAGCAGTGGGGGATAAAGCTGAAAAAGCGAGGTTTTAGCTCCCTCTATGCCTCGGCCTCCCAGGGAGTTTATTTGGTGAAACCTCAAACGTATATGAATGAGTCAGGCGAAGCGGTCAGGAAATGGATCTCCCAAGGCTTCCTGCCCCAGGAGATGCTGGTGATCCATGACGATATAGATCTGCCCCTGGGAACGGTCAAGATCAAAGCCTGGGGAGGTACAGGGGGCCACAAGGGTCTTCAATCCATCGTCCAGGAGACAGGCACAGAAGAATTTCCCAGGGTAAGAATTGGGGTAGGACGGCCTGCAGGAAGGGAACACGACCACCAGGCTATTATAGACTTCCTCCTGTTCCCCTTTGAACCCCACGAAGAAGAGGCCTTACTAAAGGCTCTACGCCTGGCAGCCCAAGGAGTGGAAACGGTCTTGAGAAAAGGGTTGGATGACGCTATGAATCTTATCAACAAGTAAAGATGATGGGTCGAGAGGAGGTGATAGTGAAAGTGAGTTCATAGAAGGTGATGGTGTAGGGTTATGAAAAATTTTTAGCGGAGGTGTAAGATGATTCAGTACGTGGTATTTGCCCCCCTGCTGGGGATAGTAGGGCTTGTCATGGCAGGGTTGCTCTATCTCTATATAATCAAGCAACCCGTGGGTACAGAGCTTATGAAGGAAATCGCAGATATGATTCACGAGGGGGCCATGACCTTCCTGAAGAGGGAATACAAGATCGTGGCCATCATCGTATTAATTGTAGGCATCCTTCTGGCCATCTTTATCAGTTTCTGGACAGGCGTTGCCTTTCTCTTTGGCGCTTTATGCTCCTCTGCGGCAGGTTTCTTTGGCATGAACGCCACCACTATGGGCAATGTTCGCACCGCTGCAGCTGCCAACGACTACGGACAGGATAAGGCCCTGGTGGTCTCTTTTTTCAGCGGAGCAGTTATGGGTCTATCTGTAGCCAGTTTAGGCCTGTTTGGACTGGGAGTTCTCTTCCTTCTCTTTGCCCAGCACGACCCCCATATCCTTACAGGGTTTGCCATGGGTGCTTCCTTCATGGCGCTCTTTGCCAGGGTGGGTGGAGGCATTTACACCAAATCCGCCGACGTGGGAGCAGACCTGGTGGGGAAAGTCGAAGCAGGTATACCGGAAGATGACCCCAGAAACCCCGGTGTCATCGCGGACAACGTGGGGGACTGCGTAGGTGACGTAGCCGGCATGGGTGCCGACCTCTTTGAGTCTTATGTGGAGTCGGTGGTGGCCTGCATTGCCATTGCTTCCACCATGGGATTATCTGCTCAGATAACCTATCACTGGATGGTTTATCCTCTCCTTGTGATCATGGTGGGACTCATCGCCTCCATGATAGCCGTCTTCTCTATGGTGGTCTTCAAGAACATGAATCCACAGGCGGCTTTGAGATACGCCACTTTTGTGGCGGCTATCGTCCTTTTAGTGGTCGCATATCCCATTACCAAATCACTGGGTCTACCCGTGGGAGTATTCTGGGCCCTGGTCATAGGTACCTTGGTAGGCATCGCCATCGGTCTCATCACCGAGTACTACACCTCGGCCAAACCCATTGTCACCATTGCCGAGGCATCCCAGACAGGAGCAGCCACCAACATCATCACAGGCTTTGCCGTGGGCATGGAGAGCGTGGCTCTTCCACTCTTTCTTATAGCCCTGGGCGTGTTTCTTGCTTTTAAGGCAGCGGGCATGTACGGTATCGCCCTGACCGCAGTGGGTATGCTGGGCACCATCGGAGTGACCATGAGCGTGGATGCCTATGGCCCTGGGGCGGACAATGCCGGGGGTATCTCTGAGATGGCCGGTCTGGGACCCGAAACCCGCAGGATCACAGACAGCCTGGATGCCTTGGGCAACACCACGGCAGCCATTGGAAAGGGATTCGCCATTGGCTCTGCCGCCATGACTGCCCTGGCCCTCTTTTCAGCCTACGGTGCGACGGTGGGTTTGAAAATTATTGATGTCACCAAGGCCGAGGTGGTAGCCGGCCTTTTTATCGGTGGACTTATCCCCTTCTTATTGGGCTCCATGACCATGAGGGCAGTGGGCAAGACCGCCTTTGCCATGGTCCAAGAGATACGGCGCCAGTTTAAAGAGATCCCTGGTCTTTTGGAAGGCAAGGCCAAACCCGATCCTGCCCGGTGTGTGGACATCGCCACCGTCAACTCCCTGAAGGAGATGGTGCTGCCCGGCGTAATAGCCGTCATAGCCCCTCCCATAGTGGGTTTCACCCTTGGGCCTGAGGCCTTGGGCGGGATGCTTGCAGGCGCCACCCTCTCCGGTGTGCTGCTCGGTATTATGATGGCCAATGCCGGTGGGGCCTGGGACAACGCTAAGAAGTATATTGAGGAAGGACATTTAGGAGGTAAGGGCTCCGAGACTCACAAGGCAGCCGTGGTGGGCGACACCGTGGGCGATCCCTTCAAGGATACTACTGGACCCTCCATGAACATCCTCATCAAGCTCATGTCCATCGTCTCTCTCACATTGGCGCCTCTCTTTGCCAAAGTGATAAAGTAGATCACTAAGAACCGGGGCCTTTTTGAAAGGCCCCGGTTCTTAGCCAACCATAAAAACCTCACGGCGAAAAGGAGGCCTCTTTCACCTTGCGGTATCGGGCCCCCTGGGGGGAAAGAATACTCTTAAACAAGACCACTGAGGCAGCTTCCATTGCCCCCCATCCCGCCTTTTCCCTCTTTCGGCAGGCCTGATACACCCTCCTCCTCACCTCTTCCTTGGGGAACTTGAAACGGGCCACGGTGAGATGGGGCTTGAAGGCCTTCTCTTCCAGAGGAAACCCCATAGAAGCAAGCCCTCTCTCCAATCGCTCTTGCAGGCGAGACAAAGGATCCTTTCCTTCCACCACTCCCACCCATAACACCCGGGGACGGGCAGTATGGGGAAAGGCGCCCAGCCCTTCCAGAGACACGGTAAAAGGGTGAAAACCCTTGGCTACCTCTTCCATGAGTCTCTCTATATCCCCTACCTGTTCATCCTGGATGTTTCCTAAGAAACGAAGGGTGAGATGGATATTACTTGGGGGCACCCAGCGACCCTGGATACCTTCCTTTTGAAGGTCTTTCACCAGCCGGGCCAGGGCCTCCTTTATCTCAGGAGAAAGCTCTATGGCAATAAAGGCCCTCATAGGCCTTCCCCTGTTCCCACAAGATACCTCCTTACCCTGTCTAAGGCGGTTTTCACCGCCATGGTCTTGACACCCAGCCTGTCAGTGAGAAAGCGGTACTCATTCACCTCCGCTCCCTGGGGAAAGTGGCAGCCTATATAGACCAGGCCCACAGGTCTTTCTGGGTCCCCTCCCATAGGCCCGGCAATACCCGTCACCGAGATGCCCAGATCCGTACCTGTGCGTTCCACTAACCCTTTTACCATATAATGGGCCGTCTCTTTACTCACGGCAGTATACCGATCCAGCACCTCCCTGGGTACCCCTAAGAATCTGTGCTTCATGTCGTCGGTGTAGGTGACAAAGCTGGCCATGAAGTAGTCCGAACTACCGGGCACATTAGTGATAGTATGGGCCAGCATGCCCCCCGTGCAGGACTCCGCCGTGGATATGGTGAGTCCCCTTTCCCTCAGGAGCTTTCCTACTACGCCCTCCAAGGTCTCCTCTCCATCACCGTAGAGATAGTCACCCAGAAACCCCTGCACCTGCCGGGCAAGATCCTCTACCAAAGGAGTAGGGCCTACAATCCTCACATGAATCTCACCATACTCCCTGACCATAAGGCCCAATCGGTTGGGGTGGGCCCTGATAAGATCCTTTAGCATATAGTTTACCTCTGACTCTTTAAGCCCAAAACTTCTGAGAAGGATGCTTTGGAGCCCTTCCACCTGGGGGAAATGCTCCCTTATAAAGGGAACTATCTCCTTCGCCATGAGGGGCTTCAGTTCCCTGGGGATACCTGGAAGGGCCACTATCCATACCCTACCCCTGGAAAGGGCAAATCCCCAGGCCGTACCCTTTCGGTTGGGAAAGAGGATAGCCCCTTTCGGAAAGTAAGCCTGCCTCTTGTGATCCTCTCTGGGTATGCTTTTCCTCGCCTCCAGTCTCTCCTGAATCCACTGCCAAGCCCCTTGGTGGAACCCCAATGGGGCTCCACAGAAACGGGCCAAGGCCTCCCTGGTCACATCATCCTCCGTGGGGCCCAGTCCCCCTGAAAGTAAAACCAGGGAAGCCTCAGAACAGGCCGAATCAAGGGCCCGGATGATATTCTCCATCTCATCCCCCACCACCATGTTCACCACGGGAGCGAAACCCAGATCCACCAAAATCCCATCGCAGTATGAACTGTTGGTATCCTGAATGAGGCCTTGTAGAAGCTCGCCTCCAGTGGCTATCACTGCACCCTTCATCTCTTCCCCCTACCAATGTAAAGGATCAGACTCCCCCCTGATGATAAACCTTAAACGCTCCACTCCGCCTATCTCCTTGATAACCCCGGCCACAGCAGGAGGTACCAGGGATTCCCAGTCCTCTCCTCCCAGCATCCTCTCTCTGATCACAGTGGCAGAGTAAAGATCTCTCTTGATCATCTTTAAAGGTCTCACCTCTATACCTGCCTCTTTCAAAAGTATATGGGGAAGGGCGTTTCCTGTAAAAGCCACCTGAAAAGGGGGAAGGAGGGACTTCAAATGGGCAGCCCAGGCGGCATTGTTCTCTATGTTGGGATAGGCAGTGATATAGATTCTCCCCATATCCAGTCTTTCCTCTACCAAGGCCTCATGGATCATCCATATCCTCTCACCCGCCGTGAAGGGGCTTTTTTCTAAGTAGTTGAAGGTGGCAGAGCCCACGGCTACGATGAGACGGGAAAACTCTCCCAGAATCTCCCTCACCACCTGGAGATGTCCTAAGTGAAAGGGCTGGAATCTCCCCATGAGCAAGGCCCTGGGCATATCACCAATCCGCCGGTTTGACCAATATTTCCCTCACCTTCATCTGGAAAAACCTGTTGGATGGCTGTGGATAAATCACTACGGCGGTATCCGCCCCCTGCCGGCTGCCGGCCACGGCTATGATATCCTGGATGGGTACCAATCCTGCATCGGCCACCATAGCCGCCATCTCTGCACAGACCTTCATGCCCTGCCCTAATATCCTTAGGGTGTTGGCTACCAGTTCCTGCTGGGAGTAGCCCAGTTGATCCCTGATAGCCGCGCCCAGGCTTCTGAGGACCATGGTGCCGGTATAAACCGTCAGGCCTTCTTCCTCTATGCTCTGGCGCACTTCGGGGCTCATCTCCTGGACCCCCGGTTCCTTGAACCCTGTGTTGTGGGTCACTACGATTACCCTTATCCCCGTATTCTTGAATATCCGAGCTGCTGCCTGTGCCGTTTCACCTTGCGTGGAGGCCACCACTACATGCCCGATTCCCAGCTCTATGGCAGCGTCTTTGGCGATTCTGAGCGTCTCTTCAGTATGTTGGGGGCCCCCCATGGGAAGGATCACCTGTTTCATCCTTTGCACCTCCCTCTTCCCAGCTGATCATCACAACGTTCTTGCCCAAGCCTTTTCCTCTATAGAGGGCCTTATCCGCCCTCAGCAGCACCTGATCTATGCTTGTATCTGGATTGTCTGGGCCGAACCAGGAGACCCCAAAGGTGGCGGTTATGGTGGTGGGAACCCCCATATCGGCAACCTCCAAGGCCTTCCTGATCCTCTCTGCCACCTTTCGAGCAGCCTCTCCATCGGTGTGGGGAAGGAGGAGTACGAACTCCTCACCCCCATACCTCCCAGGAGCATCTACCTTTCGACAGATCTTCTTCAGTATGAACCCTATGGATTTGAGTACCACATCTCCTGCTTGATGGCCCCAGGTGTCGTTCACATTCTTGAAATCGTCGATGTCAAGCATCACCATGGAGAAGGGGTACTTGTACCTTCTGGCCCTGTCCAGTTCGTTCTCTGCAAGCTCCATCCAGGTCCTCCTGTTGAAAATGCCCGTTAACTCGTCAATGGTAGCCAGTATTTCCAGCCTCTCCTCTAAGGTGAGACGGGTCAAAGTGGTGCCGGCGATATCGGCCAGAATCTCCAAGGACAGCAGGTCCTCACCGGTCACCTCGGCCCTTCTGAGTTTTCTATCGGCGCCCACCACAGCCCTGGCGTGCCTCTCACCCTCTACCTTTACTGGCACCAGCAGAAAGGACCCGGAACGGATGGCCTCGATCTTGTTGTAGGGTGAAGGCAGCCGGTATTTGGGAGGGATATAGTCGTTCGTGGTGAATATGAAGGAGCGGTTCTCCTTGCAGGCTATCCCTAAGGCCCCTGCCTCCTCTGAACATGGAATTGCCATCTCTTCCAGTATCTTCTCCTCTTGCTTGTCTTTTGGTTTTATGCCTCGGGCCTCCACTATCGCCAGGCCTGTGTCTCCTCTCTTCAGGATATTCACCCTCTCGAGCCCTAAGGCCACATGGGCAGCGTGGGCCAGATTGTAATATACCTCCTCCTCCTTGGTGGACTTTCCAACCATTGCACCAAACTGGCTTATCTTAAGCATCCTCTCCTTGGTGAGCTCCAACTCATGGCGGGCCGTCTCTTCTTTCCTGGCAAGTTCGGCCTCTGAGGATGCTATGTGATTGAAGAGCCTCTTCTCCTTCTCCATTCTGGCCACCACGATCCCGGCAAAGACGACAAAGGCAAGCGCAGTACCCAGGGTGATGTAGAGGTACAGGACCACTCGGTAGACGGGGGCAACATTGAGGCCCATGAGGGCCTCTACGATGAGCCACCCTAAGGGCGCCCCCAGGGCAATGACCAAACCCCACAACAGGAAGACGGAAAAGGGTTTTCCCTCTCCCTCACCTCCTTTTAGCCATTTCCTGAGTATCACCCGGACCCTCCCCCTCACCATACATTTTATACAATACGGCTTACGGAAGAGATGTGCAATAAACAACCTGTTTTTTAATGCAACGGCCGAGGTAAGTATAACCTGACACCCTTTGGGATGAAACAGCGCTGTTGCCTCTGGTGTGCCCATCCCCTCTCTGATACAAGTCACTCCGACGAAGGAGGAGAGGTATGGCAGGTTTAATGGCAATAGGGATGGGGTCCTTTCTGATAGCCTTTTCCGGTGCTGCCTCACCGGGACCGGTTCTCACCATAACCCTGGCAGAATCAGCCAAAAGGGGCTTCAAGGTAGGTCCCCTCATCGTCTTAGGCCATGCTATCCTGGAAGTGCCTGTGGTTATGGCCGTGGTTATAGGCATGGGAACCGTGCTGCAGGGACCCATAGCCGTGCGTATCTTAGGAGTGGTGGGAGGGGCCGTCCTCTTTTGGCTGGCCTGGCAGACTTACAGGGAGTCTTCTGTCCCCTTCCAAGCAGACCAATGGGAGGAGAACCCCCAAGGCTGGAGGGATCTCCCCCTTAAGGGAATACTCACCAGCCTCTCAAACCCCTATTGGTTCCTATGGTGGGCCACCATAGGCTTAGCCTATCTCACTATTGCTCTCAAAAGGGGATGGGCTGGGGTAGCCTTTTTTTATGTGGGCCACATCCTGGCGGACCTGGCCTGGTACTCATTCATCTCAGGACTGGTGGCATCGGGAAGAAAATTCCTTAGTGCCGGAAGCTACGCCTGGCTTTTGAGGGTATGCGCCCTGGTTCTTTTCATTTTCGGGCTTTACTTTTTCTATGTAGGAGCAAAAGGTAAGACATAGGGATGATATGGGAAAAATAGAAGCCGTCTCCTTCGATTTTTGGGAAACCCTCTTCGGTTTCCTCAGTCTTCAGGAACTGGAGGAGTTCCGCCGCATCAGGGCTGAGGGTTTCTCCCAGGTGCTGAGCATACCTCCCCGGGAAGTAGAAAGGGCCTTTCAACAAATTATAATAGAGATGAATAGGGAAAGGGAAGCCACAGGGTTAGAAATCCCTTTAGACGAGATCATCCGGCGGACGGTGAAGCAGGTGGGCATCAACAAGGCCCCTTTGGATTGCCTGGAGAAGATCTATATAAAGGCCGTCTTTGAACGGCTTCCCGGTCCCCTCCCAGGGGCCTTGGAAACCATCCAGGAACTGATGAAACGGGGTATACCCCTCGCCATCATCTCCAACACCATCCACGGCCATATAGAAAAAGCCATCCTGAGACACTACCAACTCCAAAACAATTTCAAAATCCTCCTTTTCTCCTCGGAGGTACGCTACAGAAAACCCCGACCAGAGATCTTTCGCATGGCCCTCCACCACTTAAGGGCTCCTCCCGAAAAGGCCATGCACGTGGGAGATACCCCCAATGCCGATGTAGTGGGCGCCCTAAAGGCAGGCATGGAGGCTGTTTACTATAATCCTCGGGAGGAGGACTACCCACCGGAACTGCCCCAACCCCATTACACCATCCGCCATCTGACTCAAGTCCTGGACCTCGTGGCCCCATAAAGACCACCCATCTTTCGGCCCAGGAAGGCAAGCGATGAGGATCTGATAGGGGTAGGAAGATCCAGTTACCCGGACCCTCCCCCTACATCACGCTTAGGAACAGACTCACTTTAATTTGAATGCGTTAACTAAGGTAATGGCCAGTTTTTGGGGGAACTCCAAATAGGTAAGGATTGTTTTACTCATGGAAGCAACCCTTGATTTGCCGTGTTCTGAGACTGCTATATTAGCCTTCTGTGTTTGCATATGCCTGAAAACATGTCAAAATATATTATAGTTATTTATGCAATTATGCTTATTGTTTTTGATTATTAACTACTGTACAGTAGGTAGTCATATAATAAACACTGCTTGACAATTGCACCACAGTGATTTAAGTTATCAAACATGAACCGGATAAGTTTTATACATGCGGTAGCTACTAAGCTCTTTTCGGAGAAGGGTTACAAGGGGGCCAGCCTTCAAGGGATAGCCCAGGAAGTGGGGATACAAAAGGCCTCCCTTTACCACTACATCCCCAGCAAGGAGGAACTCCTCTGTGAGATATTCCTCAGTGTGGTGGAGAGGCTACAAACTCAGTTTATTAAGATCAGGAAGGAATGTCTTCATCCCCTGGAGCGCATCAGGCGTTTCATTGGCTGTTATCTCTCCTTCGTGGTGAACGATAGGTCAGCCTTCCAGGTATTTCTCACGGAGAAGAGGGAGCTCACTCCCCAGCACAGAAAGAAGGTGGACGTCGTATGTGATCTATTGAATTCCCTGATGAGGGAGGCCATTCTCCAGGCCAAAGATGAGGGGTTGCTATCGCCTGATGTGAAGGAGGATTTGGCTACTCTTTTCATCTTTGGGGCCTGCAATTGGGTTGTGGAGTGGTTTTCTCCCCAAGGAAGATACTCCGTTGAGGATATAGCAAAGTATTATGTGTCCATTTTTCTCAAAGGTTTAAAGGACGGGGGAGAGTAGTGCTATGGATACTCGGATGGAGGGTTTCCTTAATCCTGCTTCTGTGGCCCTGATTGGGGTGCCAAAGGCCACAGGGATGGGTGCGTTTAACTACTTAGAAAACCTAATTAGATTTGGCTATAAGGGTAAGGTATTTCCTGTGAATCCGAAGCTGGACACAATTCTCGGTTTTAAGGCTTATCCCGATGTGATGGCACTCCCTGAAAAACCCGATTTGGCTGTAGTAACGGTGGGGAGAGAGCGAGTATTGGATGTGGTCAGGGGCTGCGGAGAAAGGGGGATAAGAAGGGCGATCGTGGTTACCCAAGGCTTTGCCGATGCTGACACAAGGGGAAAGGAGCTCCAAAGGGAGCTGACAAAGATGGCCCATGCCTTTGGCATCAGGATAGTAGGCCCCAACACACTTGGGATCGTCAATCACTTAGCCCCCTTCTCCAGCTCATTTGTGGACATCCCCAGGGATGAAGAGCCATGGCCTGTCTCTGTAGTGTGCCAGAGCGGATTGTTCCATGTAGGTCCTGAGAGTTTCATAGGCAAGGTAGGCAAGGGGATAGACATAGGTGACGCCTGCGATATAGGCTTCACAGAGTGCCTAGAGTACTTTGGGGAAGATCCTGAGACCAGGGTGATAGTGATACATATGGAAGGGATAAGGGATGAAAAACAGTTTCTCAAGATAGCGGCTCAAGTGTCAAGGAGAAAGCCTGTATTGGCGTTGAAGACTGGCAGAAGCGAAGCAGGTAAGAAGATGGCTCTGTCCCATACAGGTTCCATGGTAGGGGAGCATGAGGTGTATAAGGCTGCCTTCAAAAAGGCGGGTTTACTGGATGTAAAGGACTCCGAGGAGCTGATGGATGCGGTGAAGGCTCTCCTCTTTCTCTCTCCTATGAAAGGGAAGAGGCTAGGGCTTATCAGCTTTACGGGTGGAGGAGCCGTTATAATGGCAGACGCCTGTCAGGTCCACCAGATGGAAATAGCTGAGATCTCTTCGGAGGAGCTGAGTCCCCTCCAAGCCCTGGCCCCAGACTGGTTTAAGATCTCTAATCCTGTGGATATATGGCCTCCCATCATGTGGAGCGGGTGTGATAAAGCCATAGATGCCGTCCTTAAGCTGATGCAAGAAAGCGATAATGTGGACGGTATCATCTTCATCTTACCGGCCTTTGGTTCCCCCCTTCATGCCGACATCAACCCTGAAAAAAATCTAAAAGAGAGACCGGACAAAAATACTAAACCCGTTGTAGCCTGTCCCTGTGGTGATAATAGAGAGGAGATAGCCAAAAGACTCGAGGAAGAGACAAGAGCAGTGGTGTATCCCTCTATCACCCGTGCGGTGCGTGCCTTATCTCTCCTCAGGAAGTACCATGTGTTGAGCAAGGAAGATAGGCCACCTGTGAAGGAGATTCCCTCTGTTGGCCAAAAGAAAGAGATGCTTTTGGGGCAGGGGGCCCTAAGGCTACTTGAGGAGAGGGGCATCCCGGTTTTGCCCTATGAGGTAGTCTTGGATGACCAAGATGCAGTAAGGGCAGGAGATAGATTGGGATACCCGCTGGCAGTGAAGCTCATTTCTCCCTCAGCTACCCATAAGACGGAGAGAGGAGTGGTGGTTCTTGATATAAGGGGAGTTGAAGGACTGAGGAGGGCGATTGAGGAGATGAGGGAGAGGGCCTTACGGGAGAAGATTTTGATAAATGGATTCTTATTACAGCCCATGGCGAAGGGAGTGGAGTTGATCATGGGCATAAAGAGGGACCCACAATTCGGGCCTGTGATCACCTTTGGTATGGGTGGCATTTATACAGAGGTCTTGAAGGATTTTACCCTGGGGATCGTACCTATAAACAAGGGTGAGGCCATGGAGATGGTGGATGGTCTGAGAGGTAGGGCCATATTAGAGGGGGTGAGAGGGCAACCCGGCGTGGATAAAGATTGCCTTGTCGAGGTCCTATTGTGCCTCTCCGACATGGCGATGAAGATACCCCAGATAAGGGAATTGGATATAAATCCCCTTATGGCTGCCTCAGATACCTGCTTTGCTGTGGATTGCCGGATCATTTTGGGGTAGTCTAAAATGATGAAAGGGTAGTTTAGGAAGCTCATTTGGTAGCCCAGCAGTTTCACGGTGAATTCAAGACCGACCTTGACATAGAGAGGTTACCGTTGGTATAGAGGGGAGAGTGGTTGAAGTAGGGGGTAAAAAGGGCGGAAGGTCCTAAACCAGGTATTGAGAGTAAAGAAAGGTGGGTAATATCCCCTTCTGCCTGTGCCAAAGGCAGACAGGCAGCTTTTGAGAAAAGGGGGGTTAGCCAGATGGACTCACGGATTCAGGTGAAGATAAGAAACCCATTAGATCAGATTTTTGAAGGGAAAGGGGGGGGTAGTCTATAGGAC
>CAZBOO010000003.1:0-9114 GCA_964493535.1 uncultured Aquificales bacterium
TTTCTGGGCGTATTGGGCCATCTCCTGGGGGGTGGCGGGGAAGACGGTTTGGCCTTCTTCTAAGTGGGGGAGCCCGGCATTGGGCATAAAGACTAAGGGCATGGAAGTTACACTGGCCATCCTTTTAGCTACCTCCAAGATTCCCTGAGGGCCTAAGCTGCAATTGGCCCCTAAGGCCCACACACCCATGGCCTCAAGGGTGACAACCACGGCCTCGGGGGACATGCCCAGCAGGGTGTGGAGGTCTTCTTGGAAGGTGGCTGAGGCGAACACGGGGAGATTCGTGGCTTCTTTTACCGCTGTTATGGCGGCCTTGGCCTCTTTTATGTCGGACATGGTCTCTACCATGACCAGATCTGCTCCCCCCTCTTTAAAGGCTATGGCCTGCTCTTTGAAGACTTCTACGGCCTGGGAAAAAGATAGATCACCTACGGGCTCCAAGAACTTTCCTGTGGGACCCATGGAAGCAGCCACCAGGGCCCGATCCTCTGCCGCCCTTTTTGCCAGTTCTACCCCTGCCCTATTGAGGGCGTAAACTTCTTCCTGGAGGCTGTAATTGGCCAGTTTTATCTTACTTCCCCCAAAGGTGTTCGTTTCTATGATGTGGGCCCCTGTTTCTACATAGGCCCGATGGATCTCCTGGATAATGTTTGGGTGGCTGATGTTGAGATATTCAGGGGCTGTAGCGAAGGTGATCCCCTTTTCCTGGATCATAGTGCCCATGGCACCATCTAAGCAGATAACCCCTTTTCCCCATATCTCCTCCAGCTTCATCTCTCTTCGCTAACCTCCAGAGCCTTGCGTACTCTATGGGCCACCGGGATCTGGTTCTTTACCCCTTTTTCCGTCAGGAGTCCAGATCCTAAGGACCTACCGTGGGTACGAAGGATCACCTGCCCCCTGGGTAGAGGAGGGAGATGGGGAAGGGAGAGGTCTTCTCCCCGAATGTATCTTTCTGCCTCCTGAGGGCTTATATCTATTACCCTCCGGGTGGCAAGGGAACCTAAATACTGGATGGCCGGGGTGATGAGTCGGTAGTCATAGCGGTCTTTGCGGGCCAGCCTCATGCCCTTCCGGGTGATCTGGGTTAAGGGCGTTTCTGCTGCCTCATGGGTGGTCATCCAGATATCCCTCCCTCGGATAAAGAGTGCCTTATCTTCAAAGAGGGGTGAGGGGATGCCGAAACGTTCTTCCATCCATTTTAGGAGGGCCTTTCTCTCATGGAAAGGCAGGGGGTTCACTTCTCAAGGATCTCCCAAAGGGTATTGGATAACGCCTTTATCTGAAAGGGCTTTTGGATCAGCCCTAAGGCCCCTTCTTTCAAGATCGCTTCCACCTGTTCTGCCTCACTATAGCTGCTTATGACCAGCACATTCACTTGGGGGTCCATCTCTTTAAGTTTCCTGAAGGTCTCCAGCCCTCCCATGCCCGGCATGACTACGTCCAGGAGGACCAACCCTATTTCCCCCAGACCCTTTTTAAACATCTCTATCCCTTCTTCTCCTCCAGAGGCCAGGAGGGGTGTGTATCCCAAGTGGTCTAAGATTTCCTCCCCCATCTCCCTTAAGAGTTCATTATCGTCTATAAGGAGAATCCTGGTTCTGGGGAAGGGGGTCACCTTTTCTCTTCCTTCCCCCTGTTCCAGGGTGATGTTGGGGGACAGTTCCATGAATACCGCCAATCTTAAAATCCCCTTTTGGGGCTCTCTAACGGCTTTGAGGGTAACATGGAGAGGAAGGGGTTTGGATAGGTATTTCTTTGTATGAAACCCCTCCTTCAGCTCGTGGGGTTGGGGGCAGAAGGGGCAAGGCTCTTTCCTCCCAAAAAGCACCTTGTAGCAGGGATGTGAAGGGGTTTTTTCCTTCAGCAATAAAAGGTCTTTGAGGCTTGGATTGAGATATACCACTGAATAATGGGGAGTGGTGATACATATGCCTTCCTCCTGCGAGTCTAGAAAAAGCTTCCAGTTCATACCCTTTTTCCCCCTGCAGTATGTAATTTTTTAGCATGATATGAGGGAGAAAGAAAGAATCCATATCTGAAGGATAGCTTTTTCACTTTTCACTTTTCTCTTCCTGACTCTTCTGGATCCCTGTTCCCCTTTTCCCTCTTACCGTGAGGAGGAGTTCTCCTTGATGGAGGATTCCCCTGAGCCTTTCCCCTTCCTTCACCTGGGTCTCATCGGTAACAGGTCTGCCTTGATCTGTTAGAAGAATGGCGTATCCTCTCTTGAGGATAGAAAGGGGGGAGAGGGTCTCCAGCCTTTCTTTAGAGAGATTGAAGGCTTTCCTTTTTTCCCCCGGAAACTGCTTTTCGGCCCTTACCATGCTGTGGGTTAGTAGGGTGAGTTTTTCCCGTAGTATCCTTGAGGTTTCAGTGGGGGGATGGGCCATGAGACGGGATTCTATGAGATTCAGCTTGTTGGTTTTTTTCTCCATCTGGGTGTTCATAGTGCTTAGCAGCCTGTTACTGAGGTGGTCCAATCTTAGTCTCTGGGTATTGAGGAGGCTTAAGGGGTTTTTACCTTGCAGCCTGATCTTAAGGGATTCCAGGGGGATCCTGGAAGGTCCCAAAAGGATGTGGGAGGTTTTAAGGAGGGCTTTTTTGAGACCTTGGAGTTGCTCCTTCAGTGTGAGGGCCTTGGCCACTACGGTGTGGGCAGCGGCTGAGGGAGTGGATGCCCGAAAGTCGGCGGCCAGATCGGCCAGGGTGACGTCTATCTCGTGGCCCACGGCCGATACCAGGGGGAGGCGGGAAGCGGCCACGGCTCGGGCCACTTGTTCCGTATTAAAGGCGTGAAGGTCCTCTTGAGAACCCCCTCCCCGGGAGAGAATGATAACATCTACATCCTCCTCGTTCAGTTTTTCTATGGCTTGACGGATCTCCTGGGGAGCCTTCTCTCCCTGAACGTATACAGGGTAGAGAAGGAGATGGATCTGGGGATAGAGTTCCTTCGTCACTTTTATGATGTCCCTGATAGCTGCTCCGTGGGGTGAGGTGATGATGCCTACTCTCTTGGGAAGTGCAGGTAGGGGGCGTTTCCTTTCAACCTGGAAGAGGCCTTCATCCTCCAGCCTCTTTTTGAGAAGGGCCAGGGAAAGGAGTTGTTCTCCCAGGCCCCTGGGTTCCAGAAAATCTACCATTATCTGGATCTCTCCCCTTTCCCTGTAAAGGGTGATGTCTCCATGGCAAACCACCTGGTTCCCTTCCTTCAGATGTCCGAGGAAGAAACGAGCCTTTCCCCGAAAAAAGACGGCCTTGATTTGTGCCTCCTGATCTTTGAGGGTGAAATAGTGGTGGCGGCTGGGAGACACCCTTAGGTTTGAGATTTCCCCTTCCACCCAGAGGTCTCTGTATTCTCTCTCCAGATCTTCTTTTAAAAGGTTTGTAAGCTGGGAAACCTTGATAGGAAGGGAGCCTATTCTCATTATGCCCCTGTTCTCATCCTGAAGGTTTGGAGGGTGTTTTCCATGAGCATTGCCACTGTCATGGGTCCCACTCCTCCCGGCACGGGGGTGATGGCCCCTGCCCATTCTTGGAGACCTTGAAAGTCGGCATCCCCTACTATTTTCCCCTGCATCCTTGAAATCCCAATGTCTATAATGATGACCCCCTCTCGCACCATCTCTCTTTTTATCAGATGTGGCACCCCTGTGGCGATGAAGATGATATCTGCTTTTTTGGTATGGAGGGTGAGGTCCTTGGTCATGATGTGGCATACGGTCACAGTGGCCATTCTGTTCACCAGCATGAGGGCCAGGGGCTTGCCCACGATATTGCTGGCACCTATCACCACTACCTCCTGTCCTTCCACGGGGATGCCATAGTAGTCCAGAAGGGTCATCACCCCTTTGGGGGTGCAGGGGACGATACTCTTCTCTCCCAAGAATAGCTTTCCCATGTTGTAAGGATGGAAACCGTCTACATCCTTGCTGGGATCTATGCTTCCCAGGATCTCTGACTGATTGAGGTGGGGGGAAAGGGGTAACTGGACCAGAATGCCATCCACTTCCTCTTGGGCGTTGAGTCTTTGGATGAGATCAAGGGTCTCTTCCATGGTGGTGTGGGAGGAGAGGTGATGCTCCAAGGATTGTATTCCTACCTTCTCACAGGCCCGGGTTTTATGGGAGACATATATCTGGGAAGGGGGATCGTTGCCCACCAGGACCACCGCTAAACCTGGCATCCTGCCTACCTCAGCCTTAAGGGTTTCTATCTCTGAAGCCACCCTTTGGATTACCCCTTGGGCCGGATTCTTTCCCCATAAGATCTCAGTTTTCATCCTCTTCCCTTAAAAAGATCCTCTGGAGTCCCGAGGCCTTCCTGGTGACAGGATTTATTTCTACTAAAAGACCGTTGAACTGGACAGGACCTTTGGCCACCTCGAACCGGCAGGGCAAATGGGTGAGAAAGCGATGGAGGGGTTCCCGGGGTTTCATGCCTATGATGGACAGAGAGGGGCCCGTCATCCCCACATCGGTGATATAGGCCGTACCCGAGGGAAAGATCTGTTCGTCGGCCGTTTGGACATGGGTATGGGTTCCCACTAAGGCTGAAACCCTTCCGTCCAAGTGCCAGGCAAGGGCCATCTTTTCAGAGGTGGCCTCAGCGTGGAAGTCGACCACCACAATGGTGTCGGGGAGGGACTGAAGCACCTCTTTGGCTTTTCTAAAAGGACAGTCTAAGGGATTCATGAAGATCCTCCCCTCCAGATTTAGAACCACCACTGGGATACCCTGGGGGTTTCTTACCTGTACCCAGCCCTTGCCAGGTACTCCAGGGGGATAATTGGCGGGCCTGATCACCCTCTCTAAGTCATCCAGCACAGGGATAAATTCCTTCTTGTCCCAGATGTGGTTGCCACCGGTGATAACATCCACCCCCATGTTCAGAATCTCCAGAGCAATCTCCCTGGTGAGGCCGAACCCCCCTGCTCCGTTTTCCCCATTGGCCACTACCAGATCGATGTTGTGCTTATCCATGAGGGAGGGAAGCCAGAGCTTCAAGGCCTTCCTCCCCGGTTTCCCCACAACATCTCCGATAAAGAGGATTTTCACCTCCTCACTTGGCATACTCCACCGCCCTGGTTTCCCTTATAACATGGATCTTAATCTGGCCTGGATAGGTGAGTTCTTCCTCTAAGCGTTTGGCAATATCCCTGGCCAGCATGTAGATTTCCTCGTCTCCCATCTCCTGGGGTTTCACCATCACCCGCACCTCCCTCCCTGCTTGGATGGCAAAGGCCTTCTCCACTCCAGGGAAAGATTGGGAGATTTCTTCCAGTTTTTCTATCCTCTTCAGGTATGCCTCTACCATTTCCCTCCTGGCTCCAGGACGGGCTGCCGAGAGGGCATCGGCGGCGGCTAAGATGATGGCTTCAGGGGTGAGGGGATCTGTTTCTCCGTGGTGGGCGGCTATGGCATTTACCACTTCCTGGTTTTCTCTGTACTTTCTGGCTAAGTCAGCCCCTATTTGGGCGTGGGAGCCTTCTACCTCGTGGTCCATGGCCTTACCTATGTCGTGCAGGAGCCCCATGCGTTTTAACAGGGGCACGTTGAGCCCCAGCTCTTCCCCCATGATGGAACAGAAATAGGCTACCTCCTTTGAATGGGCCAATATGTTTTGGGTATAGCTGGTTCTGTACTTCAGCCTTCCCAATAGGTTAATGAGTTCCGGATGGAGGTTGTGGATGCCCAGCTCAAAGGCCACCCCTTCGGCCTCTTCCCTCATGGAGGCTACCAACGCATTGTCAATCTTGTTCACCACTTCTTCTATGCGGGTGGGGTGGATGCGACCGTCCTTCACCAGCTTTTCAAGGGCCCGGCGGGCCACTTCCCTCTTAATGGGGTCGTGGCAAGACAGGACCACTGCTTCAGGGGTATCGTCTATGATGAGGTCTACCCCTGTGATGGCTTCAAAGGCCCGAATGTTTCTTCCTTCCCGACCGATAATTCTACCCTTCATCTCATCGGAGGGGAGGGACACCACAGAGACGGTATGTTCCGCAACCTCCTCTGCTGCATAGCGTTGTATAGCCTGAGAAAGGATAGACTTGGCTTTTTTGTCAGCCTCTTCCTTAGCCCGCTCTTCTATCTTCTTCACCAGCTCAAAAGCATCTTTCCGGGCCTCTTTCACCATCATGTCTATAAGCTCCCTTTTTGCCTGTTCCCTGCTGAACTGGGCAATGGATTCCAAGCGCTTATTGGTTTCATCTAAACGCTCTTTGAGCTGGGTTTCTCTTTGGGTCAGTTCCCCTTCTAAGCCCTTGAGTTTTTCCTCCAGCTTTTTGATCTCTTTTTCCTTTTCCTCCATCTGGCGCTCTTTCCTTTCCAGGTGTTCCTCTTTTTGCATAAGGCGGCTTTCCAGTTTTTCCAACTCCCTTTTCTTTCGTGACATCTCCTCTTCTACGGAAGACCTTTCCTTGTAGATGGTCTCTTTGGCTTCTAAAATGGCCTCTTTTTTGAGCCTTTCCGCCTCTCTTTGGGCGTTTTTGAGGAGCTGCTGGGCACCGTCTTCCGTAGACCTTGCTTTAAGGTTTAAGAGTCTTTTACTGAAGAAGTACCCTCCTATTCCTCCTGCCAGTAAGGCCAGAAGGGAGATGAGCATGAAGATTCCGTTCATTGTACCCTCCTTTTCAGATTCCAGCTTGTGAATGGTGTGATGATCGTGCTCTCTGTGACTATCACGTCTACTTTCCTGTCCCACCAATTCCTGGGTAAGGACCCCACCAATTGAAAATTATAGGCCACTCCAAGGGAAACTTGATACTGTTTTAGGGTTCCCAAGGCCCGGTCGTAGAAGCCGCCCCCCATCCCCAAACGGTATCCTTCCCAGTCGAAAGCCACTCCCGGTACGAGAAAGAGGCCTATCTCCCCTGGATTTACGGGAGAGGAGGTGGGCTCGGGAATGCCCTTGTAACCCGGGCTAAGTTCTTTAAGGGTCTTTACGGGGCAAAATGCCAGGGTTTCCCCTACTACCCTGGGGAAGAAGACACCTTTTCCCTTTTTTAGGGCCTGGATAGCCAGGTCCAGCAGTTCCACTTCTCCCTTCCAGGGATAGTAAAAGGCCACCTTTACCGCCTCTGTGTACTCGGGACGGCAGGCTATCCTTTGGTATATCCTTTGAGAGAGGGTCTTTCGCAGGGCAGGTTTCATCTCTCCCCTTTTTTCCTTCATCATCTTTCTTATGGAGTCCTTATCCATAGCGATCTTTCCAGAGGTCTTTTAGCCTCTCCCTGATCTTTGCCTCTCTCCCCTCGGTACCCGGTTCGTATAAGATGACTAAGGGATGAGGCATATACTCTTGGGCAATAAAGCCCCGGGGATAATCATGGGAATAGAGGTACCCTTTCCCTTTGGTGTAAGAGCTGGAGTCCCGCAGATGGGGAGGCACCTGGATGCCCCCCCTCTTTTTTACCTCTTCCCGGGCTTTGTTGAGGGCCTTGTAGGCCCTGTTACTCTTGGAAGCCGTGGCTACATAGAGAGCGGCATGGGAGAGAAGGAGGGCCCCCTCAGGAATGCCGATCTCCTTCACCCCTTTATAGGCTGCCGTGGCCAACATAAGGGCTACGGGATCGGCCAGGCCTACGTCCTCCGAGGCCGCTATAACGATTCGCCTGGCGATGTAGAGGGGGTCTTCTCCTGCTTCCAACATGAAGGCCAACCAGAAGAGGGTGGCGTCGGGATCCGAACCCCGCATGCTCTTTATGAATGCGGAGATGATATCATAGTGGAGCTGGGTGTCGTAGGGAAAAGATTTCTGAAAGACCTCTTGGACCATAGCTGAGGTGACTACAGGGGGAGAAGAGGAAGTGGCCATGATGCAAGCGAGTTCCAGAGAGTTGAGGGCCTTTCGGGCATCCCCTGAGGAGAAGCGGGCCAGCACTTTTAGGGCTTCTTCTTCCACTGTGACCCCTGAGGAGTGGATGTTCCCATCCCCTTCCAAGGACCCCTTCATAAGTCTGGTGAGGTCCTCTTCTGAAAGGGGGTGAAAGGGATAGACCTGGGTCCTGGATCTGAGGCCGGGCACCAAGGCGAAGTAGGGGTTTTCTGTGGAGGCACCTATGAGAATGATCTGTCCCTTTTCCACAGCGGGCAAAAGGGTTTCCTGCTGCACCTTGTTGAAGCGATGGATTTCATCGATAAAGAGGAGGGTCCGCTCTTGCCTTACCCATCTCTCTTTGGCTTTATTCAAGGCCTCCATCAAGTCTTTCTTCCCCGAGGTGACAGCGGAGATCTCTATGAAGAGGGCCTGGGTCCTTGAGGCGACGATGTGGGCTAAGCAGGTCTTCCCCGTTCCCGGCGGTCCGTAAAACACCACAGACCTCACCATGTCCTGGTCAATCATCACCCGGAGGGGCTTCCCGGGAGAGAGGATGTGCTTCTGGCCTAAGAACCCTTCCAGGTTCTGGGGCCTATACCTCCAAGCTAAAGGGGCCTTCTCCACGTTTTCCTCCGTGGAGAAGGGGGTCAGTTTTTAGATAGCGGCTCCTCTGGGAATGTATCCCTTCTTTTTCCCTGTAAGGCCTCTCTTTTAATGTTCAAAGGATTCCGAAGGAATCCCCATATTTCCAAGGGCCCCCCGCTTTGCCGTTGCGGGTGGGTGAACTTGAACCTGGCTACAGCCAGGTGGGAGTCCGCACGGGGCCTTGGGGCTTCCCCCGAACGGGGGCATGTCCCTCCACCCCGAATGTAGGACTCCCCATATGGGAAAGTTGGGCTCAAGTCGTTGCCACCCCTGACGCACAAAGCAGGGGACCAAATCCACTTTTACTGACCTCCTTCTCCTTGGGCCTTTTCCACTAACTGGACGATTTGGCCCACCTTTCTATCAATTTCCTCTTCCATCTCTTCTAACTTCACTTTAAATTTAAAGTACTCGGCGGCAATGTTCAAGGCCGCAACCAATGCGATCTTTTCTGTGCCTACCATGCGGGTGTCTTGGGCGATCTCCCTCATTTTTTCGTCCACCATAGCGGCATAGCGCAAGAGATCCTCCTGGCTCTCTGTGGGTGCATTGAGGGCGTATGTCCTGTTGAATATGCGGACTTCAGCCTTGGCCATGCTCTTCCTCGCCTAAATCCAAATCTTGGGAAAGGACCTCCTGGTATTCCTC
>CAZBOO010000003.1:9124-22084 GCA_964493535.1 uncultured Aquificales bacterium
GTTGGTGGGAGAGGTTCCTGAGGGCTTCCTCTTTGCTTTCTATCTCCTTCTCCAAAGTGAGGACCCGATCCTTGAGGCGGGTGTTCTCCTCTTGAATTCTGGCCAGACGGGAGATGAGTTCCACTACCTTCTCCTCCAGGATCTCCAAGGCTCTGGAATCCATTATCAGCTCTTGTCCTTGGTAAGCTTGCCCCTTTTCACTTTCCCCGAGGCGTAGATGACCAGGGTCTTCCCCGGATGAAGGAGGTTTCTCTTCAAGCCATTCCACCTCTTCAGATCTTTTACATTAACTGAAAAAGAGCGGGCTATGCTCCAAAGATTGTCCCCTTTCTTTACCCGATAGGTGATGGTTCCATGTCTGGGTTTGGCCTTGGTCCTGGCCAGTTTGGTTGGAGGAATGGAGTGGGGGATTACCAAGGTGTCTCCCGGCTTTATCATGTTGCCCTTCAGCCCGTTTCTCCTTTTCAGGTCCTTTACCCTTACCGAGAAGGAGCGGGCTATGCTCCAGAAGGAGTCTCCCTCCTGGACCACATAGATGGACTCTCCCCTCCGTTTTTGGATCTTCCTTCTGGTTTTCCTCCTTTTAGCCCATAGGTTGGTCCTGGCGGGGATGAGGATTACCTTGCCACTTCTGATGAGTCGAGGGTTGCGAATGCCGTTTACCGCCACCAAGGTGGAAAGGGGCACCCCATAGTCCCTGGCCAGGAGGTAAAGGGATTCCCCCCGGGCCAGCCTGTGTTTTATCCACTTGTTCCCATGTCTGTCGGGCACGGGATAGAGGGTGCCTGCGTATCGAGGATTGGAAACGATCTGGGCTACCCTCTTCCCGGCGCTTACGGGTACTTTCAGGGGATAGGGCGGGCCGGGAGGAGTTACCCAGTGTTTTAAAGGAGGGTTCAGTTTTTTTAGGCTGCGATAGCTTATGCTGGATAGTGATGCCAGTTTTTTAAGATTTACCATGCCCTTTACCCCCACTACTTCGTAAGTCAAGGGGGGAGGAGGATCCGGGGATGACAGCCCATGAAGGTTGGGGTTGTGCACCAACAGGAGGATGGCCATAAATCTGGGGACATACTCCTTGGTCTCCTTTTTAAGGTGGGGAGAGCGGGTCAGGACCCAGAAATTCCTGCTGCCCGTTTTTTTTATGGCCCGTTCTATCTTCATGGGCCCTGCATTGTAGGCGGAAATGGCCAGCTCCCAGGACCCCAGCCGGGCGTGGAGTTCTTTGAGATAACGGGCAGCGGCTTTGGTGGATTTTTCTATGTCCATACGTTCGTCTATCCAGGGATTTATCCTGAGACCGTAAAGCCGGGCGGTGGATCTGATGAACTGCCAGTAGCCCAGGGCCCGGGAATGGGAAAGGGCTGTGGCCCAGTACCCGCTTTCTAAGATGGGAAGATAGGCCAGATCCTCGGGCAGACCTTCTTTTCTGAGGATCCTTTTTACTAAAGGAATGAAACGCTTTCCCCTTTGCCAGTAACGGAGAAAGGCCCTTTTATCCTTGCCCCGGTAATACTCCAAGAATCGCTCTACTTCCCGATTTATGGAGACTCCCATGTCACTTCCCTTGTTGATCTCTTCTGTAAGTTCGGTTTTGGAGAGATGCTCCAGATAGAGTTCCTCTTCCAGATTCTCCCCCTTCTCTTGTTTCTTTGGGTTGAAAGACTGCTTTTTCGAAGTAGGGGTCTGGACAGTCATGGCTGAGGGCAGACCGATTCTCTCCTTCGGTTGGGGGAATAGAGAAGCGTCCCGGTGCCTCAGTCCCATGGACGTGCAACCTATGGCTACAACCACAAGGGAGGCCAGTATTAGCCTCTTCATATTACCTCCTTTAGTGACAGGTGCTTTTCGATTATCTTAGACCATAGTTTCTGTGCCTATCAAGAACGAATTAGAAAAACAGCGTTCAATATAAAGTCCTTGCACTTTGACAGTCTTTCAGGTAATCAGGTGCCTGGTCCATTTGAAAAGGGATTGATGGCCTTAGAGAGATAGTACGGATTATTATTAGGGGAAAGATGAGGAGGGAGTGAGATTATGTTCAAAGTGCTAAGAAAGAGGGAATGGCATCCTACTATCACGGAGCTGTGGGTGGAGGCCCCACGGGTGGCCAAAAAGTACAAGCCAGGGCAGTTTGTCATCGTAAGGATGGATGAGAAAGGTGAAAGGATTCCCCTGACAGTGGTGGATATAGACAGGGCAGAGGGCACCATCTGTCTCATCTTCCAGAAGGTGGGTAAGAGCACCTTTCACATAAGCCTGATGAATCCTGGTGATGCCTTTATGGATGTGGTGGGGCCCTTGGGCAGGCCCACCCATATCGAAAACTTTGGTACTGTGGTTTGCGTGGGTGGAGGCGTTGGGGTGGGCCCTCTCTATCCTATTGCCAAGGGCATGAAGGAGGCGGGCAATAGACTCGTCTCTATCGTTGGTGCCCGGACCAAGGAACTCGTCATTTTGGAAGACAGGATGAAGGCCATATCCGATGAGCTTATTATCACCACTGACGATGGGACTTACGGCATGCATGGCTTTGTTACGGATGCCCTGAAGCAGGTGTTGGACAGTGGGAAGAAGGTAGATTTAGTGGTGGCCATTGGCCCTGCCATTATGATGAGGTTTGTCTCTAAGACCTGTGAGCCTTACAAAGTGCCACTTACAGTGAGCCTCAACTCCATAATGGTAGATGCTTCGGGTATGTGTGGTGCCTGCCGTGTTTCTGTTGGGGGGGTTACCCGCTTTGTATGCGTGGACGGCCCTGAGTTTGATGGATACCAGGTAAACTTTGACGAGTTAATGAAGAGGCAGCAGATGTATCTTGAAGAGGAAAAAAAGGCCTTAGAAAGGTTTAAAAAGGAGCATCCCGAGGCCTTTCAGGGGGTGTGCTGATGGCTGATGAGAAGAAACCGAGGAAGGGGTTGAACCTCCATCGCATGGATATGCCCAGGCAAGATCCCAGAGAAAGGATCAAGAACTTCAACGAAGTAGCATTGGGGTATACAGCTGAGATGGCCATAGCCGAGGCCGAGCGCTGTCTACAGTGTAAGAAGCCCGTTTGTATAGATGGTTGTCCTGCCGAGGTGAAGATCACCGAGTTCATTAAGTTGATTACAGAGGGCGAGTTCATAGAAGCCAGTCGTAAAATCAAAGAAACCAATGCCTTGCCTGCTATTTGTGGCCGTGTATGTCCCCAGGAGGAGCAATGTGAGCTCGTTTGCGTCCTCAATAAGAAAGGGGCCCCTGTGGCCATTGGCAGGCTGGAGCGCTTCGTATCAGACTATGAGGCCCAGGCAGGGGCTGTAGAGGTACCCGAGCTGCCTCCCAAGACCGGGAAACGTGTGGCCGTGGTAGGTTCCGGACCTGCAAGCCTCACTGTGGCTGCCGATTTGCTCCTTATGGGACACGATGTGGTGATCTTTGAGGCCCTTCACAAGGCAGGAGGGGTCTTGGTCTACGGCATTCCAGAGTTCAGGTTGCCCAAGGCCATTGTCCAAAGGGAGGTGGATTACATCCAACAGCTTGGAGCGACCCTCTATTGCGATACAGTGATAGGGAAGACCTTTACCATAGACGAGTTGCTGAGTGAAGAGGGTTTTGACGCTGTATTCCTGGGGTTGGGCGCAGGATTGCCCTGGTTCATGAATATTCCTGGGGAAAACCTGAACGGTGTCTATTCCGCCAATGAGTTCCTCACCAGGAACAATCTCATGAAGGCCTATCTCTTCCCCGAGTATGATACACCCATCAAGATAGGTCGTAAGGTAGCCGTAGTGGGAGCAGGCAACGTGTCTATGGATTCTGTGAGGACAGCCTTGAGGCTCGGCGCGGAGGAGGCCCATATCGTTTATAGAAGGAGCAGAGCGGAAATGCCCGCCAGGAATGAGGAGGTAGAGAACGCCGAGGCGGAAGGAGTGATTTTTGACCTGCTAACCAATCCCGTAGAAATCCTGGGTGATGAAAAGGGCTGGGTGAAGGGGATGAAGTGCATCCGGATGGAGTTGGGGGAGCCTGATGAGTCGGGCCGCCGCCGTCCCGTACCCATTGAGGGTTCCGAATTTACCATGGACGTGGATTTGGTGGTCATGGCCATCGGGACAGGGGCTAACCCCTTGGTACCTTCTACCACCCCTGACATGGATACCAACAGGAGGGGCTATATAGTGGCTGATCCTGAGACCTGTAAGACTACCAAGAAGGGGGTCTTTGCCGGGGGAGACATTATCAGGGGATCGGCCACGGTGATTCTGGCTGTGGGAGACGGCAAAAAGGCCGCCCGGTCCATAGACCAGTATCTGAAGACGGGAGAGTGGTAGTCATCTACTGATACGCAATGGGCGGGGGCAGAAAGCCCCTGCCTTTTCTGTTTTTCCATTGAAACCTTGCATCTCCTCTCAATTCTTTGCGGAGAATCTTTGACCTGCGGTTTTTATGACTCAGGTTAGGTGAGTGTTGAAAGAATGTAGGATTCAAGATAGGCGTTCTCAACCGAATAGGTGAACAGAAGCATCGCCTGAAAAGGGCCTATGGAAAGCCAAGCAGTTGGGGTTTGGGGCAAGGCCCCAACGGAAGGTGGTGACAGAATCGCTCAAATTAGGTTTGAATATGATCTTTGCAATGGTTCCGAATCGTGACGAGTGGTCTTCACAACGGCTCCGTTGCCACTCTGAAAGGGTAGGGTGATTATGAGCGCAGGACCTGTTGTAAAGATCATATCTTTGGATTTTGAATAGAGAGGTTGCTTTGTCCGGCGGTTTGACGGTTTGGTGCTTCCTTTGGTATCCAAAGGCCCATGGATGTCAGGGAAGCAGAGATCTTTCAGGAGGTGGCAGGTGACAGTGGAGTTGGCGGATAGGCTGAAAGTGCTACCACCCTATCTCTTTGCCCAGTTGGATGAGGCCAAAGCCCGGCAGTTGGGGAAAGGGGTGGATGTTATAGATCTTGGAGTGGGGGACCCTGATTTGTCCACGCCTAAACCCATTATTGAGCGCATGAAGAAGGCCGTGGAGAATCCCGATCACCATCGGTATCCCTCTTACGAAGGGATGCTCTCCTTCAGAGAGGCGGTGGCCCGTTGGTACCAGAGGCGTTTTGGGGTGAAGCTGGATCCCGCCTTAGAGGTGATCGCCCTCATAGGCTCAAAGGAGGGAATAGGTCATATCCCCCTGGCCTTTGTGAATCCCGGTGAGGTAGTGCTGGTACCCGACCCAGGTTACCCTGTTTATGCCGGGGCTACCATTTTGGCCAATGGGAAGCCTTGCCAGGTGCCTTTGCTGGCAGAAAGGGGGTTTCTGCCCGATTTAACGGCCATTCCCGGTGAGATCCTGGCCCGGGCCAAACTCCTCTTTCTTAGCTATCCCAACAATCCCACCGCTGCTGTGGCTTCCCTGGCTTTCTTTGAAGAGGCCGTAGATTTTGCCCGGGAGCATGAGATTATCCTGTGCCATGATGCCGCTTACAGCGAGATGCACTACGGTGAGCCTCCACATTCCTTGATGGAGGTGAAGGGGGCCAAGGAAGTGGCTATAGAGTTCCATTCCCTGTCCAAGACCTTCAATATGACAGGTTGGCGTATCGGCATGGCCGTGGGTAATGAAGAGGTGGTTCAGGGTCTGAAGAAGGTGAAGACCCATATAGACTCTGGGGCATTCCAGGCCGTTCAGGAGGCGGGGATAGAGGCCTTGGAGGGGGAATACGGTGTGGAAGAGATGAGGCGGGTTTACAGGGAGAGGAGGGATATTTTGGTGAAGGGTTTGAAAGGAGCAGGCTATGATGTGGAGCCTCCCAAGGCCACTTTCTATCTTTGGTTTCCCGTGCCTGCCGGATATGACTCTATGGCCTTTGCTAAGAAGGCCTTAGAAGAAGTGGGGGTGGTTATCACCCCAGGTTTAGGGTTCGGCGGATACGGGGAGGGGTATGTGAGGGTGGCCCTCACCGTTTCCAAGGAGAGGATAGAGGAGGCTGGAGAGCGATTGGGAAGGTTGATGGCATGATTCTGAGGGCCTTTTTGGTATTGCTTATCGTTGCAACCGTGTCCCCTGTGGTCCTGGGTCAAGAGAGGGGATGGGATCCCGATGAGACTTACCGAAGGGCCCAGAGGTTGGTAGACGAAGGACAGCTCCGTCGAGGATTGGCCCTTTTCCTCCAGATAAAGGAAAGGGCACCCTACTTCAGGCCTTTGGGGGTACAGAGGGAGGTGTGTCAGCTCTATGAGAGGTTGGGAGACATCTCCAAGGCCCTGGAGGAGTACGAGGACCTCATCAGCAGATACCCCTGGGCCAGGGACCGGATCCAGATTCTTGTGCGTATGGCTGCCATGGCTGAGGTGGCCCTTCATGATTTGGATAAGGCATGGGGTTACTTAGAAAAGATTCCGGAGGACAAGGTACCCCATACAGACATGGCTCCTTATCTCTTCAACAAGGGGTACCTCCTGGAGAAGATGGGCAGGACCCAGGATGCCCTTGGGCTTTATAACAGGCTGATAGAGGAGTACCCTGACACAGTAGGTGCTTTTTGGGCCAAAGAGAGGGTAGATGAGCTTGGCCAGGGGAAACCTCTTGGTGCCCAGGAAAGTGGGGAGTGAGGAGGCGATTATGAGGGAGTTAAGGTGTATGGCGGTGTTGTTGTTGGCCATGTGGGGCTGTGCGGCGGCTCTGGTTGGAGCAGGGGGCGGAGCGGGTGTGGGAACCTACAGCTACATAAAGGGGGAGCTGAAGGTCACCTATGCCCAGGGCTACGACAAGATGGTCTCTGCCACGGAACAGGCCGTGAAGGATCTGGGTTTCACCCTTAAGGAGGAGAAGAAGGACGAACTCAGGTGCAGGATCAAGGCCGAGATGGCTGATGGAACGGGGGTGAAGCTGGCCGTTGATAAGGTATCGGAGCAGATCACCCAACTGAGGATCAAAGTGGGATGGTGGGGGAATAAGGGCCTGTCTATACAGATTATGAGGGCCGTTGAAAAGAGGATGGGGGTTTCCCCTGCGGTGCAATCTACCTCCGAAAAAAAAGATTGAATAGCAGGGTGAGCACCGCGCTCACCACAATGCAGGTGACGATAGGTAAGTAGAAAGTGAACTTTTCCCTTTTTATGTAAATGTCCCCTGGGAGTCTTCCTATGCCCAGGTGGGGGAGCTTGGAGGCTACAAGGAGAATAGCCCCCAGAATTATGAGGAAAAGCCCCATGGTGATGAGCACCTTGGCCAGAGGACCCAGATCGTTCATCTTTCACCCTCCCTCACGTGAAAGATAGGGTTACCCTGTGCCCTTGTCCAGATCAGCCCCACCTGCCTTGGCGGGTGAGTGGTAGAACCTATCCCTCTCTGAGTAGATGCAGCCACAGTACTGCTGGCGGTACAGATCCAGTTCCTGAGAGAGTTGTATGCCATGCTTCCAACCCTGTCGGAAATCCTCGTATAAGAATTCTACCCCGTACCTTTTTCCCAGGGATTCCCCTATCTCCCGGATGGTATCGTGCTTTTGCTGTTTACTGTAGAGGAGGGTGGTAGTGTAGTGGGTGAAGTTGCCCCTTTTGGCCACCTGGGCAGTGGCTAAGAGCCTGCGGTGGTAGCAGTGGAGGCAACGCTCCTCTTCCCGGAAAACCACAGCCTGGAGCCACTCTTCTAAAGGGTAAGTATCCTGGTAGATCACCTTCAGGTTCAGGGCCTTCTCCGCCTTTTTCATGGCCTGCAAACGTTTATGGTACTCTTGGTACGGGTGGATATTGGGGTTATACCAGAAAACCATGATCCTCTCGAAGCGGCCCCTTAGGGCTTCGTAGGGATAAAGGAGGCAATTGGCACAGCAGGCATGGATGAGGAGGCTACCCATTCATTTCTCCAAGGGAAGGCCCCTTTGCCCGAGTTGGGTGGGGATCTTCAAGCCGAAGTGGAGGTAGGCCCTCTCTGTAGCCACCCGTCCTCGGGGGGTCCTTTTGATGAAACCCTCTTGGATGAGGTAGGGCTCATAAACATCTTCCAAGGTGCCCCTCTCCTCCCCTAAGGAGGCAGCCAAGGTGTCAATGCCCACGGGTCCTCCACTGAACTTTTCTATTATGGTGAGGAGGAGCTTGCGGTCTAAGGAGTCAAATCCCGCCTTGTCTATTTCCATAAGAGCCAAGGCCTCCCCGGCGACCCGCCGGGTGATGATGCCGTCGGCCCTGGCCTGGGCGTAGTCCCGGACCCTCTTCAGGAGTCTGTTGGCAATCCTGGGGGTACCCCGGGACCTTTGGGCAATCTCTTTGGCCCCTGAGGGATCAATGTTCACTCCCAAGATAGTCGCTGAGCGTAACACGATCTTTTCCAATTCCTCTGTCTGGTAAAAGTCTAAGCGAAGCACCACCCCGAAACGGTTTCTCAAGGGGGAAGTGAGAAGGCCCAACCGAGTGGTGGCCCCTATGAGGGTGAAATGGGGCACATCCAGGCGGAGGGTTTTGGCACCTGGTCCCTGACCCACGATGAGATCCAGCTTGAACTCCTCCATGGCGGGGTAAAGCATCTCTTCTATGGAGGGATTGAGGCGGTGGATCTCGTCAATGAAGAGGATATCCGCGTTTCCGAGGCTGGTGAGAATGGCCGCCAGATCCCCTGTCCTTTCCAGAACGGGGCCCGAGGTGATCCGTATCCCCACGCCCATTTCCCGGGAGATAACCCAGGCCATGGAGGTTTTGCCCAGACCTGGAGGACCGTAGAGAAGGACATGGTCTAAAGGTTCTCTCCTTCCCAAAGCCGCTTCTATGGAGACCTTCAGATTTTCCTTTACCCCTTCCTGGCCGATATATTCCCGGAGCCTCTGGGGCCTTAGCCCCTTCTCTAAGCCCAGGTCTTCAGGGATGGGCTGGGGATCCAAAAACTTATCCAAGAGTTCCTCCCAAGACCCTGAGGCAGCGTCTGATCATTTCTTCTTCCCCCATTTGGGGCGTGACTTGTCCTTCCCTTAAGGCCCTCTTTATCTCCTTAGGGGTATATCCCAGGTTGGCCAAGGCAGAAAGGATAGAGGATTCCCAGGGGCCTTGAACCTCCTCACCCTCCTGGGGCACTTTGCCTTTCAGCTCCACTAACAGGCGTTCTGCCGTTTTCTCCCCTATGCCAGGCACCTTCTTCAGCTTTTCCAGATTCCTTTCCTCAACGGCCCTCCAGAGATCCCCCAGTGTGAAGTGTGAGACGACGGCCAGGGCGGTTTTGGGGCCTAAGCGGGGGATGGCGATGAGTATGCGGAACAGGCGTTTCTCGTCATTAGTGGTGAATCCGTAGAGGGAAGGCCCTTTATCTCCCAAGTGGAGGTGGGTCCAGAGACGGCACTCTTCCCCGGGAGGGGGCAGGTGGAGGTGAGTGGAGAGGGGGATGAAGAGATGAAGCCCCCATCCCTTAATTTCCACCACGGCTTCCCCTTCCCCTTTTTCCACTAAAGTCCCGTGGATATACTCCACCACTTTTTAACTCTCCTCTGTGTAGGTCCGCGCTCTGCAACGGGCCAAGTGGCAAAGGGCCACGGCCAAGGCATCGGTCTCGTCAGGTGGGGGGTCGTCAGGGATGTTCAGGGTCTGTTTCAGCACCCAGGCCATCTGTTCTTTGGTGGCGTGGCCGTATCCCACTACGGCCTTTTTTATTTCCATGGGTGAGTATTCAAAGACGGGAACGTCCGCCAGGGTTGCCGCTGCCATGGCCGCACCCCGGCAGTGGGAAATGATAGCCAAGGCCCTGGGGTCCTTATGATAGAAGAATTTTTCCATGGCCATTTGTTTTACCCCTTTCTTCTCAATGAGGTCCTTGACAAAGCTGAATATGGCTCCTGTTTTATGGGCCAGATCCAGGCCTTTCCCCAAACGCAGGGTACCCGTTTTCACCTCCCCTGTGTTGGAAAGGAGGGCGTAACCCATGCGAATAGATCCAGGGTCTATCCCCAGAATCAAGATTCAGATCTCCATGGCCTCAAGGATCTCTTCGGGGATGTCGAAATTGGCGTAGGTCTTCTGTACCTCATCCAAGGCCTCTAAGGCGTCCATGAGTTTCAGCACTTTTTCCCCTTGCCCTTCTTCCACCTTTACGGTGTTCTTAGGCACCAAGGTGATCTCGTCACTTTCTATAGGCATACCTCCCCTTTCCAAGGCTTCCTTCACCTCCTGAAAGTCCTCGGGGGCAGTGATGACCTGGTAACAGTCCCCTTCGGTTTTTACGTCCTTTGCCCCTGTTTCTAAGGCTGCCATAAGAACATCGTCCTCGGAGAGATCTTGGGCATTAATAATGATTACCCCTTTCTTGTCGAAGATCCATGATACACAGCCTGTCTCTCCCAAGGAGCCGCCGTGCTTTGAGAATATGTAACGGACCTCGGAAACGGTGCGGTTTCTGTTGTCGGTTATGGCCTCCACAATGACCGCCACACCTCCAGGTCCGTAACCTTCGTATGTCACTTCCTCATAGGTGACCCCGGGGAGTTCCCCTGTACCCTTTTTTATGGCCCTGTCTATGTTATCCTTGGGCATATTAGCGGTTTTGGCCGCTGCTATGGCGGTCTTCAGTCTGGGATTACTCTCATGGTCCCCCCCACCTTCCCTGGCGGCTATGATGATCTCCCTGGTGATGCGGGTGAACAGGCGACCTCGCTTGGCATCCTCTTTCATCTTTCTATATTTGATGTTGGCCCACTTGGAGTGCCCTGACATGAAGAACCTCCTTCTTTTGTTGCCTTATCTTCCTTTTAGTTTACCCTGGAGGCTCTGACAAGGGCCCTGACCTTTAGGGAAAATGGTAGGATGTACTCCCGGTGGTCTTTCAAGACCAAGAGGGCAGACATCTGGAGGGCCTTCCATTCCTTCCCCACATACAGAATTGCCTCTCCTTGAGGGGAAAGGAGCCGGGCCAGGATTTCTAAGGCTTGGGGCCTCCCCGTCAAGGCTCGGCTTACTACCGTGGGAAAGGTTTGTCCTTCCTTGATCGTATCCTCCAAACGCTTGTGGCAGGGGTAGTAACCGGTGAGTTTAAGCATCCGGAGGACATGGCGGAGAAAGTTTATCTTTTTTCGGGAGACCTCCACCCCCGTCACTTCCAAAGAGGGGAGAGCCACTTTCAATGGGAGGGAGGGAAACCCCGGACCGCACCCTGCATCCAGGAGGGGAGAGACGAGATCCATCCCCAAGGCCAATGGTGCTAAGGGGTCTAACAGGAAAACCTCCACCAGGTCTTGGGGATGGGAGAGGGAGGTGAAGCTGAAGGTCTGATTCCATCGTATCAGTTCCTCCAAAAGAAGGATCAAGTTTGATTGGCTTTGGGCAGGGAGATCGATGCCCCATGCTTCTAATCCACGGATCAGGTACTCTTCAGCCTTTTTCACTTTTCCCCAACTAAGATAGGGTTTCCCCCTTTGTTTTCAGCTCCTTGTAGGTATGGTAAATCCTGTGGATGGCTGTGGCGTTAGCCAGGAGTGCCGTGAGAACCATGGCCCCTATTAGCCAGTGGAATATGAGGCCTATGAGTAAAAGGATGATCCGTTCTGGGCGTTCCATGATCCCTACCTGACACTTGTCTATGAGAGACTCGGCCCGGGCCCTGGTGTAGCTTACCATGATGGCCCCTACCATGGCCAAGGCCGTCCATAACAGGAGGGCCATATCCCTTTTGAAGTAGGCCAAGACTATGACGCCGAGGTAGAGGACCAAGTCTGAGTATCTGTCCAAGGTGGAGTCTAAAAAGGCCCCAAAGGGGGTTACCCTGTCGGTTTCCCTGGCCACCGTCCCGTCCAGGGCGTCACAGAGGCCCCCGACTATCACCAGAAGGGCTGCCCACCTTTGGGCGTTCAGGGCAACGAGAAAACCAGCCACCATGCTGAGAACCATACCGGCCATGGTGAGATGGTTGGGAGACACACCCATTTCCCCCAGTCTTTCTCCCATGGGTTTCAAGAGGAAGGAGAATCTGTCCTTGAACTGGTTGGAGATCATGGAAACAACTCCATTGTTCTAAAGACCCAAGAGTTCTTCTATATATTTTGGGAGGATAAAGGCCCCTTTGTGGATTTGAGAGGTGTAGTATTTGAGGGGAATGTCTTTGGATTCCCGGGAGGGCCCTCGGATGGGATCGTGTTTTTTGGACCCCAAGGCAAAGGCCCACATCCCCCCGTAGGTGACCACTCCGGAGAGATAGACCCAGACAATGGGAAAAAGTTCCTTGAAGGCCCTGTGGACCTGGGCCAGAAGGTCTTGCTGGAAGTAGGGAGACCCTGCCTGAACGGTGAGAATGCCATCTTCTTTTAAGACCTTGTGGCAATCGCTGTAGAATTGGGCTGTGAAAAGCCCCTCTGCAGGCCCCTTGGGATCGGTGGAGTCAACCAAAACGATATCATAGGATTCCGGGGGGCACTCCTTTACAAATCGGATGCCGTTGGTCACCTTAAGGCTGACCCGGGGATCATCGAACCCTGAGCTGAGCTGGGGGAAGAACTTCTTGGACACTCTAATCACTTCCTCGTCAATTTCTACATGGGTTACCTCTTCGACCTGGGGATGGCGGGTGACTTCCTGAAGGGTGCTCCCATCTCCTCCCCCTATAACCAGCACCTTTTGGGGTGAGAGATGGGTGAAGAGGGGAACATGGACAAGCATTTCGTGATAGGTGAATTCGTCCTTCTCCGTGAGCATAATGGCGGAGTCTAATAGAAGAAGTCTGCCAAACTCCTCGGCTTCCAGGACATCTATGCGTTGAAGGCCGCTGAAAGCCGAATAGATACTCCCCTTTATTCTGAGGGAGAGCCCCCAGTTTTCGGAAAACTTCTCCAAATACCAGAGGTCTAATGGCTCTATCTTATCTGGGGGTGCCATACCTTTTCTCCTTTAGTCCCACAGAACCACAGCGGCGAAGGCGGCTCCGCAGTGCTCCACCTTGTGTTCCACGGTGACGCTCTTGATAGACTTGATTCTTTTCCCCCTCATTTTCATCCCTGCTTCCGCCATATTGATCACCGTGG
>CAZBOO010000003.1:22094-33404 GCA_964493535.1 uncultured Aquificales bacterium
CTCTTCTTTGGATCCTTTGGCGGCGTACTCCATGATAAGGGCTGCGTGGTCCCTATTTTCAGGAAAAGCAGCGGCCACGGCAGCAGATATCACTTCTCCGGGGTTTTGGGAGGTGATGCTGGCGTAGGCCACGGGGACCAGAGTCCCTTGAGGTAGGGGAAGGGGCTCTATCTCCTGGCAGTGGGGGGGGATAATGGAACTCATTTTCAGCAGGTTTGTATTGCCCACCCCTGCTTTCATCAAGGCCCCGTCGAAGGCGTTGAGGGGCATGTATCCTTCGGAACCGCCCTTTACAAAGAAAAACTTGGTTGGGGTCTTTATCATCATAGTCCCGCCCTCTCTCTCAGAAGGGTTTATATTGAAGGGTCTCCACGGTGTGGAGCTGGCCCCTCTTCACTTCCATAGTGAACATCTGCTCTGCCTGGAGATAATCCTTGATCTTCCTGAAGGCTATCCATGGGTCTACCGAGTCGCCACAGGTGAAAAGATCCACCGCAGCGTAGCTGTACTCGGGCCACGTATGAATGGTGAGGTGAGACTCGGCGATGACTACTACGCCGCTCACGCCATGGGGGTTGAAAAGATGAAAGGCGGTACTCACCACTGTGGCCCCACTCTCTTCGGCTGCCCTTCGCATCATGGCCTCCAGTTGGTCCTTTTGGTTGAGTACTTGGGAATCACAGCCGTAGAACTCTACCAGTACGTGACGACCCAGTGCCTCCATCTTCCCTCTCCTTTCTCATGAATTTTTAATAGGCTACCACCAAGACCCGGGCCCGTTGCTCGCCCCGGTTTTCTATAGAGAACTCCGTTTCAGGGAATACGTAAAAGGTGTCGCCCTTCTCCAGTTTGTGCTCTTCCCCCTCAATAAGCATCCAAATTTTACCCTCTAAAACGTAGCCAAAGGCCTCCTCCTCATCCAGGTCATCATCGATCAGGTGTCCTCCCTTTTCTAAGGTAATGAGGATGGGATCCATCTCCCGGTACTGGATGTCTGGAGTGGGGGTTTCCAGGAGGACCCCGGGGAGGTCTTCATCCAAAGGTCTCCTCTCGTCCTCCCGGAAGATGTTCCTTTCGGGTTCCCCGGCGTCTTGGAAAAAGTGGGACATATCCTCTCCCAGGACATCCAGAATCTGTTTCAGGGCTGCCACTGAAGGGGAGGCCTTGTCCCTTTCGATCTGGGAGAGAAACCCCTTGGTGAGGTTGGCCCTTTGGGCCACCTCTTCCAAGGTGAGGGACTTGGACTTCCTCAACCTTCTCAGCTTCCTTCCTATTTCCATCTTTCCTATCATTATTAAACAATCCGTTTTTTAGTAAACTTTCTGTTTACTCCCATCTTGGGGGCAAGATTTATTAATAATAGGAGAGGCCCTTGTCAATAGGTTTTTTTCTTTTTCTTGACAGAAGTTGAAATTTCTTCCACTCTCCCCTCAAAGAGCCTTTAAATCAAGGAAGGATAGGATGCTCCAGATCTTTGTGGAGAAGCTGACTTCCCTTACTTTAGCCAAGGCTGAGTTGGAAAGGCCGGAAACCCTGAAGGCCTTAGCGCCCCTTTTTCTTCAAGCCTATCCCGAGGCCAAGCTCTCCCGATACACGGAAGAGGAGCTGGCGGAGAGAATTCTTGTAGCCTATCAGGTCTTGGAAGTCAGGGAGAAGGGCGAGGTTAAAATAGAGGTCCGGGAAGGGGATGGGCTGGTTCTGCTCTTTGTCAACACGGAGGATCAGCCCTTCCTTCTCGATACCGTGAAACTTCAGATGGAACGCTTGGAGGTTACCTATGACCTCTATATCCATCCCGTTGTTACTGTGAATAGGGACGATGATGGGCGGGTGAGGAGGGTAGCTCCCTCCTGGGATGAGGGTCCCAAGGAGCCCCTTATCCTTTTTGAAACCCGATTAGATGAGGAGCGTATCCCAGGGGTTGTGGAGAGACTTAGAGAGGTTCTTTTAGCGGCCAAGGACGTGGTGGGGGACTTTGTCAGGATGAAAAGACGCCTGAGGGAAGCCATCAACGACCTGGAATTTTACCGGGAGCTGAAAGGTGACCCCCAGGGGGACCTGGAGGAAGTGAATGCTTTCTTAGAGTGGCTTTACAATGAACACTATGTTTTTTTCGGTTCTCTCTATTTGGAAGAGGAGGGGAAGCATAGGGGGGGGTTGGGTATCTGCAGGCCACAGCACAGCGAGGTTCCAGGGCTGTTCTCCTTAAATAGGCTGAAGAAAAGACTCTTAAGGCACCAAGGCCTCTTTTGGATTACTAAGGGGGAAAACCCATCCCAGATCTACCATAAGGGCAGGCTGGATGTGATTGTGGTGCGTTCCTTTTCAGAAGATGGGAATCCTAGGGGGTGGCACCTGTTCTTTGGTCTCTATGCCAAAGGGGCTTACGGTGAAAAGGCCGATGGGCTACCCCTCCTTCGATTGAAGCTCCAGCGAATACTCCAATCCATCAAGGTGGTGGCAGGCTCCTACGACTATAAGAGGGTGATCATGCTTTACAATATCCTTCCCTTAGAGGAACTCCTCATCAGCCCTGCAGAAGAGATTCAAGAGCTAATCACATCCATACTCCATGCGGGTCCTGAGGAGAGCTGTGTGGTACTTCAACGCCTTAGGAAGGAGTATCTGGCCCTCTTAGTGGTCCTTACTCAGGAGAGGTACTCTGCGAGGCTGGAAGAGGAGATCAAGGATAGATTGGGGAGGGTATTAAAGGCCGAAGAGGTGGAGAACCGGCTTCTTATATACGAACAGACCCTGGCCTTTCTCTGGTTTTTCATCTATGGGGAGGCTCTGACCCTGCTGGATGGAAGGGCACTGGAGGAAGAGATAAATCAGCTCTCCCGGTCTTGGGAGGACAGTTTTAAAACGTTACTGGGGGAGAGTTATCCCCCTGAGGACGCTTCGGCTCTCTTTCACAGGTATGGGGGTATATTTCCCCAGGAGTACAAAGCCATTACCCCTTCCCAGGAGGCGGTAGTGGATCTCCTCTATCTCGAACAGGTAAGAGAGACAGGAGAAATCCAGGCCAGTTTTCATCAGGAAGAGAAATACACCAGGATTAAACTCTTCGCTCCAAGGGAGCTTACCCTCAGCGCCACGGTCCCCGTATTGGAGAATATGGATCTCACTGTGTTGGATGAAGTGCCCCTTCGTTTAGAGCGGGGGAAAGAGGTCTTCTATATCCATTCCTATCGGGTGACCTCCGTCCAGGGAGATCCGGTTTTCGAAGAGGTCTGGTACAACCTGACAGAGGCCATCAAGGCTGTTATGAGTGGGGCTGCAGAGAGCGACCCCCTGAACAGACTGGTGGTAAGGGAAGATCTGGACTGGAGGATAGTGGATCTTTTCAGGGCCTATCGCAACTATCTTCGTCAGATAGCCCCCCAGTTTCTCCCCCAGTCCGTGACTGGCGTCCTCCTCGCCTATCCCAGGGTGGCCAGGGCCCTGTGGAACTACTTTGATGCGAAGTTTAATCCCGCCCATGGGGAAACAGATGGAGGGATGGAGAGATCCCTGGAGGTCTCAAAGGAGCGCTTTGAAAAGACCATGGAAGAGGTGGAGCATTTAAGTGACGATCTTCTCCTTCGGGTCCTCTTCAACCTTGTAGAGGCTACCATAAGGACCAATTTTTATAGGAAGGACAAACTCTCTCATTATATCTCCTTCAAGATTTATAGCCCTAAGGTGCTCCACATGCCCTTTCCCAGGCCCATGTATGAAATCTACATCCATGACAGGGAAATGGAGGGTATCCATCTCAGGGGTGGGAAGGTAGCCCGGGGGGGCATTCGGTGGAGCGACAGGCCCGATGATTTCCGCCGGGAAATCCTGGGCCTAATGAAGACCCAAATGGTCAAAAATGCCCTTATCATCCCCGTGGGAGCCAAAGGGGGTTTCGTGGTGAAGGATCCCCATAAAGATAGGGGGGCGGCTGCCCAGTTGGCTGCTGAAAAGTACAGGATCCTCATCAGGGGTATGCTGGACATCACAGATAATGTGGTGGAGGGTAAGATGGTCCATCCGCCTCAGGTGGTTCGCCACGATGGGGATGATTCTTATCTGGTGGTGGCTGCTGATAAAGGGACAGCCCACCTCTCAGATGTGGCCAATCGGTTGGCAAAGGAGTACGGTTTTTGGTTAGGGGATGCCTTCGCATCCGGGGGTTCTGCAGGATACAGCCATAAAGACCTGGGTATAACCGCTAAAGGGGCATGGGTCTGCGTGAGGCGCCATTTCATGGAAACAGGAGTGGATCCTGAGAAGGATATCATCAGGGTAGTCGGCATTGGAGATATGGGGGGAGATGTCTTTGGCAATGGCATGCTCCTCTCCAAAACCATAAAACTGGTGGGTGCCTTTAATCATATCCACATCTTCCTGGACCCCGATCCCGACCCGGAGGTCTCCTGGCAGGAGAGAAACCGGCTCTTTAAAGAAGGCAAGGGATGGGATGCCTATAATCCCCAGCTCATCAGTCCTGGGGGCGGTGTTTATTTCAGGGATGCCAAGGCTGTGACCCTCACCCCCCAAGTCAAGGCCCTGCTGGATACGGACAAAGGGGAGGTGAGCGGCGAGGAACTCGTCAAACTCCTTTTGAAAGCCCCCGTAGATCTTCTCTGGAATGGAGGCATCGGTACCTATGTCAAGGCCTCCAATGAGACTAACCAAGAGGTAGGAGATACGGCCAACGATTCTGTTCGGGTAGATGCCAAGGACTTAAGGGCAAAGGTGGTAGGAGAAGGGGGCAATCTGGGATTCACCCAGAAGGCCAGGGTGGAGTTTGCCCTGGAAGGGGGAGGGATAAATACTGATGCTTTGGACAACTCGGGAGGCGTAGACCTCTCTGACCATGAGGTGAACATTAAGGTCCTCCTCCAGGATCCTGTGAAGAGGAGACAGATAACCCTTAACGAGAGGAACGTCCTTTTGAAGGATGTGGTTTCTCGGGTGGTGGAGGCGGTTCTCTATGATAGCTATCGTCAGAGCCTGGCGGTGAGCCTTGATGTTATGAGGAGCGAAGGGAGCTTGGAGCCCTTCCAATGGGTGATAGGGAAATTGGTGGAGAGTGGAATTCTCGACAGGAGGGCGGCCTTTATTCCCACGGAGCAGGAGTTCGTTGCCAGGCGAAAGGGGAACAAGGGGTTGACCAAGCCTGAGTTGGCCCTTTTGCTGGGATACGAAAAGCTTTGGGTAAAGAACAGCCTCCGGGGATGTCCTTTTATCCAGGCTACCTATCTCAATGATTACTTGGAGCGCTACTTTCCTTCCCTCCTCAAAGAGTCTTTCCGGGAAGAGATCGTCCATCATCTCCTCAGGGACGAGATTCTTTTGACCATCATCACCAATACTATTGTGAACCAGTCGGGTTTGGCCTTCTTCGCCAGGATGCTCAGTGAGTTGGAGGCCCATCCTGGCGAGGTGGCGGCCTCCTACATGGTGATGGAAGGGGTCATGGGTGCTCCCCCGTACAGACAGGCCATCTACGACTTGGATTTCAATGTTCCCGCCCAGCTCCAGTACCAGTCCCTCCTGGACATGGAAGAAACCTTGGAGGTCTTGGTGCGTTGGAGCCTCTTTTTCATCGGAGACTGGCTGCCCTTGAAGGAGGTGATAGAGAAGTACCGCTCCCAAGTGGACAGGCTGGTAGCCCTTTTGCTCCAGGTCCTTCCTGAGGATTTGGCCCAAACCTTAAAGGAGAGAAAGGAAGGGTTTGTAGAGGATGGTCTCCCTGAGGATTTGGCCCGGGTGAGGGCCTCTTTGCCCCATTTGGCCAGTGCCATGGACCTTTTCACCCTGGGAGAAGCCTTGGGAGAGGATATGGAGTCTCTCGCTCCCCTTTATTACCAGGTCATCCATCTCTTTCAGTTGGACAGGATCTTCTGGGAGGTGAAAGGGGAGGAGAAGGCCGATCATTGGGAGGTCTTGGCCTATACCTACTTGGAAAAGGATTTGTGGCAGGTGATAAGGGATTTGGTGAAGAAGGCCTTGCCCCTCTGGAAAACTGGCCTCTCTGCCCAGAAGTTAGAGGTTAAACTCCAGGAGAAAGTGCCCCTGGCGGTAGACCGATTGAGGGAGATGAGGAGTTGGATAGATGAAGAAGCGGCTCGAGGTCTGTCCGCTTGGACAGTGGCCTTGAGGCGTCTAAAGGAGGCCTTGGTATGAGCCCTTGGGCCTTGCTAAATGGCCCTGTTTTTAATAAACCATGATTTCGGTGTCCACAGGGGGAACCTTGGTGTGAGTATCAGGGATAACTTAGAGAGGGTGAAAGAGAGGATAGCCAAGGCGGCCCTCTCTAAGGGGAGGGACCCTTCGGATATTTTTTTGGTGGCTGTTTCAAAGACTGTAGAGCCGGAGAGGATTCTGGAGGCGGTGGAGGCAGGGGTGACGGATTTGGGAGAAAACAGGGTCCAGGAGGCCCGGGACAAGATAGAGACCTTGGGGAGGGTAGCCCGATGGCATCTTATAGGCACCCTTCAGAAAAACAAGGCCAAATACGCTGTCAGGCTCTTCGATATGATCCAGTCCTTGGACTCTGTCTCTTTGGCCCAGGAGTTGGAGAAAAGGGCGGCCCGGGAAGGGGAGCAGATGGAGGTCCTGGTGGAGGTGAAGACCTCCTTCGAAGAGACCAAGCACGGCGTGGACCCTACCTACCTTGAGGATCTGGTGAGGGAGGTTCTCCAGACGGAGCGCTTAGTTTTCAAGGGACTTATGACTATTGCACCTTATGAAGATAATCCTGAGTTGGTCAGGCCCTATTTTCGGCAGCTCAAGGTTTTAAAGGACCAGTTGGAGGAAAAATTGGGCATTCCGGTGGAGCATTTGTCCATGGGTATGTCCGGCGATTTCGAGGTGGCTATTCAAGAGGGGGCCACCATGGTTCGTATCGGTACGGCCATCTTCGGTCCCCGTTCTTATCCGTAAAGGAGGGAGTTATGCCATTGGATGAGTTGGTCATTACGAGAGCCATAATGGAGAGTTACACCGAAAAGTTTCTGGATGGCCTAGATGCCCAGGTGGCTATAGTGGGAGCGGGTCCTGCGGGGCTGGTTTGCGCCGCTTATCTGGCCCGGCAGGGCGTCAAAGTAAGTGTCTTTGAGAGGAAACTCTCCATCGGAGGTGGCATCTGGGGAGGCGGAGCCATGTTTAATCAAGCGGTGGTCCAGGAAGAAGCCAAAAGGGTCTTGGACGATATGGATGTGCAGTACGTCCCCTACCGGAAGGAGAAGGGATACTACCTGGTGGATGCCATAGAGCTCTCCTGTGCCCTGGGTCTCCAGGCCGTAAGAGCCGGAGCCCGAGTTTTCAATCTCTTCAGCGTGGTGGATGTGAAGGTGACGGGAGAGGAAGAACGGTTGTCAGGTTTGGTGTTGAGTTGGACCCCTGTGGAGATGGCAGGTTTCCATGTAGACCCTATAACCGTGGGTGCCCGATACGTGGTGGATGGAACAGGCCACGACGCAGAGGTGGCCCAGGTGGTTCAGGACAAGCTGGGCAAAAAACTGGATACCCCCACGGGGAAGGTGGCAGGGGAAAGGTCCATGTGGGCTGACTTTGGGGAGAGATCCGTTCCTGAATGCACAGGGGAGGTCTATCCAGGGCTTTTTGTCATCGGCATGGCGGCTACGGCCTGCTACGGCACCCATCGGATGGGGCCTGTTTTTGGGGGGATGCTCCTTTCTGGGGAGAAGGCGGCCAGGATACTCTTAGAGAGGCTGAAGAGCTAAGTGTTTCGCTTTTTGGCTATTACCAACCGGTTTCTCTGCAAGGGTGGTCCCCTGATCCAAGCCGTTAAAGAGGCGGTGAATGGGGGGGTGGAGGCTGTCCTTCTCAGGGAGCAGGCCTTGGACGACCATATCCTCTATAAGGTGGCTATCCAGTTTCGCCGGATCCTGGAGATAAGGGATGTGCCCCTCCTTATAGCCCACAGGGTGGATGTGGCTTTGGCTGTGAGTGCCCAGGGAGTTCAATTGGGGGCCTCCTCCTTGCCGGTGAAGGTGGCCAGATCCCTCCTGGGTTCTGAGGCCTTTATTGGGTTTTCCGCCCATTCCATAGAGGAGGTCCTTCAGGCCCAGGGTCAGGGCGTTGATTATGTCACCCTGTCGCCTATATTTCCAACCAGGAGTAAACCCTTGTCCCGTCCCTTGGGTCTGGATTATCTTCAAGAGGCGGTGGCCAAGGTGCAGGTGCCTGTTTTGGCCCTGGGGGGGTTGGATCCCTCCAATGTGGAGGAGGCGATGGGAAGGGGTGCTCACGGAGTGGCTGTTATGTCGGCCTTATGGAAGGGAGACCCGGGGAGAATGGCCGGGGGGATAAAAGAGAGGATAAAGGAGACCATGAGATCATGACCCAGTTGGAAGCAGCAAAGCATGGAGTCGTCACCCCAGAGATGGAGGAGGTGTCTCAAGAGGAAAGGTATACCCCTCAAGAGATCATGGAGGGGGTGGCCAAGGGTGAGATAGTCATCCCCAAGAACAATCTCCACACCCACTGCCGGGCCAAAGGTATAGGAAAGGGCCTCAAGGCCAAGGTGAACGCCAACATTGGCACCTCTTCCGATGTGATGGATGTGGAAGAGGAGATGGCCAAGCTCCGAGCGGCCTTGGAGGCTGGTACCGACGCTGTTATGGACCTATCTACAGGGGGCGATCTGGATGTCATAAGGCGGAAGGTAGTGAAGGGAAGCTATGTGCCTGTGGGTACCGTTCCCATCTATCAAGCGGCCATAGAGTCCAGAAGGAAGGATCAACCCATGGTGGAGATGTCCGTGGACGAGATCTTCAAGGGGATAGAGAAGCATGTGGAAGACGGGGTGGATTTTATCACCGTCCACTGTGGGGTCACCCGGGAAACGGTGGCCAGGATGGAGCAGGAGGGCCGGATCCTGGGGGTAGTGAGCCGGGGAGGGGCTTTTCTTATAGCCTGGATGAAGTACAATCAGCGAGAGAACCCCCTCTATGAGTATTACGATCGTCTATTGAATCTGGCCAAGGAGTATGATGTTACCCTGAGCCTGGGGGATGGTTTCAGGCCAGGCTGCATAGCCGATGCCACAGACAGGGGTCAGATCCAGGAACTCCTCATTATAGGGGAATTGGTGGAAAAGGCCCGGGATGCTGGCGTTCAGGTCATGGTGGAGGGACCCGGCCATGTACCCTTGGACCAGATACCCGCCAACATGATCCTTCAAAAGAGGCTCTGTCACGGAGCGCCTTTCTATGTGTTGGGTCCCCTGGTGATGGATGTGGCCCCCGGATACGATCACATTGTTTCTGCCATTGGGGGTGCCATAGCCGCCACCCATGGTGCTGACTTTATATGTTACGTTACCCCTTCAGAGCACCTGAGGCTTCCCACAGTGGAGGATGTGAAGGAGGGAGTTATTGCAGCCCGGATAGCCGGCCACGCCGCCGATTTGGCCAAGGGTGTTCCTGGAGCGTGGGAGTGGGATCTGAAGATGGGCAAGGCCCGTTGGGATTTGGACTGGAAGCGGCAGATAGAGTTGGCCATAGATCCTCAACATGCCAAGACGATGAGGGAGACCAGGCCTCCCAAAGAGGAGGAGGTCTGCACCATGTGTGGGGAGTTCTGTGCCATCAAGCTGCTGAGGGGTTGAAGGGTTCCTCCTCTTTGCTCAATCGACCGTCTACTAATTTGATCACCCTCTGGGCCATGGAGGCCAGCAGGTGGTCGTGGGTCACCATGATCACTGTCATTCCCTGTTCCCTGTGGAGGGACAGGAGGAGTTCCATGAGCTGTATACTCCTCTCCCGGTCCAGGTTTCCTGTGGGCTCGTCGGCCAAGAGGAGGGCCGGGCTATGGACCAGGGCCCGGGCAATGGCCGCCCTCTGTTGCTCTCCACCGGACAACTCTCCGGGTTTATGGTGAATCCTGGTTCCCAGACCCACTTTTTCCAGGACGTAGACAGCTCTGTCCTTGGCTTGAGTCCCCTTTGCACCTTTGATAATTAGGGGTATAGCCACGTTTTCCAAAGCCGTGAATTCGGGGAGAAGGTAGTGGGCTTGAAACACAAAACCCAGGAACCTGTTTCTCAGGTGGGCCCTTTCCTTGTCTCCCATGGACTTGGTTTCTTTCCCCTTTAGTACCACCTCACCCTGGCTGGGCCGGTCTATGAGCCCCAGGATGTGAAGGAGGGTGGACTTCCCCGCGCCTGAAGGCCCCATGACAGCCAAAAACTCTCCCTCTTGAACCCTCAGGCTTATCCCCCTAAGGACCTCTATGGGGGGAGAGGAGTTCCTTACGTAGCTTTTGTGCACCTCCCGTGCTTCCACCACAGGGATCATGAAGATAGGGTCTCCTTAATCTTTTTTAGTTCTACCTTGATCTCTTCCAGTCCCTGAAACACCTCTAAAAAGTTACTCTTCCCACCATGGGGCTGGGAAAGCTCCTTCCTTGCCCCTTCCAAGGTGAACCCCTTATCCTGAACCAGATGTTTGATCTTGAATATGAGCTCTATATCCTGGGGGCTGTAAAGGCGCTGTCCCCCCTTTTTTAAAGGGGAAAGCTGGGGAAACCCCTTCTCCCAAAACCTCAAGAGAGAAGGGGCCAAGCCAGTGATGCGACTCACCTCCCCTATCCTTTTGTACCGCCTTTCTATCAGGAACTTTCTCCTCTCTTGGTATTCATGGTTTGACAGGATCAATTCTTATAGACTAAAAATTCCACGGTCAAGGAGGTGGTTTTTGGGCAGCCGTATTATAGTGAATACCGGTTTTAAGGAGATCCGGGTGGCTGTGTTGGGCGATTGGGGTCTGAGTGAGATCTATATTGAAAGGAAGGGAGAGAGGGGGATTGCAGGTAATATCTATAAAGGGAGGGTGGTGAAGATACTCCCCGGTATGGAAGCGGCCTTTGTAGACATAGGGCTGGGCCGTGCGGGGTTCCTTTATGTGACCGATGTATTCGAAGGCTCCGAGATGTACGAGGATATCTTGGAGGAGGAGGGGGAGATCGAGGCGGATACTCCCTTCATTCCCAGACCCAGGAAGGGTTTTCCCATAGAGGATCTCCTCACCGAGGGTCAAGAAGTGGTGGTTCAGGTGGCCAAGGAGCCTTTGGGAACTAAGGGGCCCAGGCTTACATCCCATATCACCTTGCCTGGTCGTTATCTGGTGCTCATGCCTACCATGAACCATGTAGGGGTCTCCCGAAGGATCAGAAATAAGGAGGAGAGAAAGAGGCTCAAGTGCATAGTGGAGGAGATAAGGCCATCTCCCATGGGATTCATTGTGAGGACAGTGAGCGAGGCTAAGGGGGAGGAAGACCTCCGCCAGGACATGGAGTTTCTTTTGA
>CAZBOO010000004.1:0-28931 GCA_964493535.1 uncultured Aquificales bacterium
GGCCATGGGAAAGAAGAAGATGGACATTATGGCCAAGCAGAAGGAGGCCTTCATCCAGGGTGCCAAGGAGAGGAGCATTAAGGAAAAGGAGGCCGAAGTGGTCTTTCACCTCATGGAAAACTTTGCCAAATACGGCTTCAATAAATCCCACTCGGCGGCCTACGCCCTCATTGCTTATCAAACAGCCTATCTCAAAGCCCATTACCCTGTGGAGTTCATGGCTGCCCTCATCTCGGGAGACATGAGCAACACAGACAAGATCTACCAGTACATCCAAGAATGCAAGGAGATGGAGATAAAGGTTCTGCCCCCGGATGTGAATGAGAGTGTCACCACCTTTTCGGTGAAAGGTACCTCCCTGCGCTTTGGCTTGGCCGCCATCAAGAATGTGGGAGAATCCGCCGTGGAGGCCATATTGGAAACTCGGGAAGAGGAGGGCCCCTTCTCTTCCCTTTATGACTTTTGTCGCCGGGTGGATCTGCGCAGGGTAAACAGGAAGACGGTGGAGAGCCTCATCAAGGCAGGGGCCTTCGATTCCACGGGAAAAGACAGGAACATCCTCCTTGCAGCTTTGGATATGGCCATGGAAGAGGGACAAAAGGCGGCCAAAAACAATGGGGCCCAAAAGTCCCTTTTCGACATGGTAAGCGAGCCCGCATCGTCCCCCGTAGAGGAGGTCTATCCCCAGGTTTCTCCCCCCTCCAGCAAGGAACTTCTCTCCATGGAGAAGGAGACCTTGGGTTTCTACGTGACAGGGCACCCCTTGGATCTCTACCAAAAGGACCTGGAAGGGCTGGTATCTGGTACCTTAGAGAAGGTTATGATCCAGGGCAAGGAAGGCCAGGAGGTGAGGGTAGGGGGAATGGTGACCACCTTCAGGGAAATCACCACTAAAAAGAACGGCAAGAGGATGGCCTTCGTTCAGATGGAGGACAGGGAGACTAACATAGAAGTGGTGATCTTCCCCGACCTTTACAACGATGTGAGCATGCTCCTCCTCGTAGAGGAACCCCTGGTGATAAAGGGCAGAATCACCACCGACGCCCAGGGAGAAGGGAAAAAACTGATAGCCCAGGAGGTGCTCCTTCTCAGGGAAGCCCTGAAAGGAAAAAAGACCCCCAAAGTCCCAAATAAGAAAAGGGGGAGGCGTGTGCTGGTGGAACTGCCCCTCCAACATCTCCAGGAGGAGACCATAAACAAGCTTTGGGAAGTAGCCTGCTCCCATAAGGGGGACTGCCCCTTAGTCATCAGATTCCTCCATCCCCAGGGAGTGACAGTGGAGATAGAGGCAGACAGAGATTTTGCCGTTAATCCAGGAGAGGGGCTAACGGCAGCGGTAAAAGAGATCTTTGAAGGGGGACGAGTCCGTTGGGAATGAAAGAGACCGGCCTTTTGCCCACCCCCAGACCTGCCAAGATTTTTTCTCAGACCTCCGAAAGGCTTTTCGGGAAAACCCTTTATGATTTTTGTGCTTTAACACCCACTTTTTAATGGGTATAAGGGGGAACTATGACTGGGCGGCCATTAGGTTTTGAGAAGAATATCCAGGAGCTGGAAAACAAAATAGCCGAGCTGAAGACCATTGGCCAAGGGAGCCAGATGGATCTGGAGGAGGATGTTAGAAAACTCCAGAAAAAGCTTAAGCGCCTCCTCAGAGATACCTATTCCGATTTGTCTCCATGGCAACGGGTTCAGGTGGCCCGTCATCCCATGAGACCTTACACGTTGGAGTACGTCAAAGAGACGACCACCAATTTTGTGGAACTCAGGGGAGACAGAAGGTTCGCCGAGGACAGAGCCGTGGTAGCCGGCCTAGCCAAATTTGAAGGAAGAACCGTAGCTATCATAGGCCATCAAAAGGGGAGATCAACAAAGGAAAACATAGAGAGGAACTTTGGCATGCCCCATCCTGAGGGCTACCGTAAGGCCCTGAGGATCATGAAGCTGGCTGAGAAATTTGGGTTCCCCGTTCTCACCTTCATAGACACTCCTGGTGCCTTTCCTGGCATTGGAGCGGAAGAGAGGGGCCAGGCAGAGGCTATCGGATACAACCTGTATGAGATGTCCACCCTTAAGGTACCCATCGTTGTCTCTATAACAGGGGAAGGGGGCAGTGGAGGGGCTTTGGCCCTTTCCGTAGGCGATCGCCTCCTCATGCAAGAGAACGCTGTATATGCTGTGATTTCCCCTGAAGGCTGTGCATCCATCCTGTGGAGGAACACGGACAAGGCCCCCTTAGCCGCGGAAGCCATGGGAGTCACGGCCCAGGACCTCCTGAGACTGGGGGTGATCGACGAGATTGTCAAGGAGCCCTTGGGCGGGGCCCATAGGGATCATAAGAGGGCTGCTTCCATACTTAAAAGGGTTATCCGACGGCACCTCAAGGAGCTTTTGGGGAAAGATCCAGACCAACTTGCCATGGAGCGCCGTCATAAATGGCGTGCCATGGGCATCTTCGGATAATAGGCCGTGTCTCACGTCTCTGTCAGGGTAGAGAACCTCACCAAACACTACAAGAAAGGGCTAAAAGAGAAGATAATCGCTTTGGAGGGGCTCAATCTGGAGATCCGCAAGGGGGAAATCTTCGGTTTTGTTGGGCCCAATGGTGCCGGGAAGAGTACTACCATCAAGATTATCATGAACCTCCTCTTCCCCACCCGGGGGAGGGTAGAGATCTTGGGGAAGGACTCTCGCCTTCCCCAGGCAAGGGGGCACCTGGGCTATCTTCCAGAAAACCCTTCTTTTTACGACCACCTCACAGGGGAGGAGTTCCTATACTTTGCCGGCAGACTGGTGGGCATGAAGGGCATGGACATGAAAGGGAGGATCCATGAATTATTGGAGTTGGTAGGACTGGAGCAGGCCGGTAAAATGGTTATCAGGAAGTACTCCAAAGGGATGGCTCAGCGCTTGGGGATAGCCCAGGCCTTGGTGGGTAGCCCCCAAATCATTATAATGGACGAGCCCATGTCAGGTCTGGATCCTTTGGGCAGGGGGGAGGTTTCCCAACTCATCTTAAACCTGAAAAGTGCCGGTAAAACCGTTTTCTTTAGCTCCCATATCCTCCACGACGTGGAAACCGTCTGCGACCGGGTAGGAATCCTGGTCAAGGGGCATCTAACCTATCTGGGAAGCCCCTCTCGCATCCTGGATACCCCATCCTGGATCCTGAAACTGGAGGGTGACCACAGAAACACCTTGCAAGAACGGGGATTTCAGGATGTCACCCTTATAGGACATGTCACCCAAACGGAAATCCCCGAAAATGGGCTGTGGGATGCTATAAACACTGTCGAGGATCTGGGGCTCCCCCTTTACGCATTGGAGAGGAAGAAACTCACCTTGGAAGAGATCTTTGTAAAGGAGGTTCAGGGTGAACCTGAGGGCTAGCTTGGTCTTGGCCTGGGTCACCCTTAAAGAGGGTGTGAGGGAAAGGGCCTTTCTGGGGATCCTGGTCTTTGCTCTTCTCCTCCTCATTGCTTCGGGGGTGATAGCAGACCTCTCCATAGGCAACATCCTGAAGGTCACTCAGGACTTAGGGCTTTCCACCCTTACCTTTACGGGGCTTCTCTTAGCCTTCTTCATGGGGACCCATCTCATGGCAAAGGATCTGGATAAAAGGTCCATATACATGGTCCTTTCCAAGCCCATCAGCAGGGGAAACTACATCTTTGGCAAGTATGGTGGATTGGTGGCCCTGGTGGGCCTCTCCATGGTGCTGGTCACCCTCTTCATGCTGGTGACCACCTTCTATTTCTATAAAACCTCCCGCCTCTATTCTCCCCCCTACGTGGCCTGGGGCAAGTTGGTCCTGGCATCCTCCTTCATCTTTTTGGAAGCCATACTTATTCTGGCTGTGTCCATCTTCTTCTCCAGCTTTGCCAGTTCCCCCCTTCTTGCCCTCTTCTTCACCCTGGCCGTCTATTTGGTGGGAGAAAGCACCCATCAGGTGGTGGATATACTGAAGAGCCCCTTAGGGAGGCATACCTCCCCCATCCTCAAGGCCTTGGCCAAGGGAGCCTTCTATATCTTTCCCGACCTGTCGGTCCTGGACCTTAAGATTGCTGCCGTGCATAATCTGCCTTTGGATCACACCAACCTCTTGAAAACGGCCCTTTACGCCTTTTGCTACATTCTTATCCTACTCCTGGCCGCTACCCTTATCTTTAAAAAGAGGGAGATGAAGTGAAGCAAGGCATGGGGGTCCTTCTTCTGGTGGTCCTGATTCCTATCACCTGCTGGTTTCACCTGAATACCTCCCCCACTGTGAAAAAGGCCCTTCCCCCTCTGCCTAAGAAGGAGGTAGCTAAGCTATCAACCTTGGAGTTTAAGCCCCTTTTGGCCGATTACTATCTGGTGAAGGTGGCCCAAATATACGGGGGTAAAACCATCCCCACTCCTGCTCAGGTAAAGTGGATGACCCAGGCCCTGGCCCTCTCCTTAGACCTGGACCCCTACTACCTGGAACCTTATTACCTTGCGGCTAACGTCCTTCCCTGGAAGGGAGAGGCGGACCGCTCCATCTCCCTTTTGAAAAAGGGATTGGAATATCGGAAAGGGGACTGGAGGATCCCCTTCTATTTGGGTTTTCTCCTCTTCTACTTCAAGAAAGAGCCTGTGGAAGGAGCCAAATACTTAGCCATGGCTGCCCACGCTCCCGAGGCCCCTTCCTATCTTCCCCTGCTGGTCTCCCGGCTCTATTCAGAAAAGGGCCGTTTTTCGGCAGCCGTAATCTACCTTCAAGGGCTTTATCAGTCCCTTCAAGATCCCAAGCTCAAAGAAGCCATCAAAAAGCGTCTCCAGACCCTTACCACCATGGAGGCTTTGGAAAAACTTGCCGGGGAATATAAAAAGAGGTATGGCCTCTTTCCTCGAACACTTCAAGATTTAGTAAGGGTGGGTCTCCTTTCCAGGGTACCCCGGGATCCTTACGGAGGCCGGTTCTACTTCAAGAAGGACGGAACCGTATGGACCACAAGTAAACTGAGGGAGGTGAAGAGAAGATGAGAGTGGCCGTTGTGGGTGCCACGGGTTACACAGGCTTGGAACTCATGAAGATCCTTGTGGCCCATCCAAAGGTGGAGGTTACCATGGTCACCTCCGAGACATATAAAGGCCAGGCCTTTTCCCAGGTCTTCCCTGCCTTTCGGGGTGTATACCAGAAAACATTACAGGGTTTAGTGCCTGAGACACTGGCATCTAAAGCAGAGCTGGCCTTTCTCTGTCTCCCCCACGGTTCCAGCATGAAGGTCATTCCTGTCCTCTTGGACACAGGGCTAAAGGTAATAGATCTCAGCGGCGACTTCAGGTTCAAAGATCCCAAAGTTTACGAGGCGTGGTACTACATGGGACATGAGGCCCCTCAACTGCTGAAGGATGCCGTCTTTGGCCTACCGGAGCTGTTCCCTTCTGCCATTGCCCAGGCCCGGCTCCTGGCCAATCCGGGGTGTTACGTGACGGGAGTGGTCATGGCATTGGCCCCCCTCCTCAAGGCCCAATGTATCCACCCTGCGCCCATATTCGCCGACTGCAAATCAGGGGTGACAGGGGGAGGCAGAAAACCCAGCCAGCGCTTCCACTTCCCCGAGTGTAACGAATCCTTCACTCCATATTCCATAGGGCAACACCGCCATCAGCCAGAGATGGAGGAGGCATTGGGGGCTTTTACAGGCATCAAGCCCCAAATCCTTTTCTCCCCCCACTTAGTACCCATGAACCGGGGAATTATCAGCACCATTTACACCAGGGTGAAGGAAGAGAAAGCCCAAACGTTATCCTTGGAAGATGTCCATGAACTCTACACTTCCTTTTATGCACCGTGCCCCTTTGTCCGGGTTCTGCCCCTTAGAGAGATGCCCAACACCCATGACGTTCGGGGATCCAACTTCTGTGACATAGGCTTGGTGTGGAGCAGAAGGACAGGGACCCTGGTGATCACCTCTGCCCTGGACAACTTGGTGAAGGGGGCATCGGGTCAGGCTGTTCAGAACATGAACCTCATGGGCGGGTTTCCCGAAATCACGGGACTCTTAAGACCTGGAGAGGTGATATAAACCTCGACTCCCATTCTCACTGCTGCGAGGCAGAGAAACTTGCTGAGACTTGTTGAGATTTAGGGAGACTTATTGAGACTCGTAGGGACTTGTGTAAAGACTTGGGAAGTACTTTCCCAAGGGGCAATCTCCACCAATCTCAACGCATCTCTGCTTGATGGCCTGGACATGTCCCAGATGCACGAGTCTCGCCTGCTACTTTCTCGAGAGTTTGGGCGATGCCTCTTGTCCTTTTCACCCTTGATTTATCTTATTTAATGGCTTTATCTTACGGCTGCCCTATCAAAAGAGGAAGGGGCGAAGGTCTCCGGATTCGATCCTGCTATCAAGGAAGTGAGGCAGTTGGAGGATGGTTTTGGACCCTTGCAAAGACGTAAATGGAGAAACGATTCTTCTTAAAGAGGGCCCCTCGGGCTTCGTCGCATTGGTGGGCAAGCCTAATGTGGGGAAATCTACCCTCATGAACGCCCTTTTGGGAGAAAAGGTGGTTATAGTCACCCCCAAACCCCAAACTACCAGAAACCGGGTTTTGGGGATCCACACCTCCGATGAGGGCCAGATAGTCTTTTTGGACACCCCAGGCATCCATAAACCCATGCACAGGCTGAATGAGTACATGGTAGGGGTGGCCCAGAAAACCGTGAAGGCTGTGGATGTGGTGGCACTCCTAATAGATGGCGTGAGAGGCATCATCCATGAGGATCAACTGGCCATAAAGCAGGTGTTCTCCGGAGAAAGGGGGAAACCTGTGATAGGGGTGGTGAATAAGATAGACCTTATGAAAGGAATCCAGATGGAAGAGAGAGCTTCAGAGCTTAAAACCCAAGGTCCCTTTATCAAAGTCCTGGCCTTATCCGCCCTCACAGGGGAGGGAGTAAAGGGGTTCATAGACGCTCTCCTCTCCCTGTTGCCCCATGGGCCATACCTTTATCCCCCAGACATGGTCACATACCAGTCTGTGGAGTTCCTCATAGCCGAGGCTATTAGGGAAAAGGTTTTTTTCTTCACCCATGAGGAGATCCCCTATTCTACGGCCGTGGTGGTGGAAGAGATCAGGGAGAAAAGGGACCTCCTGGTAATCCGAGCTGTCATCTATGTGGAGAGAGCCTCTCAGAAGGGGATCCTTATAGGGCGGAAGGGACAGATGCTTAAACTTATAGGGGAGAAGGCCCGGACCGAGTTGGAAGGTCTGCTGGGGACAAAAATCTATTTGGACCTATGGGTGAAGGTGAAAGAGAAGTGGAGAAAGAAGGAAGGGGCTTTGAGAGAGCTGGGTTACTATCAAGGGGAAGGGATGTGAGAGATGCCTATTAACCATTCCCATAGGCTTGCTGTGGAGTCAGCCAAGCGCCTTCTAAGAAAAGAGGCCTATGGGCATCTGAAAAAGGCCTTGGAGAAGCTCCATGCTGCCGACATTGCCCTACTTATGGTGCAGCTCAGCAAAAGGGAGAGACAGGTCCTCTTTAATCTCTTAGAGCCCCCTAAGGCAGCCCAGGTAATGGTGGAAATGGATTTCCTCCTTCAGGTGGAGGTCCTGGAAGACCTGGAACCCCAAGAGATTCTGAAGATCTTAAGCCATCTTCCCTCCGATAAAACCGTAGAAATTTTGGAAACCCTATCTGACGACAAGAGGGAGGAATTCCTCCCCTTCCTGAAAGAGAAGGATGTGGATCACCTCTTCAGCTATCCCGAAGAGACGGCGGGACGCATTATGTCTACGGACTTTTTGGCCTTATCAGAGGATTTAACTGTGGAGGAAGCCATAGAGGAGGTGCGATGCTCTGAGGAAAAAGAGGTCTTATACACATACATAGTGGATTCCAGGAACCATTTGGTAGGGGTTCTCTCCCTGCGCCAACTCATCCTCCAGGATCCCAAGGTCAAGCTAAAAAACGTGATGAACACTGACGTGGTAAGGGTGAAGGCTGGTATGGACCAGGAGGAGGTAGCCCGGATTGTGGCCCGTTATGACCTTTTGGCAGTGCCCGTTGTGGATGACAGCAACCGCTTGGTGGGTGTGGTAACCGTGGATGACGTTATAGATATCATCCAGGAAGAGGCCACAGAAGACATCTACAAGATGGTGGGAACCTCCGAAGAGGAGCTATGGGAGGCATCCACCCTGCGGGTCGCCGGTTTCAGGCTCCCATGGCTGGCTTTCACCTTAGTGGGGGAGATGTTCTCTGGTCTGGTGATAAAACATTACCATCACACCATCTCCACTTTTGTATCTGTGGCCTTCTTTGTACCTCTCATCATGGCACTATCCGGTGCTGTGGGCAACCAAACCCAGACCATCATCGTTCGGGCCATGGCCACAGGAAGGATGGAAGGAATGGCATGGAGGATCCTCAAAAGGCAACTGGGAGTGGGCTCCATCATGGGGCTGGTGGCGGGGGCCTTGGCTACAGGTCTGGTGGTCTTGGTCCAGCAAAACCCCATGCTGGGTATCTCTGTAGGTTTTTCCCTTCTGGTTTCCATGACTATATCTTCTGTCATAGGTGTCCTTGTACCTATATCCTCCAAAAGAATAGGGGTGGACCCCGCCCTCACCGTTCCCTCCATAGCCACTCTCAACGACATCATGGGCACCTTTATCTACCTATCCCTGGCCACTTATCTCTTCTTGAGAATCGGATAAACAAGACCCGCGTCTTTTCACATCTCAGATCTCCAGTCACCTCTCTCCTATTGGCAGGAGAAAGGAAACCGCCTTGGTTTTGTTCCCCTTAGGGTATATATGTACACCTTAGCGAAATAGAGGAGCAGGCAAAGATGATAATGAAGCTGGTTGAAAAAGTAGTAGGCACCAAAAATGAAAGGGAGATTAAAAAGCTCTGGCCTACGGTTCACAAGGTGAACGCCAAAGAGGAAGAGGTGAAAGGCCTCTCTTTGGAAGCCTTGGCTGCTAAGACCCAGAAATTTAGAAACCAGTTGGGAGAGGGAGCCTTTTTAGAGGACCTTTTGGTAGAGACCTTCGCTGTGGTTAGGGAAGTGGCCGAGCGGACGGTGAAGATGCGTCCCTTCGATGTCCAGGTATTGGGAGGCATTGTCCTCCATCAGGGGAAGATCGCCGAAATGAAGACAGGTGAGGGCAAGACCCTGGTGGCTGCCATGCCTATCTATCTCAATGCCTTAGATGGGAGAGGGGTCCATCTGGTCACCGTAAACGACTATCTGGCCAAAAGGGACGCCTTGTGGATGGGTCCCATATACCTCACCCTGGGTCTCACCGTGGGAGTGATCCAGCATGACGCCTCTTTTCTTGTGGAATGGGAGGATCCCAGAATATTCAAAACCCGTCTGGTTCCATGTTCCAGGAGAGAGGCTTATGTAGCCGACATCACCTACGGCCAGAACAACGAATTCGGCTTTGACTACCTTAGGGATAATATGGCCTGGGATATATCCGAATGTGTTCAGAGGGAGCTGAACTACTCCATAGTAGATGAGGTGGATTCCATCCTTATAGACGAGGCCCGTACCCCTCTCATCATTTCTGGTCCTTCAGAGGAATCTCCAGACCTTTACTATGTGGCCGACAAAGTGGTGCGTCTGCTGAAAAAGGATGCCCACTATGAGGTGGATGAGGAAGACCGGGCCGTCACTCTTACTGAGGAGGGGGTGACAAGGGTAGAAGACCAATTGAACAGGATGAAGGTCCTCAAGAGTGAAAGCCTTTACGATCCCTCCAACATCGATATCCTCCACCATGTGGAGCAGGCCCTCAAGGCCCATGTTCTTTTTAAAAGGGACGTGGATTACGTGGTTAAAGAGGGAAAGGTGGTTATTGTAGATGAGTTTACAGGCCGCCTTATGCCGGGCAGGCGGTGGAGTGATGGCCTTCACCAAGCGGTAGAAGCCAAAGAGGGGGTGAAGATAGAGAGCGAGAACCAGACCTTAGCTACCATCACCTTCCAAAACTACTTCCGCATGTACAACAAGCTGGCAGGCATGACGGGAACAGCTGCTACAGAGGCGGGAGAGTTCATGGAAATATACGGCTTAGAGGTAATTGAGGTTCCCACCCACAAGCCCATGATCCGGCCAGACTATCCCGACCTGGTCCTCAGAACCCAAAAGGAGAAGTTTGAGGCCGTGGCTCAAGAGATAGAAAACCTCCACAAGGAAGGAGAGCCTGTTCTGGTGGGCACTACTTCTATAGAGAATTCGGAAAAGCTCTCAGCCATGCTGAAGAAGCGCCGGATAAGACATAACGTTCTCAATGCCAAATATCACGAGAAGGAAGCAGAGATTATTGCTCAGGCGGGGAGGCTGGGATCCGTAACCATCGCCACCAACATGGCTGGAAGGGGAACAGACATCCTGTTGGGGGGAAACCCCCAGTTTCTGGCCAGGGACATTCTTAAAAAACGCTTCAATAAAGAAGATGAAATCACGCCGGAGGAGTGGGAAAAGGCCTTGGCCGAGGCCCAAATAGTCACCCAGAAGGAGCACGAGAAGGTGGTTGAGCTGGGAGGCCTCCATATTGTAGGCACCGAACGCCACGAATCCCGACGGGTAGATAACCAACTCAGGGGCAGATCGGGGAGACAGGGGGACCCGGGTTCCAGCCGTTTTTATCTCTCTCTGGAAGACGACCTCTTACGCATATTCGGAGGTGATAAACTTCTTAAGGTCATGGACAAACTGGGCATGAAGGAAGGGGAACCCATAGAGCACAATATGGTGAGCCGGGCCATAGAAAACGCCCAGAAGAAGGTAGAAGGCCATAACTTCGAGATCAGAAAGCACCTCTTGGAGTACGACGACGTAATGAACAGGCAGAGGGAGGTCATCTACACCCAGAGGCGAGAGATCCTGGAAGAGAAGGACATGAAGGAGGAGATCCTGGAAATGGCCCGGGATCTTTTGGAGGCTGCCTTAGAATTCTTCCTCCCTGAGAAGAGTAGACCCGAGGAATGGAATCTCGAGGGTCTAACAAAAGAGATGGAGAGGCGCTTCGGTATCTCAGGGGATGCCCAGGAACTCCAGGGCCTGTCCCGGGAAGAGATTGGAGATCTCCTAAGTAGCCGGATTAAAGAGGCATATCAAAGGAAAGAGGAAGAGGTAGGCGCTGAGCAGTTCAGGAATTTGGAGCGCATGGTCACCCTTTATATCCTGGACAACCTTTGGAAAGATCAGCTTTTGGCCATGGATCATTTAAGGGAAGGGGTTGGCCTCAGGGGGTACGGCCAGAAAGATCCCCTCAACGAGTACAAGAAAGAGTCCTACGACCTCTTTATGGATATGATAGACCGTCTCAAGGGCCAGGTGGTAGAGACCCTCTTCCGCCTCCAAGTCCGGGAGGAGAGTACATCGGCCCGTCCCCTCACCAGGCGGGAGAGAAGGGCTTACAAGGAACACCGGGGAGAAATGGTCGCCGCCGCTGAAGGGGGAGACTCCCTCCAACCCTACAGGAGAGAGGGGAGAAAAATCGGCAGAAACGAACCTTGTCCCTGTGGTAGCGGGAAAAAGTACAAGCACTGCTGTGGAAAAAGGGCGTAGAAAATCCGGGGCCCTAAAGGGCCCCGGAGACGGATGGATAAAAGATTTACTTATTTACCAGATCCTTGAGGGCCTTGCCAGGTTTAAACTTGGGCACTTTGCTGGCGGGGATAATGATCTCGGCTTTGGTCTGGGGATTACGCCCTCTCCTCTGGGCCCTCTCGGCTACCATGAAGGTGCCAAAACCCACCAAGGTCACTTTCTCACCCCGGGCCATAGCACCCTTCACCCCGTCGGTGAAGGCACCCAGGGCCTTCTCCGCGGCCGACTTGGTAACGCTTGCCTCCTTGGCCATTATGGCCACCAGTTCTGCCTTTGTCATACTCCCCTCCTTTCTGTTTTAGACTCCCTTCAAAGCCCATCGGTTTTTTCCCCTAGAAAGCTAACAACAAAGTTATAAAGATGTCAAGGGTTAATTTTCAATTACCTACAGGAAATGATAAAAAAAGATCTTCTACATATTCTGGTATTCTAATAACGCGGTTTTTTATGAAGGGTAGTGCAAGCTAACAGCTTGAAAATAAAAACTTTATGGAGGTATACCATGAAATGTAGCATCATCGGCCTTGGAAAAATGGGAGAGGCTATTCTGAAGGGTCTTCTGCCCCAGGTCCAGAAGGGGGAGATTGCCCTCACAGGCTATGAGGTGTCAGACCAGAGGAAGAGAGAGTTGGAAGGGAGGTATCCTCTTATCTTGGCATCATCCCTCCAGGAGGCCCTTGAGGAAACCGATGTGATCCTGGTAGCCGTAAAACCCCAACAGATAGAGGGCCTTTTGGCTGAGATGGGGGGTCTTGTTGAAGGAAGACTCCTAATGTCCATAGCAGCGGGGATGTCCAGCTCTTTTATCCAAAAAAGGGTCTCCCCCAATGCTCGAATAGTCCGGGTTATGCCCAACACCCCTGCCTTGGTGGGAGAAGGGGCCTTAGTCTGTGCCTTGGGACCCAACACAGGACCCAAGGAGAGGGAGATAGTAGAAAAACTCCTGTCCCCCTTGGGCATTGTGATAGAGGTGGCCGAAGGTCTCATGGATGCCGTAACGGCACTTTCGGGAAGCGGTCCCGCCTACGTTTTCCTCTTTCTCCAGGCCCTCTCGGACGCGGGGGTAAAGGTAGGCCTCCCCCGGGACTTAGCGTCTGCCCTGGTTATCCAGACTATGAAGGGCAGCCTCCGGCTCTTAGAGGAACTGAAGGGGCACCCTGTCCTCATGATGGAAATGGTTGCTTCCCCTGGAGGCACCACTATAGCTGCCCTCCACGCCATGGAACGGGCAGGGATCCGGGGTATCATTATGGATGGGGTGGAAGCCGCCGCCAAAAGGTCCAAGGAGCTTGCAAAGGGGCAGGACACTACCTAAATCAATGACCAGAAAGGTAGCCTCAAATAGGGGAGAAGGCGGGCGATGAGCACACCCTGGATCGTTATTAAAGGGGCCAGGCAGCACAATCTGAAGAATATAGATCTTCAGATCCCCAGGAACTCCCTGGTGGTCATCACTGGGCTTTCGGGCTCGGGAAAGTCCAGTCTGGCTTTTGACACCATTTACGCTGAGGGGCAGCGCCGCTATGTAGAATCCCTATCGGCATACGCTCGCCAGTTTCTGGCCCTTATGGAGAAACCCGATGTGGACTCCATTGAAGGTCTCTCTCCTGCTGTGGCCATTGATCAGAAGAGAGTGAGCAAGAACCCCAGGTCCACTGTAGGTACAGTAACGGAGATTTATGACTATCTCAGGCTCCTCTTTGCCAGATTGGGCACCCCCTACTGTCCCCAATGCGGCAAGCCCATCACATCCATGTCTCCCCAAGAGATGGTGGAAGAGATCCTCTCCTGGCCCCAGGGGATGAAGATCCAAATCTTGTCTCCTCTGGTGAGTGGGAGGAAGGGGGGGTACAGGGATCTCCTCTCGTCCCTCAGACAGGAGGGATTTGTGAGAGTCAGGGTGGACGGAGAAACCCTACGCCTCGACTCTCTTCCCCCTCTGGACAAGAACAAAAGACACACCATCGATCTGGTGGTAGATCGATTAGTGGTGAGAGGAGGGGACAGGGCCCGTTTAGCCGATTCCTTAGAGTTGGCCCTCTCCAAAGGGGAGGGATTGGTGCTCATCTGGAGGAAAGATGGAAGGGAAGTCCTCTTCAGTGAGAAGCTGAGTTGCCCCATCTGTGGTGTGAGCCTGCCCGAAATCTCCCCCCGGATTTTCTCTTTCAACTCCCCTTACGGAGCCTGTCCCCGGTGCGACGGATTGGGATTCCGAAGAGAGATAGACCCGGATAGAGTGGTGGATCCTTCCTGCCCCATTATAAAGGGGGCCATCATACCTTGGAGGGACTCGGACTACCACAGCCAGCTCCTCCTGGAACTGGCAAGGCACAGGGGCATTCCCCTTGACGTTCCCTTCGGTCAACTGGACATGGAAGATCAGAAAACCATCCTTTACGGTACATCGGAAAGGTTTCCCTTCCGGTACCGATGGCGAGGGCGAGCCAGGAGTTTCAAGGCCCCCTTTGAAGGGGTAATCTCCCATCTGGAGAGACGCTACAGGGGGACAGAATCTGAAAGGGTGAGAGAGGAGATAGAGCAGTACATGGAGGAGATCTCCTGTCCCCAGTGTGGGGGTACCCGGCTGAAAACCGAAAGCCTGTGGGTGAAGGTCCAAGGTTACAATATTGCTCAAGTGACTGCCATGGCCGTAACCCAAGCGCTGTCCTTCTTCTCCCGTCTCACCTTCCCCGGAGAAAAGGCCGCCATAGGAGAGAGGATCCTGAAAGAGGTAGTAAGCCGACTGAGATTCCTTCAGGATGTGGGTCTGGGATATCTCACCCTTAGCAGGGCCTCTGCCACCTTATCTGGGGGGGAAAGTCAGAGGGTTCGTCTGGCTACCCAGATAGGCTCTGGCTTAGTGGGAGTCACCTACGTTCTGGATGAGCCCAGTGTGGGCCTTCATCCCAGGGATCAGCACCGTCTCTTAGACAACCTGAAGCGGCTTCGGGACTTAGGAAACACGGTGATTGTGGTGGAGCACGATGAAGCCACCATCAGGACCGCTGACCACGTGGTGGACCTGGGACCGGGAGCAGGGCGCGAAGGGGGCCACGTGGTGGCCTCCGGCCCCCCTCTTGCAGTGGAGTCCACCTCTTCATCCATTACAGGTCAATACCTGAGGGGAGAGAAGAGGGTGCCCACACCTAACAAATACCGGCCTTCCCAGGGCCATTTAATCATCAAAGGGGCCTTCCTCCACAACCTGAAAGGCATAGACGTTGCCTTTCCCTTGGGATGCTTTATCTGTGTCACAGGGGTTTCTGGATCGGGGAAGTCCAGTTTAGTGGTGGATACCCTTTACCCCGCTCTGAAGAACTGCCTCCAAAAGACCCGCCTTCCCTATGGTCCCTACAGGGAGCTAATGGGGATTTATAAGGTAGATAAGGTGGTCATGGTAGATCAATCCCCCATAGGGCGGACCCCCCGGTCCAATCCCGCCACCTACACGGGCCTCTTTACCCCTATAAGGGAACTCTTCGCCAGCCTCCCCAAAAGCCGGGCTCGAGGCTATAAACCGGGGCGGTTCAGTTTTAACGTGAAAGGGGGGAGATGCGGGCATTGTCGGGGAGAAGGGGCTCTGCTGGTAGAGATGCACTTCCTTCCCGATCTTTACGTCACATGCCAGGTGTGCGGTGGAGAGCGATACAACAGAGAGACCCTGGACATCCGGTACAAGGGAAAAAACATCCACGATGTGTTAGAGATGACCGTTAACGAGGCCCTTACTTTTTTCCAGTCCATTCCTGCCATAAAGAGGAGATTGCAGACCCTCCAGGAGGTGGGCCTGGGCTATATCAAACTGGGACAGCCAGCGACAACCCTTTCGGGAGGGGAAGCCCAGAGGGTAAAGCTGAGCAGGGAACTCTCCCGGAGGCCTCAGGGGCACACCCTTTACATCCTGGATGAACCTACCACAGGCCTCCACCTGGAAGATGTGTGCCGCCTTTTAGAGATCCTCCACCGGTTAGTGGACATGGGCAACACGGTGATCGTCATCGAACACCATTTAGATGTCATCAAGAACGCCGACTGGGTTATAGATCTGGGGCCCGAAGGGGGAGAGGAGGGAGGTTATTTAGCCGCTCAAGGCACCCCCGAAGAGGTAGCCCTTTCTCCAACTTCCATCACAGGCCGATTCCTGCAAAGAGTACTGGGAAAGGAAAGTATATCAGTAATTTAGAGCTGCATTTATGGAGCTTATTTTTCAGGCAAAGTCACCATTACGTAAAAAATTTGTGTAGATGGGAATAAAATTCACAGGCTTTTACCCAGTTTTCCCCCAGATAATGGGGGAAGGGCAAGTTTATTAAGCACTGTTTTATTTCTATTCTTCATCGTCCAAGGGCAAACCTTCCAGGTCCCTCTCAATAAGGGCCTGGTAGTCTGTAGCATCCATGAGTCTTTTAAGCTCCTCAGGATCCTCCACTTCCACCACGGCGATCCAACCATCTCCATAAGGATCATCATTGAGAATGGTGGGATCATCCAAGAGGAGTTCATTTACCTCTGTAACCTTGCCAGAGACAGGGGCGTATATCTCCGTCACCCCCCGAAGAGATTCCAGAGACCCGATGACCTCCATCTGATTAACCTGCATAGCCTCTTCAGGCAGCTCCACGTAGGTTATCTCCCCCAGTTCATCTTGAATGAACTCCGTCACCCCTACGACCACCTGGCCATCCCCTTCTTGCCTTGCCCAGGAGTGCTCTCGGGTGTACAGCAGGTCCTCCGGAATTTCCATAAAAAACCTCCCCATTATTTATAAGTATACCTTACCGAGGAGGGCTTCAAGGGGCAGTTCCCCCCAGGTTTTTAACAAAGGCTACAGCCTCTTCTCTACTGTTCACTTTTCCCTCTCCTTGGGCCTCTATCAAAGCCTTCAGGGCCTGGCCCACCATAGGACCTGGGCTGAGGCCCAGAATTTTCATCACTTCCCTTCCATCCAGGAGGGGATGCTGGAGCTTCGTGTCGGAGAGGAAGGTGTCATAGTAAAAGGAAAACATCTCCCTCACCTGGGGTAGAAGGTAAAAGAAGCCCCTTTCACCGCTACTGGCCAAGGCATCGGCCAAGGAGAGGAGACCCACCAGCAACCCTTTTTCCCCTAAACAGCGGAAGAAACGGCCCTTGGCTTTTTGGGTGACCAGCCCCTGGCGGGCCAAAAGGTGAATCCACATATGGTGTCCCACAAGAAGAGCCAGGAGGTCGGATGCCCTTGTGCCAAATCCCAGCCTCTTACCTATGCCCTTGGCCTGTTCACCTCCCTCCCTGTCATGACCCCAAAAGGTGAGACCTTCTGGTCTTTTTACCATGGTAAAGGGTTTTCCTATATCATGGATCAAAGAGGCCAGCTTGAGGATCTTTTCCCTGGAAACCCCTCCTTCGACCTCTTTCCTAAGAAGCCCCTTTAGCTCCGGGGCGTAGGGAGAAAAGAAGCTTTCCAAAAAGGGAAGGAGCCTCTCCAAGGCCCATAAGGAAGCCAAAAGGTGCTCCTTGAGATTTATGCCCCACCATTTCCCTTGCAGGATCCCTTGCCCCTCCTCTACCTCGGGAAGAAGGACACCCAAGATCCCTTGGGAGCCCATGGCGAGGAAGGCTTTAGAAGACTGGGGATAGGCTAAAATGAGGGAAATCTCATCCCGAATACGTTCTGGGGCTACATTCACCAAGAGGCCAGCCCATCTCTCCGCCAGGTCTAAAGTGTCATGGGTGGGAGAAAAACCTAATTGCAGGGCCAAGCGGAAGGTCCTCAGCACCCTCAAAGGGTCCTCTCTGAAGGCCCAAGGGGTGAGGACCCTTAGACGCTTCTTCCTCAGATCCTCTCTACCTCCCCAGGGATCTACCAGGGAGTTCTGGGAAAGGGAAAAGGCCATGGCGTTCACGGTGAAGTCCCGCTCCTTCAAGTCCTCTTCTAACTTATGGGCTCTGGGAGCCGCTATATCCACCTGGTACTCATCCCATATAACCCTGAAGACACCCCGGAAAGGATCCAATGGGAACCAAGGCCGGGGCAGGTCCTTTAAAAGGACCCGAGGATCCCCGAAATACAGGAAATCTAAGTCCTTGGAGTCTCGACTTAGGAGAAGATCCCTGAGGAATCCCCCCACAAGATAAAGTTCTCCCTTGGCCCTGGCCTGGAAAAGGGCCAGAATCCCTCTTGCCTTCTGGGATACCTGGGCTTCCATCATGGTTTGAATGGGAATATACCCTATGATAACCAGAAAACAAGAGAAGGAAGGCAAAGTAGAGTATGGAGGAGAAGCTCAAGAAGGTAAGACTGGTGATCATGGACGTTGATGGTGTCCTCACCGACGGACGGATAGTCCTTGGGGATCATGGCCAGGAGTTCAAGTTTTTTAATGTAAGAGACGGCCACGGTATTGTCCTTCTCCATAGGGTAGGAATAAAAACGGCTATCATCACAGGACGAAAATCAGAGGTGGTGGAGAGACGGGCTAAGGAACTGGGCATACCTTTTATATTCCAAGATAGCAAGGATAAACTGGTTACCTACAATAAGTTGAAGGGGGAGGCTGGAGTCAAAGACTATGAAATAGCCTATATGGGAGATGACCTGGTGGACATTCCCATCATGATAAGGACAGGGGTGGCCGTAGCAGTGGCTGATGCCCATACCCAAGTGAAAGAGGCGGCCCATCTGGTAACCCGGGCCCCCGGAGGTAAGGGGGCGGTAAGAGAGTTTATAGAACTTCTCCTGCAGGTCCAGGGAAAATGGGACAAGGCCACTCGACAGTATTGGCAATGAAGGGATTGTCTAAAAAAAGGCTCGTCATCCTTTTGGCCTTGGGTGTGCTGGCATTGACTATTTGGGTTCTCTGGCAAGGGGTCCGTTTCTATCGGCAAGAAGGGAAAAAGGCCCAGCAGAGAGAAGAAGCAACAGGAAAGGGGGTTATGGAAAACATTTACCTCACCAGCACCCAAGGGGGCAAGGTGATCTGGGAGTTGGAAGCCCAGAAGGCCGAATTGATGGGAAATCGCATCCACCTGTGGGGTGTGCGTATCATCTATCAGTTCAAGCCCAAAAAACCCTTGCTCATCTCCGGAAGGGAAGGGGAACTGGACCAGAAAAAGAAGCTGGGAGAGATATGGGGAGACGTGCAAATCCGGTTCGAATCAGAGACTCTAAGGGTCTCCAAGGTTTACTGGGACACCCAAAAGAATCTGGTTAGCAGTCCCCTTCCCTTCCAGGTTAGGGGGAGGTATGAGATAGAGGGGAGGGGTTTTGTGGCAAAACCTTCCTCTGGGTGGATCCGGGTGAAAAAACTGAAGAAGGCGGTGTTCCAATGAGAAAGTTAGTTCCACTTCTGATCATTACGGCCTTCCTGGTGATGCCAGGGAGCTGGGGCTGGGCTAAAGGGGAAAAAGGAATCAAGAAGGAAGAACCTATAATTGTCACTTCCCAAAAGATGGAGGCCCATGCCAAAAAGGGATGGATCCTTTTCACAGGAGCTGTCAAGGCTGTCAAGGGAGACCTCACCCTCTTTGCCGACAGGCTGAAGGTGTTCATAGCCGCAAAAGAAAATGCCAAGAGCCATAGGGGAAAAGTAGACCGGATCCTGGCTAAGGGCCGCGTCAAGGTGGAAAAGGGCGACAGGGTGATACTGTCAGAGGAAGCAGAATACCGTATGAAGGACGATGTGGTGGAGTTTACGGGTCACCCCAAAGCCTGGGAAGGGAAAAACCTGGTGCTGGGGGAAAAGATGCTCTACTATCCCAAGGAGGATAGAAGTGTGGTAGTAGGGGGGAAAGGACGGGTCAACGCCGTCATTTATCCCCAGGGGGAGATGAAAAGTGAAATTAAGGGCCCAGGGTCTGGAAAAAAGCTTCAAAAATAGAAAGGTGGTCAACGGGGTTTCCTTAGAGGTGAGACAAGGAGAGGTGGTTGGCCTCTTAGGACCCAACGGTGCAGGGAAAACCTCGGTCTTTTATATGATCACCGGCCTTATCGCCCCCGATGCCGGGGCCATCTTCATGGTGGGGAGAAATATCACCCAGCTTCCCATGTACAAGAGGGCTCGATTGGGCCTGGGATATCTCCCTCAGGAGCCCTCGGTCTTCAGAAAGCTCACGGTGTGGGAGAACATTATGGGGGTCTTGGAGCTTCTGGAGGTTTCCCCAGGGGATCGGGAGACCCGAACCCGTCGTCTTCTCAGGGACATGGGCCTGGAAAAGGTGAAGGACAACCCTGCTTACACCTTATCGGGGGGAGAGAGGAGAAGGGTGGAAATAGCCAGGGCTTTGGCCATTTCCCCCAAGTTCATTCTCTTGGACGAGCCCTTCGCTGGGATCGATCCCATCGTAGTAGGAGAACTCCAGGAGGTGATCACGTCCATGAAGGAGAGGGGTATAGGGGTGATTATCACTGACCACAACGTGCGGGAGACCCTCCACATCACCGACAGGGCCTACGTGATAAGCGAAGGGGAGATCCTGGAAACAGGGCCACCCCAGGTCATTGCCTCTAGCGAGAAGGCCAGAAGTATCTACCTGGGAGAGGGGTTCTCCCTGTGACACTTGAAAGCCCCTTTTTTAGCGATAAAGCAAAGGCAGAAGTAGCTCAAAGGAGGGTAGAAATGCAGGTCAGGATCACGGGTAAAAACATTCAACTCACAGAAGCTATGAAGGATTACGTGGACAAGAAGATTAAGCGTCTGAAAAAGTATTTGGATGAGCCTATAGGCATCCAGGTCATTTTGAACGTGGAAAAGTTCCGTCAGATAGCGGAAGTGAACATCTCCTCCAAATCGGGGAGTTTCTATGGCTCTGAAGAATCTCATGACATCTATGCTTCCATCGACATGGTGATGGATAAGCTGGAAGAACAGGTGAGGAGAAGGAAGGAGAAAATCCAACAACGCCCCCGGGAGCCCCGTCCCGAAGAGGCAGTCTTATCTCCCTCCACTGAGCCTGGGGATGATTCCCGGGTGGTGGAGGTGAAGCGTTTTGCCATGAAGCCCATGTCCTTGGACGAGGCAGTGCTCCAGATGGACATCTCCGAGGACCATTTCATGGTTTTCCTAAACGCCACTACCAACAGAGTGAATGTGCTCTACAAGAGAAAGGACGGTCGATACGGTCTCATAGATCCCCAATACTGATATGAGGATCACAGATGAGGATCACAGACTACTTCACTGAGGAAGACGTACTGGAGATAGAAGAAACCAGGGAAAACTCTAAAGAAGAAGTGCTTGACCAAATCATTGATGCCCTGGTGGCCCGAGGAAGGCTCCCCAGCAAAGAACCCTTCCTCAGTTCCCTGATAGAAAGGGAGGCCTTGGGAACTACTGCCATAGGAGGGGGTATAGCCATTCCCCATGCCCGGGTGAAAGGATTGGAATCTCCGGTAATGGCCCTTTTTCGCTTCAAACGAGGGGTACCCTTTGGGGCCTTGGACAATGCTCCTGTCTATCTCATTTTCTTGGTACTGGCTCCTGAAGAGGCTACGGAAATCCATTTGCGTGCTTTAGCCCGGATCACCTTTCTTCTGAGGGATCAAAAGGTAAAGGAAAGACTCTTAGAAGCTCCAGGTTCCAAGGAGATGTACCACCTGCTGCGAGAAGAGGATGAAGAGGAAGAGTGATAATTCTCTACCGTTTTTTCTCATCGTGACGGGACTCTCTGGAGCTGGGAAGAGCACGGCCATAAAGATGCTGGAGGACATGGGATACTACTGCGTGGATAATCTGCCCCTGTCCCTCATGGAGACCTTTGCCCAGCTCTGCCTCACCTCTTCCCAGCCCATGGACAAAGTGGCCTTAGGTATAGACATAAGAGAAGGAGACAGTTTAAGGGACCTCCCTCTAGTAATTGACAAGATTGAAAGCCAGGGGATTCAGGTAAAGGTCCTCTTTTTAGAAGCCCATAAAGAGGACCTTATGAAGAGGTTCAAAGAAACACGACGGCCCCATCCCCTTAAGAACGGAACCCTGGAAGAGAGCATGGATAGGGAAAAGGTGATCATGAAGCCCCTGAGGTCCATGGCCCGATACGTTCTGGATACTTCCCCCATGACCCCTCATGCCCTCAAGGCCACCCTCATTGACCTCTTCGGAGAGAGGAGGGAGGATATACCTGTTTTCATCCATTCCTTCGGATTCAAACATGGACCTCCCAGCCAGTTAGATCTCATGCTGGACGTCCGTTTCCTTCCTAACCCTCACTTTATTAATGGGCTAAGGGGAAAGACGGGGTTGGATGAAGCAGTGAAAGATTATGTGCTGAAGCAAGAGGAGACCCAAAGATTTCTCCATCACCTGGAAGCCTTCCTCTCTTATCTCCTGCCCCTATACGAGAAAGAGGGGAAGCCCTTTTTGTCCTTAGGCATAGGCTGCACCGGAGGAGTCCATCGATCCGTAGTGATCAGCGAATGGTTGGCCAGGCTCCTGGAGAATCAGGGACACAGGGTAAAGGTGAAACACAAGGAGCTAACCCCATGAACCGTCCCATTCCCTTGTTAGAAAAGTGGGACAGGCAAGGCATGCACAGACACATCTCCCACTTTCCCCAGCAGCTCTTCATTCCCTCCATGTCTGGCCCTTTGAAGGATCTTGCTCCACCCTCAAATGTCATGGTGGTGGGGGTGGGAGGTTCTGCCATAGGAGGGGAGATCCTCAGAGGATACATGTCCAGCCTCTCCACCTGCCCTGTTCACGTGGTGAGGGGCTATGCCCTTCCCCAATGGGCCGACACCTGCTCCTTAGTGGTGGCAGTGAGCTACTCAGGAAACACCAAGGAGACCTTTATGTTAGCCAACGAGGCCCTTGGTAAAGGGATACCATTGATAGCAATCACCCAGGGAGGGAAGTTAAAGGATCTGGCCGAAAGGAAGGGAATACCTTTACTGCTCCTCCCCCCGGGGGGACCTCCCCGAACGGCCTTAGGATTCATTTTCTCATCCCTCCTGGGAGTAGCCCAGGCCTTAGGTCTGCTTCCCCCTCAGGAGAGGGCTGTAAGTGAAACCCGCCTCCTTTTGGGGACCATGGGCGAGGAACTCTCCCCAGTAAAAGGGGGAGGGATGGCCTTTGAAATAGCCATGAAACTCCAAAGGACTATCCCCCTTCTCTATGCATCAAGCCCCATCTTAGAATCTGTTGCCCTGCGTTGGAAAGGGCAACTCAATGAAAACAGCAAGACCCCTGCCTTTATCAATTCCTTCCCCGAACTGGGCCACAACGAGATAATGGCCTGGGAGAACAATTCTTATCCCTTCCACGTGATAATTCTCCGGGACAAGGAGGGGCCTAAGCTTCAAACCAGGAGCATCGAAGCCCTCAAGGATATCCTCAAGGGCAGGGGCGAAGCGACAGAGGTGAAAAGCCGGGGGAAAGGGGTACTGGCCAGGCTTCTATCCCTCTCCTATCTGGGAGACTGGGTTTCCTACTACCTTGCTCTCCTCAAGGAAGTAGACCCCACTCCCATCGAACTCATCCAGGAGCTAAAAAAGAGGTTAGAGGCTTAGAGACAACTCAACGGGAGCCGTTACCCCATGCCTCTGTGAACTTCTTAAAGGACCTGTCGTAAGTATTCTCCACCTCTGGAGGAAAGAGACAGGCTGGTAACTCTCTCCGAGCCAGATGATACTGGATGCACTGACAACAATAACCCTTTTTTGAGCAGGGTTCCCAGGTACAGTTACACCACTCAAGGTTCTCTTTGAAGCGGGGGCATTCCCTATTTATGATCTGTCCTTAGGCTGCTGCTTCTTCTTGTGATTTGTAGTGTTTGTTTACATAGGCCATGAGGCGAGACTTGCGGCGAGAGCCTTCGTTCTTGTGATACAAACCTTTGCTCACTGCCTTGTCTATGGTTTTAATAGCCATACGTAAGCGACTTTCTAACTCCTCCCCGGGTATCCCTTCATCCGCTCCCTGGATGGCCTTTTTCACCATGGTTTTGGTAAAAGAGCGGATAGACTTGTTCCTGATGCGTCTCTTTTCTGCCTGACGGGCACGTTTCTTAGCAGACTTGATATTAGGCACCTTAATTTTCCTCCCATCCCTTGAAAAATCAGCTTGCCTCTATTGCCACAACCACGAAAAACTTGTCAAGGAAAATAGTGCCGGGATATTTCCTGTGATCTCCTGAAAAAGGAGAGGTGAAACCTGATGACCACGAAGAGCGAATTAAGTACGACCAAAAAGGTTTTGACCTCAAAAGATTTTGGGTCTATAATATTTATGCTCTGATTGTGTCGTTATCAGGGAGGAGACAATTATGGACTTTGAACTCCAGGAAGAACAGGAACTTTTGGTGGAGATGGTCCGCCACTTTGCCGACAAGGAACTGATCCCTGTGGCACCCCAAGTGGATGCCCAGGAGGAGTTCCCGGTCGATAACCTGAAAAAGATGGCCGAACTGGGTCTTATGGCTATGACGGTACCGGAAGAGTACGGCGGCTCGGGGATGGACACTGTGTCCTTCTCTTTGGCCATGATGGAAGTTGGTAGGGCCTGTGCCTCCACCGCCGTTACCATGTCCGTCACAAACATGGTGGCCGAGGGAATATACCGCTTTGGGAACGATAATCAGAGGGAAAAGTACATTCCGCTCATTGCCAGTGGTGAATACGCTGCCGCCGGCTTTGCTTTAACGGAATCATGGGCGGGGTCCAACGCCGCAGCCATCAAAACCACGGCGGTGGGGGAGGGAGACCACTACATTATAAACGGCGAGAAGATCTTTATTACCTCTGGGGCCTATGCTGGGGTCATGATGGTAGCGGCGGTCACAGATAAGGGCAAAGGGAAACGCGGCATTTCCGTATTCTTGGTGGAGCAAGGTACCCCTGGCCTTACCGTGGGCAAGGCTGAAGAAAAGATGGGCCAAAAGGGTTCTAACACCGTTTCCCTCATCTTCGAAGACTGCCGGGTACCAGCCGAAAATCTCCTGGGCCAAGAAGGGGATGGCTTCAAGATCATGCTGGCTGATCTAGATGGCGGGCGCATCGGCATTGGCTCCATGGCCTGCGGTGTCATGAAGGCCTGCTTAGAAGAATCTATCAAATACTCCAGGGGGAGAGTCCAGTTTGGCCGTTCTATAGCCGATTTTCAAGCTATCCAATGGATGGTAGCAGACATGGCTACAGAGCTGGAAGCTGCGGAGAACATGGTCCTCCGGGCAGCCTGGCTCAAGGACCAGGGAGTCCGATTCACCCAAGCTGCCAGCATGGCCAAGCTCTTTGCCACGGAAGCAGCCAACCGTGCTGCCTACAAAGCCATTCAGATCCACGGGGGCTATGGTTACACCCGGGAGCTCCCTGTGGAGAGGTTTTATAGAGATGTGCGGGTCACCACTCTCTATGAAGGGACCTCAGAGATTCAAAGAATCGTCATTGCACGAAACGTTCTGGGTAAACTCTGATGGCCAAGAAACTGAAGGAAGGCTACATTCATATCTATACAGGAGACGGCAAGGGTAAGACCACTGCCGCATTGGGGTTGGCGTTTCGGGCCGTAGGGCACGGGTACAGGGTCTTTATGATCCAGTTTATGAAGGGATGTATTGACTATGGAGAGCTGGAAACGGCCAAGGGCTTAGCCCCTTATATGACCATAGTACAGATGGGACGGGACACCTTTGTCAACAAGGAGAATCCGGATCCTGTGGACATAGAATGGGCCCAGAAAGGGATAGCATTGGCCAGAGAGATCATGGAAAAAAACCAAGTGGATGTCCTTATTCTGGACGAGATCAACGTGGCTGTGGACTATGGGTTGGTGGTTTTGGACGAGGCCATAGAACTCATGGAAAAGAAGCCAAAGGACATGGAACTGATCATGACGGGACGTTACGCTCATCCCGAGATGGTAAAGAGGGCCCATCTGGTGACGGAAATGGTGGAAATCAAGCACTACTATTCCCTTTTAGGTGTGGATGCCCGGGAGGGCATAGAGAGGTGAGGCTTAAAAGGCAACCTTTTATAAAACAAAGCTTGTCAGGAGTAATAGAAGGATGGATGTCAAAGTGAAGAAAAAGGAAGGACTCTTCAACGAGGACAAACTGGACGAGGTGGTAGAGGCCCAGAGGAAATGGGGGGAGGAGCCATGGAAGAAAAACTCTTGAGATTACAGGAAGCCGTCTCCCGGTACATCCATGACGGGGACGTGGTAGCCGTAGGGGGAGTGGGCAGAAACAGGTCTCCCATGGCCCTGGTAAGGGAGATCGTTCGCCAGGGGAAGAAGAACCTCCACATCGTGGGCCGGGAAAAGGGCATGGACTTCGATATGCTCATAGGAGCAGGCTGTGTCAGCAAGGTTTCTTTCGCCCTGGTGAGTCTGGAGGAGTTTGGTTTGGCCATGAACTTCAGGCGAAAGGCCCAGGAGGGAGAGATAGAGCTGAACGAGCACGCCTGTAATTCTGTCATCACCTCTCTAAGGGCTGCGGCCATGGGGCTTCCCTTCCTTCCTCTGAGAGGTATGTTCGGCTCCGACATCTTCAGGGTGAACAAGAACCTCACCGAGATCCAGTGTCCATTCACCGGGGAGAGACTGGCGGCGGTAAAGGCCATTAAGCCCGATGTGACCATCATCCATGCCCATCAGGCTGACAAATACGGTAATGTGCGACTTCAGGGCTCCCCCTTCGAGGATGTTTTGAAAGCCTGGTCTGCCGATAGGACTATAGTCACCGTAGAAGAGATCATAGACAACGAGGAAGTTAGATCTCAGCCCCACCGCACTTCCATATCTTACATTTGTGTCACCGCCGTGTCCCATGTACCCCAAGGTGCCTGGCCCGCCTCATGTGACCGCTACTACGACAGCGACAGGGACCACGTAATGGAGTATGCCCGGGCGATTAAAAGCCCAGAAGGGTTCCAGGCATATCTGGAAAAGTATGTGTTCAGTGGGAGGAGTTAAAAATGGGAGACTATACCATTGCAGAACTCATGGCCGTATGTCTGGCCAGGGAGATACGGGACGGGGAACGGGTGCTTCAGGGACTATACTCCCCGCTACCCATGATAGCGTGCCTTCTGGCCAAGAATTTTCATGCCCCCAACATGGTGTACATCAATACTGCTGACACTATTGATCCTCAACCCAGGGAGGTCCCCTTCTCCACGGCGGCCCCAGCCCTTCAGGAACGGGCAGTGGCCTATATACCCCTGTGGCAAACCTTTGATTTAGCCCAACAGGGAAAGCTGGATCTCATCTTTCTGGGTGCAGCCCAGGTGGACAGGTATGGTAATACCAACCTTAGCGTCATAGGTCCCTACGAAAAACCCAAGGTGAGACTTCCCGCAGGGGCTGCTTCTGCCCATCTCTGTGCTATCATGGACGCAGTCATTTGGGTGCCCAGACACAATGCCCGGGTGCTGGTAGAAAAGGTAGACTTTATCACAGGTCAGGGATACCTCACAGGAGGAAACGCCAGGAAAAGGGCAGGAATAGCCAAGGGAGGACCGCGAAAAGTGGTCACTAATCTCTGTGTTTTGGACTTCGAACCAGAAACCAAAGCCATGAAACTGGTCTCCACTCATCCAGGGGTAACCTTAGGAGAGATTAAGGAGAATACTGGGTTCGACCTGATTATCCCTGAAGATATAGATGAAACAGCATCTCCAAGGGCAGAGGAACTGGAGTTCATCGGAACCATTGATCCCAAAAAGGTCAGAGAGCTGGAGTTCCACTGATTGCCCAAATGAAATCTATGAGATAGATACAACTGAGCAAGGAACCTGATGGGGAGGAAGGTATGGAAGAGAAAGAGAGGAAGATTAAGATCCTGCTGGCCAAGCCTGGTTTAGATGGACACGATAGAGGGGCCAAGGTGGTGGCCAGGGCCCTAAGGGATGCCGGGTTCGAAGTGATATATACAGGATTGCATCAGTCCTTAGATCAGATTGTCCACGCTGCCATAGAAGAGGATGTAGACGCCATAGGCCTCAGCATCCTCTCTGGTGCCCACATGTACATTTTCCCCACCCTTGTTGAGATGCTGAAAGAACAAGGGTTGGAGGACATTGTGGTATTTGGCGGAGGTATCATCCCCACCGATGATATACCAGAGCTGGAAAAGACTGGGGTGAGGCAGATATTTCTGCCTGGCACACCCTTGGAGGAGATTATAGAGTGGGTGAGGGGAAACGTGAAACCCAGAACGGTGAGCCTGTAACCTTCCCATCCTTCCTTTTGCAAAGGAAAGGACCTGGGACCCATCCGTGGCCGACAGGCCCCTTCGGGTTATGCCCTCGAAGGATGGAGACCCCAAAGAGGGTACCCATAAGACCAGGGAAAGGGATTAAATTTGCTGTGAGCTAAGCCTAAAAGGGTTCCCACATGGAGAGGTAGAGTCTATGGGTTTGATAGATCAGGTCCTTAAAGGAGACAAGAAAGCGGCAGCCAGAGTCATGCGACTGGTGGAGGATGGTGTGCCCGAGGCCAGGGAGGCCCTAAAAAAACTTTATCCGTATACGGGGAGGGCGTACATCGTAGGCATAACCGGCCCACCAGGGGCAGGAAAAAGCTCTTTGGTGGATAAGTTGGTAGGGGAGTTCCGAGAGGAAGGCGAAAGCGTTGGAGTGGTGGCTATAGACCCCACCAGTCCCTTCTCTGGAGGTGCTATCTTAGGGGATCGCATCAGGATGCAACGCCACAGCACGGATCCGAACGTATTTATTAAAAGCTTAGCCACTAGAGGTCACTTGGGAGGTTTATCAAAGGCTACAGACGATGTGATTCAGGTGATGGACGCCATGGGTAAGGATGTGATCATGGTGGAAACAGTAGGGGTAGGTCAGGACGAAGTGGATATCGTGGAAACTGCGGACACCACTATGGTGGTCACCGTTCCTGGCTTAGGGGATGACATTCAGGCCATCAAAGCAGGCATTCTGGAGATCGCTGATATCTTTGTAGTGAACAAGGGGGACAAACCCGAAGCCGACAAAACCATTCGAGAATTAGAAATGATGCTGGAGATGGGGGCTCCCCGGGAGGATGGCTGGAAACCTGCTATTCTCAAAGTGAGCGCAACCAAAAGGGAAGGCATCAAAGAGCTTATGGGTGCCCTAAAGGAACACCGAATCTTCTTAGAAACTTCGGGGAGGTTCGAGAGCTATCGGAGGGACCGGGTGGCCCATACCTTCGAAAACCTTTTGAGGGACAAGCTTTTCCATACGGCTATGAGCAGGTTAAAGGGGAATGGAACTTATGACAAACTTATTAATGAGATGTTCAGCAAGAGGGAGGACCCTTACTCGGTTATAGAAAAGCTCCACTGCCAGTGTAGTTTAGAGGCCAAGGGTTAATACAGGCGACGGAAGACTGGGGACCGGTCTCCCGTCTTCGGTCTGTATTACTT
>CAZBOO010000005.1:0-21432 GCA_964493535.1 uncultured Aquificales bacterium
CCTGTTACCACGCTTATATCTGCATATATCCAGATACATAGTGAAACTTAATTATCATATTTCTCCTTTGATGTCAACAGAAAAAAATAAAAAGTAGTGGCAACATCTCTTGGCCGAAATCCCAATTAACTGCTTGGTTTTATTATCCAATCACTAAAATAGCCTGCGGAAGATCCGGTAAAGCTGGAGATCTCCAAATGGGTGGATGTGAAAACAGATGACCGGGGGCTATATGTAGAGGTGGACAGAGAGGCCCTTTCTCAGATAGAGGAGCTTGATGGTTGCTATGTGGTTGCAACAGACCTGAAGGTGAAAGATGCAGATACACAAGTAGTGCATGATCGTTACAAGGACCTGGCATTGGTGGAGCACGCCTTTCGCACATTCAAACAAGGGCATCTGGAGGTGAGGCCTACATTTGTGAGGACCGAAGCCAGCACTAAGGGTCATGTTTTTGTGGTGATGCTGGCATACATGCTGGAGAGGAAGCTTGCCGGGCTGTGGCATGATCTGGAGGTGACAGTGGCGGAGGGGTTGGATGAATTAGGTGCTTTAAGATGTGTGAAGGTGGATGTGCGAGGCACATGGGTGAACAAAGTGCCCGAGCCTGAGGGGATGACAAGAAGGCTCTTGGAGGCTGCCGATGTGAAGCTGCCTGTTATCTTGCCGGTGCGCAAGATCGATGCAGCCACGAGGAAGAAGCTATCTCATAGAAGGAAATAGCCAGTTTTATTAATTGGTTATACACCAGATGCTGTGCTTGTTGTTCTGGAACTTCCGATATAGTACCCTTTCCCCGGCAAAGCAGGCCCCTTCCTCCAAAGAGGCGTTGCAGATGCCCAAGGCGACGGCGGCCATACCCGGTCGCCCTGCCTTGTTGATGGTGGCCAGGACCTGCTTTGTACCATAAGAAGGGCAATCTCCCTTTGGGCGAATTCGGCTATGGATCTTCTTAAAAGCCCTTCCTTCTCGCTGAACCTGAAATTCAATCTATCCCCCACTTATATTATGCGTCTGTGAAATAATTTGCCTCACTCACCTCACTCCTTCTCATCGCCACGGCAATCTCGAACCCTCACAACCCCTCGCCTTAGTCTTTATTACAAGAGTTTTTTCCTGTAAAGAGAGATAAAACTCCGGGAAAGGGGGGAATTATGAAGGTCCTGGTTGTTGGAGGTGGAGGCAGGGAACACTCCTTGGTGTGGAAAATTTCCCAGAGTCCTCTGGTAGAAGAGATTTACGCTACACTTGGTAATGGAGGGATATGCCGGGAGACCAAGACCCAGTGCTTGCCCTGGCGGGGTTCCTTGGAGGTCTTGGCCCAAATGGCTTTGGATAAGGGTATAGATCTCACGGTGGTGGGACCAGAGGACCCCTTGGCCCAGGGCATTGTGGACATCTTTCAGTCTCAAGGGCTCAAGGCTTTTGGACCTTGTAAGGCCGCTGCCCAATTGGAAGGAAGTAAGGTCTTTTCCAAGGAGTTTATGACTCGTTTCAGTATCCCAACGGCTCAGTATAGGATCTTTTCTGATCCCCAAGAGGCCAAGGACTATATCCGTGGGGCAGGTGCCCCTATAGTAGTGAAGGCCGACGGACTGGCAGCGGGAAAGGGTGCCTTGGTGAGTCGCACCTTAGAGGAAGCCCTGGAAGCTGTAGACAGGACCATGGTGGAGAGGGCCTTTGGGGATGCGGGTAACCGGGTGGTAGTAGAGGAGCTTCTCATTGGGGAGGAGGCCTCCTTTTTGGCTATCACCGACGGGGACCATATCTATCCTTTGGCAGGCTCCCAGGACCATAAACCCATCTTCGATAACGATGAAGGTCCAAATACTGGAGGTATGGGTGCTTATTCCCCTGCCCCTGTGATCACCCCCTTGGTTTATGAGCGGGTTATGGAAAGAATCATGAAGCCCGTGGTGGAAGGCATGAAAGAGATGGGCCATCCCTTTAAGGGGGTGATATACGCGGGCCTCATGATAAAGGATGAAGAACCCAAGGTCTTGGAGTTTAATGTGAGATTTGGGGACCCCGAAGCCCAGCCTATTCTCATGCGTATGGAAAGCGATTTAGTCCCCGCCCTCATGGCCTCCATTGAGGGAGGTCTGGATAGGGTGGAGATCACTTACAAGGCCCAGGCCGCCGTATGCGTAGTTATGGCTTCTGGTGGTTATCCGGGAAAGTACGATAAGGGTTTTGTCATAGAGGGTTTGGAAGAAGTGGAGAAGATGAAGGACGTGAAGGTTTTTCACGCTGGTACGATGGAGAAAAGGGGTAAGATGGTCACCAATGGAGGCCGGGTCTTGGGAGTGACGGCTTTGGGGAAGGGGATAAAAGAAGCCATAGATAAGGCCTACCAGGCAGCGGCCAGGATTTCCTGGCCTGGGGTTCACTATCGCAGGGATATTGGTGCCAAGGCCCTGAAGAGATTGGGAGCCAGACCCGGAGCTTGTTAAGAACCGGCATTGCTGAGGGGTTGGTCAAGCAGGGAGAAGGCCTGGCTTTCCATAGAGAGAAGATTTCCGGAGGAGGGAGTATGAGGGTAGTTCCTTTGGCCGCTGACAGTATGGGAACCAGGAGTATGGCCACTCTGGTGGAAACGGGTGGGGGTACATTTCTCATAGATCCTGGGGTGGATTTGGGTCCTAAGCGTTATGGTCTTCCTCCCCATCCTGTGGAGGAAGAGAGAAAGACCCTTCACTGGCAGCGGATAAAAGAGGCGGCCCATAAGGCCCAGGTTTTAATCATTACCCATTACCATCATGATCACTTTAATCCTCGGGAACTGGGGATTTTTAGAGGGAAGCTAATTATACTTAAGGATCCGGAACACTGTATAAACAGGAATCAGGCCAAGAGGGCCCGCAGGTTGCTCAAGGATCTGGAGGGTATACCCCGGGGGATCATGGTGGGGGATGACAGGAACTTAGAGGGGGAAGGGGTGTCCCTGGTCTTTTCTCCAGCAGTTCCCCATGGTGCCTCCGGCCATCTGGGTTACGTAATTCAAGTGGCCTTTTTAGAGGGTAATGAGACCTTCCTTTTCACATCCGATGTCCAGGGTCCCCTTCTTACTTCCCAGCAGGAGTTCATTCTGGATATGGATCCTAGCCTTCTCTATTGTGATGGTCCCATGACCTATATGTTGGGGGTGAGGTACAGTAAGGATAATCTGGAGGCGGCATTGGGAAACCTTATTCAGGTCCTGGAGTCTACCCGGGCAAGATGGGTGATCCTGGATCATCATCTTACCAGGGACCTCCATTATAGAAAGGCCATAGATCCTTTGCTGGAGAGAGCTCAGGCCTTGAGAAAGACGGTAGGCAGCGCTGCCCAGTATAGAGGAGAGGTAGAAGACCTTTTGGAGGCCAAAAGGAGGAATCTATACAGGGGCGTGACTGTTCAATGAAGGTGACCAGAGTAGTGATCTACCCTTTTGACACTTCTGCTCTGGGGGGGCAGGTTAAGGCCATGGCCGATGTGGAATTGGAGAAAGAACTCCTTATCAAGGGGTTCAAGGTGGTGATTAGCAAAAAAGGGGGGGTTTTCGTTAGCTATCCGTCTAAGAGGGTCCAGGGAGGGAGGTATGTAGATGTAGTGATACCCCTTTCCAAAGAGTTGAAAGATCAGATCCGGGAAGAAATCTTAAAGGCTTATTGGGAAAAGGTGAAGTAAGTATTGGGCCAACGGGTGATAAAGGGCCCTAAGGTTCCTTGACTATTGGAGCCCAGAGTGGCAGTGAGGAGAGGCTTCGAGCCATTGGGAGAGGACACGGTGTGGAAGAGGTAAGAAATGCGGCCCATTGGGCTAAGGAATACGATTTCATCCCACATTTGGACTTCGTTTTTGGTTTTCTTGAGGGAGGGGAAAGAGAGAGAAGAGAAACTCTAAGGCTCATAGAAGACATGGTTTCCCTTTACGGAGTAAGGATCCATGCACATGTTTTTGTGTCCCTGCCTGGAACTCCCTATGGCTCTTTATCGGCTGCCCCTTTGTCTCCTTGGCTGGTGAGAAGGCTGGGAGAACTGGGCAGGGCAGGTACCTTGGATGGCTCATGGCATGTTCAGGCCAAGGAGGTGGGGGCTTGGGGATAGAGATTAGGGTGGCCCGTCATGCGGGCTTTTGCTTTGGAGTGAAGCGGGCGGTTCAGATGGCCTTTGACGCTGCTTCCCAAAGGGATGCTCGAAGGGAGAGAGCCCCCATTTATACCTTGGGACCCCTTATCCATAATCCCCAGGTAGTCAGGAAGCTGGAGAAGATGGGAATTCATCCCGTAAGCACTGTGGATGAGACCCAAAGGGGGATGCTCATTATTCGCTCCCACGGTGTTCCTCCCCAGGTTTTGGAGGATGCTGTGGCCCAGGGCATGGAGATCATAGATGCCACTTGTCCCTTTGTTAAAAAGGCCCAAAGAAAGGTAGCTGAGTTGGCTGAGGAAGGGTTCATTGTCCTTATCGTGGGGGACAGACACCATCCAGAGGTCCAGGCCCTATTGGGATACGGCAAGGGAAGGACCCGGTTCTTGGAAGAGGTGGATCCTGGGGAGACCTTTCCCCGTGTGGGCATTGTGTGTCAGACCACCCAGTCCAGAGAAAGCTTGAACCAGGGGGTGATTGAGGTTTTGGAGACCATGGGTTCTGTCCTGGAAGAATTACGGGTATGTAATACCATTTGCGAATCTACCCAGGTCCGGCAAAGGGAGTGTAAGGCCCTTGCAGAGCTCTCGGACCTGGTGATAGTAGTAGGGGGGAAGAACAGCGCCAATACCACCAGACTGGCGGAGATCTCCCGCTCTATTTTGGGAGAGGCCTACCATATAGAGGGTGCTGAGGAGCTGGATCCCCGATGGTTCAGGGGTAAGAAACGGATCGGAGTGACCGCTGGAGCCTCGACCCCTGATTGGATCGTCGGGGAGGTGGTAGGAAGGATAAAACTGATAGGAGGTAGCGGAGAGCATGGAGGAGAAAAACGAGATTACTCAAGAGGAACTGAACTCTTTTTATGAGGAGACTATAAAAGGGGTGTCTCGGGGAGATGTGGTGAAGGGGAAGGTAGTGGCCGTAACGGACAAAGAGGCCATGGTGGACATAGGATACAAGGCGGAAGGGACAGTGCCTCTCGCTGAATTTGAGGAACCTCCTCAAGTGGGAGATGAGCTGGATGTCTATGTGAGGAGCCTTTCCCATGCCGGTGAGGGTCCCCTCCTATCCAAAAAGGAGGCTGAGAGGATCAGGGCTTGGGAGAATTTGAGGGAGTCTTTAGAGAGAGGCACGCCGGTGAAAGGGAAGGTGGTGCGCAGGATCAAGGGGGGTTTTCGGGTGGATGTGGGGGGTGTGGAAGCATTCTTGCCCATGTCCCAGGCCGATGGGAAACCTGTTAAGCGCCCTGAGGAATTGGTCAATAAAGTGTATGAGTTCAAGGTGCTGGATTTCAATGAGAGGAGCAGCAATGTCATCCTTTCCAGAAGGCAACTCCTGGAAGAGGAGGAGGCCAGGGAGAAAGAGGCCTTTTGGGAAAGGATGAAGGCGGGTAAGGTGTTCGAGGGGAAGGTGAAGAGTCTCACCACCTACGGTGCCTTCGTGGATTTGGGAGTGGTAGACGGTCTTCTACATATCAACGACATATCCTGGAGGAAGATCAAGCATCCCTCGGATGTGGTGGATAAGGGCCAACGGGTGTGGGTGAAGGTCTTAAACTTTGATAGGGAGAAGGAAAAGGTATCCTTGGGCATGAAGCAACTTACCCCCGATCCCTGGGAAAAGGCGGAGGAGAAGTACCCCTTGGGCACCAAGGTGAAGGGGAAGGTGACAGGGGTAGTGGACTACGGTGCCTTTGTGGAGGTAGAGGAGGGATTAGAGGGGCTCATCCATATATCCGAGTTCTCCTGGTCCAGGAGGATCAAACATCCCTCAGAGGTGCTCAAAGAGGGGGACGAGGTGGAGTGTGTGGTCACCAATGTGGATAGGGATGGTAGGAGGCTTTCCCTATCCCTGAAACAGGTGGAGCCTGATCCCTGGCAGACGGTGGAGGAGCTATTCCCCGTGGGTAAGATGGTAGAGGCTGTGGTTACTCGGGTCTATCCTGATAGGGCCCTTGTGGAGTTAGCTGAAGGTGTGGAAGGAGTCCTTAGGTCTGAGGATCTCTCCTGGGACAAAAGGGTGCGCCATCCGGGGGATCTCTTCCAGAGGAGAGACAAGATAGAGGCGAAGATCTTATGGGTGGATCCTGAGAGGAGGAAGGTCCGGGTGGGCTTTAAGCAGACCAAACCCGATCCCTGGGATGAGTTCTTAAAGACCTACGCTGAGGGTGACAATGTAAGGGGTAATGTCTCCAGTGTTACCGATTTCGGCGTTTTTTTGGAGATCATGAGTGGTGTAGAAGGCCTCATTCATGTATCCCAATTGGATGAGAAGAAGGTGAAGGACCCCCGGGAGATAGTGAAGGAGGGGGATACCATTTCCGCCAAGATAGTTAAGATAGATCCTGCTGCCCGAAGGATCTCCTTGAGTGTCAGGGAGTTCAAGAGGGCCCAGGAGGTGGAGGAGACAGGCAGGTTTATGGATACCCAATCCCAAGGAGAAGGATTCCTCAAATTAGGGGAGATCCTGGGCAAGATGATCAACAAGGAGAACAAATAAGGCGTTTGTATGGGTAGAGGGGGATTTTTTAGGGGCGTAGTGGTCTTTGCGGCCCTCCTTGTTCTTTTATTGGTTCTTTCTTATGCCATCCAGAGATGGAGGATAAGCCTTTTCCGAGGTAGCTATGTGGGTATAGTAGCTTTGGAAGGAGAGATCACCCCTGAGAAGTCCCGGGAGTTTATCAATTGTCTTTCCCGGGCCAGGGATGATGGTAGGGTGGGTGCCATCTTGGTGCATGTAAATAGTCCAGGGGGAGGGGTTGCACCCTCCCAAGAGATCTACAGGGCCCTCATGGACATGAGGAGAGAAAAGAGGGTTGTGGTTTCTATTGGTACCGTTGGGGCTTCGGGGGGGTACTATGTGGCTGCAGCTGCCCATGAGATTTATGCCGATCCTGGCTCTATTACGGGGAGCATAGGGGTCCTTTTCGCTTACCCTCAGCTACAGGAGTTGTTGAAAAAGCTGGGGGTAGGGAAAGTGGTTGTGAAGAGCGGGAAATACAAGGACCTGGCTTCTCCTTTCAGGAATCCTACACCCCAAGAAAAGACTATCCTTCAAGGGGTGGTAAATGATATTTATCAGCAGTTTGTGGGAGATATAGCCCGGGCCAGGGGGATGAAAAGAGAAAAGTTAGAGGCCCTATCCGATGGTCGGATTTTTACGGGAAAGCAGGCCCAGGCTTTAGGTCTGGTGGATGGCCTTAAAACCCAGGAGGAGGTTATTCGGTATATAAGCTCTGATATACTCAAGGTTCGTGGGAGACCAAGGGTGTTGGTTTTCAAGAAGAAGGAGGGATGGAGGAGTCTTTTCCAAAGAGCCAGAGGGATGTTCGATTCTTTGCTTTTTGGAACATACTTATGGGAGGTAAGGTGAGATGACCAAGGCCGATTTGATAGAAAGCATAGCCGAGAAGTTGGATATCACCAAAAAGGAAGCAGAAGGGGTGGTGAATACGGTATTTCGCTCCGTAGCAAAGGCTATAGAGATGGGGAAAAAGGTAGAACTCCGGGGTTTTGGCTGTTTCAAGGTGAAAACCCAGAGGGCTCGCAGGGGAAGAAACCCCCAGACTGGAGAGGAGATCAATATCCCCTCTAAACGGGTTCCCTTTTTCAAACCCGGCAAGGAGATGAAAGAGGCTGTTAACAGAAGATAGCCTTTGTTTTTCTTTTTGGGAAAAGGCCCCTTGGAGGGGTTGGAGAGAACAATATCATGGTGAGGGTAGGGGTTTTATCGGATACCCATATCCCGGTAGTTGTACCACGCCTCCCTGAGGAAGTTTTAGATGTTTTTGAAAGAGAGGAAGTATCCCTCATCCTTCATGCTGGTGATGTGGTCGTCCAGAGTGTTTTGGATCAGTTGTTGGGGGTGGCCCCTGTGAGGGTCGTGAGGGGTAATATGGATTCCACATCCCTTCAGCAGGCTTTGCCCATTAAGGATATAGTCCGGGTGGACAGGGCAAGGATAGGTCTTGTCCATGGATGGGGGCCGCCCCAGGGGTTGGAAGAAAGGGTGATGGAGGCCTTTTCGGGAGAGGATGTGGATTGTATCGTTTTTGGCCATTCCCATGTCCCCGTTAATAAAAGGGTGGAAAACATCCTCCTTTTCAATCCCGGCACCCCTACGGATACCAGGTTTACCTCTGCTAAGACCTTGGGAATCCTGGAGGTGGAGGGTGATCAGATCCATGGGCGCCATGTTGCCCTTCCATAGGGGGTTCCCCATGATGAGGGTTCTTTTCCTCTCCTTGAGCTTTCTTCTCTTCAACTTGGCAGGAGCATGGGCAGCCCATATTGAGGTCTTAGAGTTGAAGGGGGTGATCAATCCCCCCATGGCCCGTTATATCGTCAGGGGCATAGGAGAAGGGGTCGGCTCTGGGGCAAAGGGGGTAGTGATACTGCTGGATACCCCTGGAGGGCTGGATACTTCCATGCGGGAGATTGTCAAGGCCATGATGAATGCCCCACTGCCCATCATTACCTACGTCTATCCTCCAGGGGCCCGGGCGGCATCGGCGGGTCTTTTTGTCCTTGAGGCAGGGAATATAGCTGCCATGGCCCCGGGCACCAACACAGGGGCAGCCCACCCCGTGCTTATGGGAGGTAAGATGGGTAAAACCATGGCGGAGAAGGTGGCCAACGATGCTGTGGCTTTCCTCCAATCCATTGCCAGGGAGAGGGGAAGGGAGAGTCCGTGGTTAGAGGAGGCGGTATTGGCCAGCAGCTCCGTACCGGCGGGGGAGGCCTTTAAGCTGAGGGTTATTGATCTTGTGGCACCTTCCTTGCCCCAACTTTTGAGGGATGTGGATGGTAGAGAGGTGAAGACCTCTAAAGGAGGAGTGGCTTTGCACTTGGCGGGGAGTAGTGTGAGATGGCTTAAGCCCAGTGCGAAGGAGAAAATACTCTACTTTTTCTCCCTGCCCAATGTGGCCTATATCCTGGCTGTTCTGGGATTTTACGGTTTGCTCTTTGAACTTTCCAATCCGGGTCTCATATTCCCTGGGGTGGTGGGTGTTATATTCCTCATCTTATCTTTTTACTCTTTCCACACCCTTCCCCTCAGTTATGCCGGTGTGTTTCTCATCATTTTTGGACTGGGTCTCATGGTTTTAGACATCAAAGTGCCTTCCCATGGGCTTCTCACCTTAGGTGGTGTGGTTTCCTTCTTTTTGGGTTCCCTCATGTTGGTGGACACCACAGCCAGGTATCTCAGGATATCCTTTAAGGTGGTGGCTCCTGTGGCCCTTCTCACGGTTCTGTTTATGGCTGCTATCGTGGCAGCTGGACTCAGGGCCCAGATGAAGAGGCCCTTTTCCGGGGTCGAGGGTCTGGTGGGGGAGGAAGGGGAGACCAGGTCCCGGGTTGACAGTCAGGGTGGCCAGGTCTTTGTCCATGGAGAGATATGGAAAGCTGTTTCTTCCTGCCCCCTTCCCCCGGGAACAAAGGTGAAGGTGGTAGGGGTTAAGAGACTTCTTATTGAGGTAGAACCCCTGGAGTAGGTTTGGGGATGGGGTTAACTCTCAGGAAGAAGAGCAGGTGGAACAACTGGTAGCAGAACAACTGGAACAGGAGGATTTGCTGCTGGGGTTGGAGCTGGAAACACTGGTGGAGGAGCTGTTCCCCCCATTCTTTCTGGCGTAGTCTGTGGCATACCAACCTGTACCTTTTAAAATGAAGGAGGAGTGAGAAATAAGCTTCCTCACATCCCCTCCACAGCGGGGACAGGCCTTGACAGGTTCTTCACTGAAGGACTGAAGCCTTTCAAATCTGTGACCACAGGAGTTGCATTTATACTCGTAGATGGGCATGGCCACACCTCCTGACAGGACGATTTTTTATTCTACGTAATCCAACCATCTTTCGTATCTTGGGTCTTCCCCCCGGGCTGCCTTGAAAAAGACCTCCTGGAGGTGTTGGGTAATGGGTCCGGGCTTCCCTTTCCCAATGATCCTTCTGTCTACCTCTCTTACAGGGGTCACTTCTGCAGCGGTTCCGCACAGAAACGCCTCGTCAGAGATGTAGAGTTCATCCCGGGAGATCTTCTCTTCCCTTACGGGATACTCCTCAACCTCGGCTAGCTCGAGGATGGAGTTTCGGGTGATCCCTTCTAAGATACCTGTCACAGGGGGGGTTTTGATCACCCCTTTCCTGGCTATGAACAGGTTTTCTCCCGATCCTTCAGCCACTGTGCCATCCACGCCCAGCATTAGGGCTTCGTCATAGCCATCTTCCAAGGCCTCTATCTTGGCCAACTGGGAGTTGACGTAGTTTCCGCATACCTTGGCTTTGGTCATGGCGACATTCACGTGATGCCTGGTGAAGGATGAGATTCTGCAACGTATCCCTTTTTTCAACCCTTCCTCTCCCAGATACGCTCCCCATGACCAGCAGATTATAGCTACCTCTACCGGGTTATTTAGTGGGTTCAACCCCATGGCTCCCACGCCGTAAAAAATTATGGGCCTTATGTAGCACTCTTTCAAGTTATTTGCCTTGATGGTTTCAAACATGGCCTTTCTTATCTCTTCCAGACGGAAGGGCACCTTCATCTTCACGATATGGGCAGAGTTAAGGAGCCTCTCAATGTGTTCTTGACCCCTGAAAATGGCTGGCCCCTTGGGGGTGTTATAGCATCTTATGCCTTCAAATACCCCCAAGCCGTGATGGAGGGTATGGGTAAGGAGGTGAACCTGGCCTTTCTCCCAGGGGATAAGGTCTCCGTTGAACCAGATATGGTCTGTCTTTTCCATTTTGTGCCTCCTATTTGTAATCTTCCCGCGGAGAGGAGGAGAAGTCCAGCACCTGGGCACCCTTTTCTCCTGATAATACCCTCATAGTGACCTCTTTTTTGGTGTACTGCTAGGTAGCTCCTTCCACTTAAAGAACCCGCTCATGAATGCTGCCTCCCTCTCTTCGTATTTCTTGAGAAATATAGGACAAAAGTCTTCAATAGAAAAGGCCTTAAAGGTAGGAAACTAAAAGTTGGGAAGAACCTTTTCCCTGATTTCATGCTGTTAATTCGACCCCAATTGAGCCATTTGCCGCTCATCTTCCCTATGGTTTCTATTCCTGAGGTAAATTTCTATGATCCAAAGTTGATATGTATTTGATCCTGCACAGTCATTGACAGAAGGTACCCTTGGATAGGATAAGGGGAAAGATGAGATACGCAAGGGCTTGTATAATTTTTCTTGCTGCCGTCCTGTTGTCCTGTGCCACTGTCACTGGTCCACCCGTCTCCAAAGAGGAACAGAGGCTGGCCAGGGTAGAGATACTCGAGCGTAAGCTCAAGAGTTATTTTGCTTGTCAGGATAGGGTGGGGGACACCCTGAATCGGATTCTGGAGCATCTCAGAGACCCTTCAGGGAAGGCCTATCCCTATGTGGGGATAAAGGCCGTTAATCTGACCAAGTTGGATAAGGATGAGAGGGAGGCCTTCCAGCGAGTTGAAGGGGTGGTACTGCCCGATAAGGGCTATCTGATCCTTTATCTGCCCCCATTCTACAGAAAAAAAGGGGTGAGGGCCTTTGATGTCTTGGACCCTGAGCAGAAAAATATCACCCCTGAGCTGGGCAAGTCTTTTTTGCTTCACTTTTTGGATGGCAGGACCCTCGAGCTGAAACCCGAAAAGATCCATACGGCCCCTGTGAAGTTTTATGTCGTGGACACCACGATGATAAACGCCTGGGTAACCCCAGGGAACAACCTTTACGTCACCACTGCCATGTGTCGCACATTGCCCGATGACGATGAGTTGGCCATTATCATTGGCCACGAGCTTGGCCACCTTAAGAGGAACCATTTAAAGAAACGTATGCCTCTCTATTATGCTTATGGTATTTTGGGAATGATAGCGGGATCCCTTGGGGGGAGACCAGGTTACGAAGCTTACAGAACGGCAGCCACCTTTGCCTTCATGAAGTTCTCCCGGGACCAGGAGCGGGAGGCGGACTTTTTTGGTATGATGTTTGCCCATGAGGCGGGTTTCAAAGTGGAAAAGGCGGAGGATGCCTGGTTGCGATTGGCCACAGTACTTCCAGGAAGTGCCAAGAAGAGCTATCTGTCGACTCATCCCCTCACTTCTGAGAGATTGGCCAGAATGAAAAAGATTGTGGCTATGCTGAAAAAGGGAAAGAGCTTTCAGGAGATCATGAAGGAGAGCACTAAATAGAAGAAGTATTGAGCCCCTCGTTAATCCTTGGCAGATTTTCTAAACCTTCAGGACAGGGTAAATTCTCCCTCATGATGTCAACGAATCTGCGAAACAGGCAGGCAGCGTCGTGGGGTCCCGGGGATGCCTCGGGGTGATATTGGATAGAGAATAGAGGGATCTCCCGATGCCTCAGCCCTTCCACGGTATGGTCATTCAGATTGAGATGGGTTACCTCAACCTGATCACCCAGAGAGTTCATATCCACCACAAAGCCATGGTTTTGAGAGGTGATTTCCACCTTACCCGTGACGAGATCTTTCACGGGATGATTGGCACCATGGTGGCCGAACTTCAGCTTGTAAGTCTTCCCCCCCAAAGCCAATCCCAGGATCTGGTGTCCCAGGCAGATCCCGAAAATAGGCACTTTGCCCAGTAGTTTCCTGGCGTTTGCAATGGCATAACCGACAGGGGCAGGATCTCCAGGGCCATTGGAGAGGAACACCCCTTGGGGTTTCATAGCAAGCACATCCTCTGCCGGGGTATTGGCAGGCACCGCGGTAACCTTGCATCCCAACTGGCTGAAAATGCGAAGGATGTTGAACTTTATGCCAAAATCGTAAGCCACCACATGGAGGGACGTCTCTCGTGGAAGAGGTTCCTGGTAGCCCTTTTCTAAGGTCCAGGTCCCTTCCTTCCAGTAATAAGGTTCCTGACAGGTTACGTCTTTTACCAGATCTCTACCCTCCAAAGGGGGAAGACCCCGGGCCTTTTCTATTAAATCTTTGGCCTTCAGGTTTACCGTTGAGATGATCCCCATCTGGGATCCCCTTTCCCTCAGCTGTATGGTGAGTTCCCGGGTGTCTATCCCCTGGATACCCACGATACCGTGTTCCTTCAAGTAATTGTCGAGGCTCTTTTGGGCCCGCCAGTTGGAGGGAATCCTGCTGCTCTCTCGGACCACGAAGCCCTCTACAAAAGGACGCCGGGATTCTACGTCCTCGGGGTTTATTCCATAGTTGCCTATGAGGGGATAGGTCATGGTCACGATTTGGCCTTTGTAAGAGGGATCCGTAAGGATCTCCTGGTACCCTGTCATGGCCGTGTTGAAGACCACCTCTCCCCAGGTTTCCCCTTCAGCCCCTAAGGAGTAACCCTCGAAAACAGCCCCATTGGCTAAGGCCAGAAGGGCCCTTTTTTTATGCCTTGTCATTGTTTATCCTTTCTCCTCCTTATGGAGCAGGAAAATCCTCAGAGGTCCAAACTATTTTTCCTTCCACCATGGTGAGTACCGCTTTGCCCTTGAGATCCCAACCCAGGAAGGGGGAGTTCTTTCCCTTGGAAACTAACCCCTCCTTCTTCACGGTCCAGGCTTTTTCCGGGTCTATAAGGGTGATGTGGGCGGGAGAGCCTACCTCCAATCTGCCTCCCTCTAAGCCCATGAGCTGGGCGGGGATGGTGCTCATGGCCTCAATGGCCCTTTGGGGAGATAGTCTCCCTTCGTGAACCAGATGAAGGACCAGGGCCAGGGCTGTTTCTATTCCTGAGATGCCAAAGGCGGCCAGATCGTATTCCACGTCCTTCTCCTTAAGGCTATGGGGGGCGTGGTCGCTGGCTATGCAGTCGATCACCCCCTGGGCTAAGGCTTCTATGAGGGCCTCCCGGTCTTCCAGGGTCCGAAGGGGAGGGTTCACCTTTGTGTTTGTGTCGTAGCTCTCAACAGCTTCATGGGTGAGGGTGAGGTGATGGGGGGTCACTTCACAAGTGACAGGTATCCCTTGTTCCTTGGCCCATCGGATGAGTTCCACGGATCCCTTGGAGCTGAGATGCTGGGTGTGAACCCTGCTGCCCGTCTGGCGGGCTAAACAGATATCCCGGGCTATCATCACCTCCTCTGAGGCCGCGGGTATCCCTTTTATGCCCAGGAGGGTAGAAACCACCCCTTCGTGGATGGATCCTCCATCGGACAGGTTTCTGTCTTCGCAGTGGTCCACCACGGGTATACCAAAGTGGCTGGAGTATTCCATGGCCCGGCGCATCACCTCGGAGTTCATCACCGGGTTTCCATCGTCGGACACGGCTATGGCCCCCTGCTCCACCATATCCCCAATCTCTGCCAGGTTTTTTCCCTTCAAACCCTTGGTGATGGCTCCCACGGGATGTAGGAGGGTACCTCCCACGGAACAGGCTTTCTCTGTCATGTAGAGGGTGATGGCCCCCATATCATTGACGGGTAGGGTGTTGGCCATGGGGCATACCTGGGTGAATCCCCCTGCAGCAGCGGCCTTCAAACCCGTCTCTATGGTCTCCTTATATTCGTAGCCGGGGTCCCTAAAATGAACGTGAATGTCGATGAGCCCAGGGGTTACCCAGAACCCATGGGCTTCTATCACGGGGATCCCTTCCTGGGGAATCTGAGAGCCTACGCCCCTTATGCGACCTCTTTCCACCCACAAATCTCCCTCCTTCATGGTTCCTGAGGAAGGGTCTATGATGAATCCTCCTTTGATGATCCAGTCCACGGCCATCTTAGTCGTCGCTACTGAATACGCCACCCACCAGATCAGATATGGCACCTAATCCGGAGTGCTCTCCACCGTCCCTTGTGGCCAAAATGCCCAGCTCCCTTCTGAGTAGGGATTCCCCCTTGTACTCCATGGATGCCTCCTCACTCGATCTTAACAAGAGTTTATTAGCCCCCCGGGTCAAGGTCAAGGAGAGGAGGATAGGATACCGTAACACTCCTGCAGACAAAGGGTACAGGGGGATGGGTCCCAGGGGTCTATGGCAAGAAAGAGAGTTACAAAGGGCATAAAGAAGGATTTCATGGCTTCTGTCGAGTTTCTTTAAAGAGTCTCTGGGCCTCTTCTTCAGGGAACATGCCCACAGATTTTCCTACAATGTATCCTTGGGCGTTTATTAAGAATGTAGTGGGAAGAAATCGGATATTCCCGTAGTTTATGGTCACATGGTAGGTGCTCATGAGGACAGGGTAGATGATACGGTGTTCCTCTATAAACCTCTTCACATGCTCCCTGTCTCTGTTGAGGGTTACAGTCACCACTCTGTGGCCCTCTTGGGTCAGTTTGTTCAGGAGGGGAATCTCTTTCAGGCAGGTGGAACACCAGGTGGCCCAGAAGACCAGAACAAAGGGTTCCCCTTTGAAATCCTCTAAGGTTACAGTCCTGTCATTTACATCCTTCAGAGAGAAATAGGGGGCATGACTTGCCTCCTGTTCCCTTTTCCCTCCACAGGCCAAAAGGACCAGGAGAACCCCTATGGTTATTAAGACCTTTAGTTTCAGCCCTTTTCTCTCTTGACCACGCTATTTATGATGATCCTCTTGAAACCCTCCCTCAGTTTTGAATCCTGGAGAGTTGCAGTCATCTCTTCTATTTCTTTCAAGATGGCGGGTTCAAGGGGAGGATGGGCTGGGGAAGGGGATTCCTCCTGGTACATAGAGGGGTCCACTTGGAATATGAGATCCCGGGGCGCCTTCTTTCCTCCCAGACGTTGGAGGTTTTCGAGGATGAGGGGTTTCTGGAGGGATACTTCTGAGGCCAAGACGCTGTCGGACACGGCAATTAGGGCCTTGTTTCCCCTGGCACCCACCACTTCGGTCCTCTTGAACAGGTAGGGTCCTACAGCTTTCCTCCACAGATCCCTCCACAAGAGGATCTGTCCTCCTTTTTCCCATCTCTTTTGCCGGGTGATGGCGTTAATGATTTCTTTGATACCTGTGGGGCCTTGGCTCTTCATCCCTTCTCCCTCAGGCGATTCACCTCCCTGTGAGCGGCCCTGATGGGTTCGGGTATCCTGTAACGGGGACAGCAACTGAGGACCAACTGAAGGACGTCTTCCAAGGTGACCCGATGGCCAACGGAGACGTAGATGGGCTTGGTCCCTTCTCGGCTCCGGACTACGGCTCCCAAGAGCCTGTCCTGGTGGTACCAGGGGACCCATTCTCCCTTTTGGGATCCAGATTCCAGGTGGTGACCCAGTAGGCGGCTTTTGGCACAGCCTACCGTAGGGATGTCTAAGATTATGCCCAGATGGGAGGCCAGGCCCAGCCCTCGGGGATGGGCTACACCGTTGCCGTCTACCAGAATTACCTGGGGATAGTTTTTCAGGTTCTCCATGGCCTTGATAATAAGGGGCGTTTCTCTGAAAGAGAGGAGGCCGGGGATGTAGGGCATGGTGAAGGTGCCCCGGGCCCCTGCCTTTTCTACCACCTGAAGGGATGGATACTCCATGGCCACCGCCCCGGCAAAGCCCGTGGACGAGCCTCTGGCAAAGGATACGTCTACCCCTGCCACCAGTTTTAGCCGGTCCCAAGGCAGGGGTTCCTCCCTCACCTCAGGTGCCAGTTCCTTTTGGACCTCCATGGCCTCCTGGGGGGACAGGTTCCAAGGGTGATGGGACCTTACTTTCACACCCGCACCTGACTCTTTAGATCCAACCTTTCCCTGTAAGGCTCCAAGGCAGGGTAGAGTTCCTCTTCTAAAAACTCCTCCACCTGCTGGGGGGCCCGGCCTATGAACCTTTTAGGATCCAGGACCTCCTCTAATTCCCTTTTCTCCAAGCCAAAAGTGGGATCTGCAGCCACAAGATCCAAAAAGGGATTGGGTTGGCCTTCCTTCACCACCCGGGCAGCATCCATGGCATAGCTGCGGATACGTTCGTGGATGGCCTGCCGGTCTCCTCCCTTTTTAACCGCCTCCATCATCACCTCCTCGGCGGCCATGAAGGGCAACTCTTCCCTCAGATGGTTTTCTATGACCTTGGGGTATACCACCAGGCCGGATGTCACGTCTATAGAGAGTTCTAAAATGGCGTCGGCCGTTAAAAAAGCCTCGGGAATGACCATCCGCCGGTTGGCCGAGTCGTCCAAGGTTCTTTCCATCCATTGGTTGGCTGCAGTGTGAGGGAGGTTCTCCCCCATAGACAGGAGAAAACGGGAGAGGGCGCATATACGCTCACAACGCATGGGGTTTCTCTTGTAGGGCATGGCCGAGGAGCCTACCTGCTTTTTGCCGAAAGGCTCTTCCACCTCTTCCAAGTGCTGAAGAAGCCTCAGATCCGTGGCCATTTTATGGGCTGACTGGGCCAATCCTGCCAGGGCATATATAACCCGGCTGTCCTGCTTCCTGGTGTAGGTCTGGCCAGTGATCAAAAAGGCCTTGTGGAACCCCATCTTTTTTGTGACCCTGGCGTCCAGGGCCTTTACCTTTTCCCCATTCCCTTCAAAGAGTTTTAGGAAGCTGTCTTGGGTGCCAGTGGTGCCCTTGACTCCTCGAAAGCGGAGGTTGGCTTTTACATCTTCCATTTCTTTTAGATCTAAGAGGAAGTCTTGGGCCCATAGAGCCGCCCGTTTTCCTACAGTGGTGGGCTGGGCGGGTTGGAAGTGGGTGTAGCCCAAGGTAGGTAAGCCTTTGTATCTGCCGGCAAATTCAGATAGGTTGTTCAACACATTGGCCACTTTCACGAGAAGGATCTCCAGGGCCTCCCTCATGAGGATCACATCAGTGTTGTCGGTGACAAAGCAACTGGTGGCACCTAAGTGAATGATGCCTCCGGCTTGGGGGCATTGATCCCCGTAGGCCTTGATGTGGGCCATGACATCGTGGCGTAACTCTTCCTCATACTTTTTAGCCACATCCAGGTTCAAATCGTCCCTGTGGGATTTCAATTCTTCTATCTGATCCTGGGTGATGGGCAGCCCCAGTTCCATTTCCCCTTCAGCCAGGGCCACCCAGAGTCGCCTCCAGGTAGAAAAGCGCTTCTCCTGGGAAAAGACCTTTATCATCTCTCTGGTGGCGTAACGGTCGATAAGGGGATGGATGAACATGATGAACTCCCTCCCTTTTACTTAATGGTGGGATGTTAAATCCAAAAGATAACAAGATCAACGGTTGTTGCGGAGGGTCTGTTTCCTTTTCTCCTCCTTGACCCCTTAGAGAAGTTGGGGGATAAAGACTTTAACAACTGGAGAGTGGGGCTGGAGGAGGACAAGGGAGATGAAATATGGGGAAGAGGAGATTGTTGGGGCCAAGTTGGAACCCTGGGAGAATCCTTACCCCCAAAGGGATTACAAAGTAGAGATCACCTTTCCCGAGTTTACCTGCCTCTGCCCCCGATCAGGTTATCCTGATTTCGCCACCATTCATATTTCTTATATCCCCGATAGATGGGTGGTAGAACTTAAGTCCCTTAAGCTCTATCTGAACCAGTACCGTAGCCGATATATCTCCCATGAGGAGACTACCAATTGCATCTATGAGGATCTCCACAACCTCTTGAAACCCCGCTATCTCAAGGTGTTGGGCGATTTTCATCCCCGGGGCAACCTTCATACCGTAGTGACTGTGGAGAGTGGTGAAAGAACCTAAGGTTGAACTCAGCTTCAAGGGCTTTTTCCTTCAATACAGATAACAGGTCCGCAGCAAATCGGGTACAAGGGAAGAAGGCCCTGCCCTTGGGTCCAGGGGATCAGGGTTATTGCATCGTTTTAGAGAAAAGGCTTAAGAGATATGGGTATGGGGCATAATGTTAAATACGCTGTTGTACCCTGGGGCATGGGGCTGAGAGACGCTGTGGTTCCTTGATGGAGAGGGGGTTGAGGGATGAGGATTGTCAGGGTTACTGGCTTAGTGGCTTTTCTCGTGTTCTTCCTTTTCGGCTGCACCTTTGTGGAGGTGAACATGTTTCCCCGTCAGGTTCCTCTGAAGGAGATGACCCTCATGGGAAAGGGGAGGGATCGCATCGTCCTGGTGGAGATTTCAGGTTTTTTATCCACTGCCCGGCGCAGGGGACCCCTGGGCATGACCTACCGGCCTTCCCCCGTGGAGGAGGTGAGGAGGGTGTTAGAGGTGGCTGCCAGGGATCCCCGGGTAAAAGGTTTGCTCTTGCGGATAAACAGTCCTGGAGGCACGGTCACAGCCGGCGACATCATCTACCACGAGATAAGTTCTTGCTCCCAACAACACCACTGGCCCGTGGTGGCTTGCCTCATGGAGATAGCTACTTCTGGTGCCTATTACGTGGCCCTGGCTGCTCAAGATATAGTGGCCCATCCCACCACGGTGACGGGGGCCATAGGGGTGGTGGCCCTGAAGATGGATATTCAGGGTCTGTTGCGTAAGGTGGGTGTCCGTGTAGAAGTTTACAAGTCGGGGACAGAGAAGGATGCCTGGTTTCCCTTTCGGCCCTCATCCCAGAAGGAGCGGAGGCATATCCAGACCATGATCCAGGGGTTCAGTAGCCGCTTCTTTTCTCTGGTTAAAGAGAGGCGATCCCTGTCTCTCCCGGAATGGAAGGTGGCGGAAAGCGGTCGGGTCTTTGGGGCCCCTGAGGCCCAAAGGCTTCACTTAGTGGATAGACTTGGGTATTTGGAGGATGCTTTTGAAGAGGTGAAGACTCTGGCGGGGGTCAAGGAGGCCCGGTTGGTGGCTTATCTCCCTGGGGGTACTACCCAGGCCAATATTTACTCCGGTCCCCCTCCCAACCCTCCAGACCTCTTGAATCTTTTGGCCACGGGTCAGGCTGCCTATCTGTGGATGCCATAGGTTTTTGGAATTCATGGGGATCAGGAGATGGAGATCAGTTGTCGCTGAGCCCCTTTCTTTCCATATTACTGTAAGTTTCTTTTAGCCTTTTGGTCCACCGGTAGGCCTCGGCCTGGATGTCTCCCGGCAGGGGGCCGTGGATGGCGTAGATCTCTGGCTCGAAAACGATTTTGACTCTTGCCAAATCCACCAGCCTGTCCTGGAATTCGTAGTCTATACCGTAACAACGGATATGTTCGGGGAACCCATCTACGGCTATGGCTAAATCCCTTCTCACGGAGAAAAAGGCGATGGGGGCGTCCTGGGGTCTGAGGTTTTCCCCTTTTTTGTGGAGTTTTTGGAATTTCTTGTCCCTTTTCATGGTCCTCTGGGGGGAGTATTGTCCAAAAAGGTTGCCCTTGAGCCACATTTTGATGAGGGGCCTTCTCCTTACCCACCATGCCCTGATGGCCACTTTTTCCCCTTGGAATTCCCACTTCTCATGGGCCTTCATCAGTTTTTTCAAAGCATCGTGGCGGGGAACCATATCCGAGTCCATAAAGAGGAGATAGGTACCCTTGGCCAGGCGTATTCCCTGGTTCAGGGCCTTAGGACACCCATACTCTCCAAGAGGAAGCCCGGTGGAGTCCACTTTCAGGTTCAAAGGCCCCCTGTAATCTTTGAGCAGCCCCAAAGTACCATCGGTAGAGCCGTCATCTATAGTGATCACTTCAAATTCCTCTAAGGGTAAGGTCTGGTTTTCCAAGGCCTTCAAGATGGTTTTCATAGTCCTTAGGCGATTGAAGGTGGGAATGATGACGGAGAGCTTCATCCCTTACCTCCCTTCAACAGTATCACCTCTTGTCCCCTGAAGGGGTATCTCTTTGCCACAATGAGGTTAGGGTAAGTTTTCTTGAGGAAGGGGAGCTTCTCCCTGCGGGTCATGACAAAAAAGGTGCGCCATGGGGGTTCCTTTCGAGGAAGAGAGGAGATTATCCCCTTTTGGGTGTAAAAGAGGTCGTGGGCCCTGATGGATCCGTAATGATAGAGTGGGTGTCCATCCACCGTGGCCTTGATGTCTAAGCAGTAAGGCCTGGGGGATCTGTAGTATCTGTCAAAAAGGGGCTGATAGAAGGCCGTATACCCCAAAGCCAGCACCAAGGCGCTGGCGCCTGCCAGGATCACCCCCTCCTGGAAGTTGGTGAGCTTGGCCACAAAAAGGATAAAGGCCACCATAATGAGGGTCAGCCCCAAGGAGGCGGTGGCGGTGGGGGTATACATGGGAACGTGGCGGGCGAACATGAGGACCAAACCGAGGCCATAGATTACCAAAGTGGAGGCAATCAGCGCCAGGGAGAGTCTCCAAGCGCCTTTTAATTCCCTTTTGGCTTCCAATCCTTTCCCTATAGCCCATGCAGAAATGATAGCGGCAGCAGGATAGAGGGGAAGAATGTAACTACTCCTTTTGGTATCAGAAAGGGAGAAAAGGACAAAAGTCACAGCAAACCATGTCATGGGAAGGGCAATCTCCCACAGATCATCCTTCATCTTCCTTCCCGCCCCTGCCACCAGGGGTATGAAGGCGGACCAAGGGGTAAAATGGGTGGGGA
>CAZBOO010000005.1:21442-27942 GCA_964493535.1 uncultured Aquificales bacterium
GACTATATAGAACCAGAAGGGGGTTTTCCATGAGGGATTGGTGGCAAAACGCTTGATATTATTCTTCCATAGAAAATCTACTAAGTACCCCTTTCCCAGCACCATGGGCCAGGGAAGAACTATGAGAAGGCACAGGAGGAGACCTGGAAGGTATAGGAGTTCCCTTACCTTTTTCAGATCTTCTTGGGAGGCCAGGTAAACCAAAATGATGAAACCGGGAAGGGCCAGTCCCACGGCGGGTCCCTTGTCCATGGTGGCCAGGGCCAGGCCCCCGTACATACCTATAATGTAACCTTTACCCCCTTTTGTGTAAGCCTTGTAGAAACAGTATAGACCCAAGGTGATAAAAAACGTAAGGACCATATCCGTGATGGAAAAGCGGGCTTGTTTGTAAAAGAGGTGAGAGGTGATGAGCATAAAGGCTGCAAGAAAGGCCAGGATCTCCGAGCCCAGAAGGGCCCGGGCAAAAAGGTAGATGATTATCCCCGTTCCAGTAGCCGCCAGAACAGAAGGGAGGCGGGCCGTAAACTCGGTGACTTTCCCTTTGTTTAGGGTTAAGCTGGAGATGGCTACCAGCCAAACCATGAGGGGAGGTTTCACTATCCGGGGGTGGCCATTGTAGTAAGGCACTACCCAATAACCCTTTTGGATGGCGTTTCTGGCACATTCGGCATATCGGGCCTCGTCTGAGTCCCAAAAAGACACAGTACCCAGTTCGGGAAGGAGGATTCCCAGGGAAATCACCCCTACCAGAACCATAGCCAAAGGGGTGGATGCCTTTGCCTTGCTTTCCATTATGGCATAACTTATAGGGTTAAAAGGGGAATATGTAAATGGAGGATGTGCCATGGATGCTTACAAAGAGAAGGAAGAGGGATTCGGTATAAAGGAGCTTTTCCTTTTAGGACTTGGCCTGATGGCCACCTTGGAGGAGGAAACCAAAAAGAAGATGGACCTTTTGGTGAAAAAGGGTGCCGAGAAGGAAGAGAAGGGCCGTCAGTATATCCAGGACATCAAGGGCAAGGAGGAAGCAAAGAACTTGGAGGCCCGGATAGAAAGGGCCCTCAAGAGGATGGTGGATATAGCAGGTCTCGCAACCAAGGAGGATGTCCGCCGGATGGAGAAGAAGATCGTCGAGTTGATGACCAAGGTGGAGGAGAAGGGTGGGGCGTAAAAGCCGGGTAGAAAGGATCACCTCAGAAACCAGCATCACCCTCTCCCTTGACTTAGATGGGGAGGGCAAGGGAAAGATCTCTACCCCTGTAGGATTTCTTAATCACATGCTCCAGACCCTGGCCCGTCACTCGGGCATGAATCTGGAGATTGATGCCCAGGGTGACGTGGATGTGGATTATCATCATTTAGTGGAGGATATGGGCATTGTGTTGGGTGAGGCCCTGGACAAGGGGCTGGGAGACAAGGGGGGCATAGAACGCTTCGGTGAGGCCTTGGTGCCTATGGACGAGGCACTGGCCCAGGTAGCTTTGGATCTCTCTGGCCGTGAACATCTCTCCTTTTCTGCCACTTTTCCTGCTTATAAGGTGGGGGATTTCGATACCGAGCTGGTCCAGGAGTTTTTTCAGGGTGTGGTGAGGGGGTCCAAGATGACCCTCCACATTCGCCTCCTGAAAGGGGACAATTCCCACCACGCCATTGAGGCCATCTTCAAGGCCTTCGCCCGGGCCCTAAGGCAGGCTGTCAGGGTGGGGGAAGGGGACATCCCATCCACCAAGGGGGTCCTCTGAACTTGATAGCGGTGGTGGATTACGAGGGGGGAAACCTGAGGAGCGTCCAGAAGGCCTTGGAGCACGTGGGTGCCCGGGTCGTAGTAACCCGGGACATGGGAGACCCCAAAGATTTTACTTCCCCCTTCCGCCTCAAGCTCCAAGGCGCCAACTTTCACTCCGACCTTCAGGTATATATCAGGTATATATAGGTGGAGAAACTACCCTTTGGCCAAACGTTTCTTACAAGGCGAAATATTGGCGGAACTTAAGGAAAATATGAGAGAGGCGTTCATTATGATGACGATGGAAGGTTATTAGACACAGTGAGATCGGATGAACCCTTGGCAAGATATAAGATATATAATAAAATGATTATTATAACCTTTTAGGGAGTAGAAGATTAGATGAAAAAGAAGATTGAGGCTCCTTTGCTTCTCCTCCACGGCTTTCCCCTCGACAGCTCGATGTGGGACGGCCAAGTCGGATATTTCAAGGGAAAATACCCGGTTCTCTCCCCCGACCTTCCCGGCTTTGGAAAAAGCGCGATAAGAGCGCCCGAAACTATCGAGGGCTTCGCCGAAGAGGTCAAATCCTTTCTCGATGAAAATAATGTCGCGAAAATCGTTTTGATCGGCTTCTCGATGGGAGGATATATTGCTTTAGCCTTTTACGAGATGTTCCCAAACTATCTCGAGGCGATCGTTCTCGCCGACACCCGCGCCGCCGCCGACAGCCCCGAAGGCAGGGCGGGAAGAAACGTGATGATCAACTCTCTTAAAGAAAAAGGGATGGAGGAGATCGCGAAAACGATGGCGCCGAAGCTCCTTTCGGAGAGGGGAATGAAAAATGGGCGCCTTTTGAAAAGCGTGAGAGAGATGATGGTAAGGCAGAGGCCTGATTCGGTGAAAAACGCTCTCATCGCGATGAGGGAGAGGAAAGAGAGAAGCGCTCTTCTTGAAAAGATAGATATTCCCGCGCTCTTCATATGCGGGGAGGAAGATCTCCTGACTCCTCCTTCGGAGATGAAGATGATGGCCGAAAGAGTGAAAAACGGGTCGTTCGCCCTGATAAAAGGGGCGGGGCACTTGTCCAACATGGAGGAAGCTGTAAGTTTCAACGAGACGCTCTCTTTGTTCCTTGAGAAGATCGAAAGATGAGGGAATCGCTTTAAGCCCTAAGTTCAACCCTTTTTTAATTTTCACTTTTTAGCCGATTAAAAAGAGCGGTGCCTCTTTTATAGTAATGGGTCAGCGGTCTAAAAAAACCAATGCTTGGTTGCCAGGCTTTTCCTGGAGCAGATCTTCTCAAAGGCTGAGGAAAGTAAGGCGACCAGAAATGCCTTAGTCTACCAGTCCGAAATAATCTCATGCAGATACTCGTCCTGGGGAGGGGTAAAGGGCCTTAGCCCGAAGTCATCTATGATGAGCAGGTCCACCCTGCTGAGCACCTTGAGCTGTTTCTGTACCCCCTATTCCCTAATCTGGCCGTCCCCCAAAATTATATATTTACAACATGTGAGATCCTCCAAACCCATGGGTCCCCTCACGTGGAGCTTCTGGGTGGATATGCCCATCTCCGCCCCCAGGCCAAACTCGTAACCGTCGGTGAACCGGGTAGAGGCATTCACATAAACGGCGGCAGCATCCACTTCCTGGAGAAACCTCATGGCCGTGGCATAGTCCTTTGTGACGATGGCATCGGAGTGTCCCGATCCGTAGGTATGAATGTGATCCACGGCCTCCTCGAAGGAGTCCACCACCCGAACGGCCAGGATCAAATCCAAAAACTCAGCATACCAATCCTCCTCGGTGGCTTCTTTCACGTCTGGGACCGATGTCCGGGACTTGGTACATCCCCTGAGTTCCACCCCCGCCTCCTGGAAGCGCCGGGCCATTTCGGGCAGAAAGGCCTGGACAATATCCCTGTGCACCAGAAGGGTTTCCATGGCGTTACAAACCCCAGGCCTCTGGACCTTGGCGTTGAAACATATAGACCATGCCATATCCAAGTCCGCATCCCTGTCTACATAGGTATGGCACACACCCTTATAGTGATAGACCACAGGAATCCGGGAGTTTTCCGCCACAAACCGGATGAGCCCCTCTCCACCCCTGGGCACCACCAGATCCACGTATCCCTCGGCCTTCAACAAGTGGTGAACGGCCTCCCTGTCGGTACTCTCTATGAGCTGAATGGCCTCCTTGGGCACCCCCGCCTCCTGGGCAGCATCCCTCAGGATCCGGGCTATGACGGTATTGGAATGAATAGCCTCGGAGCCACCCCTCAAAACAATGGCGTTACCCGATTTGACGCAGAGCCCCGCCGTATCGGCAGTCACATTGGGCCGGGACTCGTATATGATGGCCACCACCCCCAAAGGCACCCGGAGTTTCCCTATCTCTAAGCCGTTGGGCCTCCTCCACATCCTCGCCACCTCACCCACGGGATCGGGCAAGGCCGCCACCTCTCTCAACCCTTCCGCCATGGCCTCTATCCTCCTGTCATCCAGGAGAAGGCGATCCAGCATGGCCGAAGAAAGCCCTTTATCCTTCCCGTATTCCAGGTCCTTGGCGTTTTCCCCCTTTATTTCATCCCTCATCTCTTCCAAAAGCCCGGCCATGGCAACAAGGGCCTGGTTTTTAACCCCCGTAGAAAAACGAGCCAAAGTCCTGCCGGCCTCCTTGGCCCTCCTCACCTTTTCCAAAACCTCTTTCTCCACCTCCACCTTCCACCTCCTTAAAAATTCTCGTAAAGGACCACCAGGTTATCCCGGTGGATTACCTCGGGGGAGTGATGGTAACCTAAGACCTCCTCAATCTTGGAAGAGTGCAAACCCTTTATCTGCTCTATCTCATGGGAAGAATAGTTCACCAAACCCCGAGCCACTTCCCTATCTTGCCGGGTAACACAACTGACGGGGTCTCCCATGTCAAAGGTGCCCTTAACCTCCAAAACCCCCCGGGGAAGCAGGCTCCTGCCATCTTCCACCAAAGCCCGTACGGCTCCGTCATCTATCACCAAAGACCCAACAGGCTGAAGGGTATATCCGATCCATCTCTTCCTTCCCACCAAACGCTCCTCCCGGGGCAGGAAAAAGGTGCCCACCTCTTCCCCCTCCAGGATCCTCCACAGCACCTTAGGCTCGTCACCCCGGGCAATGATGGCGGGGACACCAGAAGCCACCACCTTCTTGACAGCCCCCACCTTGGAAGCCATCCCCCCTGTTCCCATGGGGGAGATCCCCGCCATCTGGCAACGCTCCAGTTCCCCATTGATAGATTGCACCTCCAAGAGAAGGTGGGCCTCATCCCTTGTGGGATCGCAGGTATAAAGCCCCTTCACCGTGGACAGGATTACCAAAAGATCGGCCTCTCCCATCATGGCCACTAAGGCAGACAGGTTGTCATTATCCCCAAACTTGATCTCCTCCACCATAACGGTGTCGTTTTCGTTGATGATAGGTATCACCCCCATCTTCAAGATGCTAAAAAGGGCGTTTCGGGCATTGAGATAACGCCTTCTGTGCTCCAAGTCATCCCGGGTGAGAAGGATCTGGGCCACCCTTTGCCCCCACTTCTCGAAATAACGCTCGTAGGTCCAAATGAGATGGGCCTGGCCCACGGCGGCACAGGCCTGCTTTACAGGGATACTGGTGGGCTTCTCTTTGAAACCCAAAACCCCCATACCTGCAGCCACCGCCCCCGAAGATACCAGGATCACCTCCTTCCCCTGACTCTGCAAATCGGCCAGATCCATGGCTAACTGGGAGATGACCTCTTCCCTCAGTCCCCCATGTGGATGTGCTACAACCCCGCTTCCCACCTTCACCACCATACGGCGGCAACGGGCCAAGGAGTCCTGCCTCATGCATTACCTTCCGAGGTCACGGACACCTCCTTCTCCGCCGCCAATAGGTGCCAGGTCTTCTCCAAAAGCTCCTCCACTCCCTCCCCCGTGACAGCAGAAATGGCCTGGAAGGGTAAGCCCATGGCCCCTACCTTTTTCGCCCAGGCCCTTACCTCTTCCCTGTCCTCTACCAGATCCAATTTGGTACCCACTATCAAACGGGGCCTTTCGTCCAGTCCTGAGCCGTAAGCGGCCAGCTCCCGAGAAACCACCTGAAAGGCATCCCGGGGATCCCCTTCAAGACCGGAAAGATCCACCAGATGAAGAAGGACCCGGGTCCTTTCCACATGGCGGAGGAACTCCAAGCCCAATCCGGCCCCTTGGTGGGCCTTCTCTATAATACCCGGAATATCGGCCATAACAAAACCCCTGTAGTCAGAGAGCTTAACCACCCCCAAATAGGGGGCCAAAGTGGTGAAAGGATAGTTGGCCACCTTGGGCTTAGCCGCCGAAACCCGAGACAACAAGGTAGACTTGCCTGCATTGGGAAGTCCCACAAGGCCTACATCGGCTATGAGCTTCAGCTCCAGCACAATCCATCTTTCCTCCCCAGGCTGGCCCTCCTCAGCGCAACGGGGAGCCTGATGCCAGGGTTTGACAAAATGGACATTCCCCTTGCCCCCTTTACCCCCCCGGGCCACCACGAAGAGTTCATCGGGGGCGGTGAGATCCGTTAGGATCTCACCGGTGGCCTCATCCTTTACCACGGTGCCTGGGGGAACCCGAAGTATAAAGGGGGAAGCATCCTTGCCCCTCTGATTTTTGCCCTTGCCGTGCCCTCCCCTTTTGGCCTTATTGATAGGTCTGTAGCGAAAATCCAAGAGGGTTCCTACGTGGGGATCCACCTGTCTCTTATACACATCTCCG
>CAZBOO010000006.1:0-907 GCA_964493535.1 uncultured Aquificales bacterium
GGGAAATGAGTTCTCCATATTTTTTTTCCCACTTTTCACTTTTAACCTTTCACCTTTCACCGGTTCTATGTTGTTTCCAAAAACCTGAAGGTCTCTTTGGATTAGGTCGAAGTCCCCCTGGGACAGGAGCTTGGCCAGGTGAAATTTGCGGATGAGTGCGGGAAGCACATGGGAGTTTACCAGATCAAATTTGTCATAGGGACCGTAGAGATTGGTGGGCATGACGGCCAGAAAGTCTGTGCCGTACTGACGATTGTAAGCGGCACACATCTTGATGCCCGCTATTTTGGCTATGGCATAGGGCTCGTTGGTGGGCTCCAGCTTGCCGTCCAGCAGATACTCTTCCTTCATAGGCTGAGGGGCAAACTTGGGATAGATGCAGGAACTCCCCAGAAAGAGCAGCTTTTCCACCCCATGTTTATAGGCAGAATGGATCACGTTGGTCTCTACGGCCAGATTGCTATAGATAAACTCCGCCGGATATGTATTGTTGGCCAGGATACCTCCCACCTTGGCTGCGGCGAGGTAGACGTGGGTGGGTTTTTGAAAAGAGAAGAGGGACTCCACGCCGGCCTGTCCGGTGAGATCGAGACGGAGGAAAGTAGGAGGACTCGTGAGGCGTGAGGAGTGAGGCGTGAGGAGAGAAGCGAAAACCGCAGACGGAGCTTTGGAATAGTAGGTCGCCGTGATGCTGGCATATCCTTTTTCCAAAAGCTTCCTTACAATGGCACTGCCTACCAGACCGGTTCCACCGCAAACTAAAACCCTGGAATTTTCTCTCATTATTCGTCTCTTTGCTACCTCACTTTCATCAATGGTGAATACTCGTGACTGGTATAGCCGAAGCCTTTTTTCCGAGCCGCCGCCAACCCTTCACCCACAGGTTTTAAGCCCACCATCTGCATGT
>CAZBOO010000006.1:917-24301 GCA_964493535.1 uncultured Aquificales bacterium
CCGGGGCTCCCATCCCAGGACCTTACGGGCCTTGGCGATGTCGGCCTGGAGAAACTCCACCTCCGTCGGCCGGAAGTAACGGGGATCCACCTCCACCAGAATCTGGCCCGGCTTCAAAAGCTTACTCCACTCCTCTTTGGCACTCTTAACCAGGCCCTCCTCCTCTATCCCATCCCCTCTCCACTCCAGTTCCACCCCGGCATAAGCGAAGGCTTCCTCCACAAATTCCCTCACCGAGTGGCTCACTCCTGTGCCCACCACGTAATCCTGGGGTTCGTCCTGCTGAAGCATAAGGTGCATCATCTCCACATACTCGGGGGCAAAGCCCCAGTCCCTCCCGGCATTGAGATTGCCCAGGTAGAGCTTCTTTTGATTCCCCGCCAGCATGTTGGCCACAGCCCTGGTAATCTTTCTGGTGACAAAGGTCTCCCCCCTCCTGGGGGACTCATGATTGAAGAGGATACCGTTGCAGGCAAAGAGGCCGTAACCTTCCCGGTAATTAACCGTCATCCAGCAGGCATAGACCTTGGCCGCAGCGTAGGGGCTCCTGGGCTGAAAAGGTGTCTTCTCGCTCTGGGGAGGAGTAGAAGTCCCAAACATCTCAGAAGAGGAGGCCTGGTAGAATTTTACCTTGTTGCCGCTCCTCCTGATGGCCTCTAAGAGCCTGGTGGTACCAAGGGCAGTGATATCCCCCGTATATTCGGGCATATCGAAGGAGACCCTCACATGGGACTGAGCAGCCAGATGGTAGATCTCATGGGGATGGATATTGTAGACGATATTGGTGAGCTGCCCCGAATCGGAAAGGTCACCGTAGTGGAGATAAAAACGGGCCTCAGGCTCATGAGGATCCACGTAGATGTGATCTATCCTCTGGGTATTGAAGGTGCTGGCCCTTCTTATGAGTCCGTGGACCTGGTAGCCTTTGGAGAGAAGAAACTCGGCAAGGTACGAACCATCCTGGCCTGTGATACCTGTTATTAAAGCTGTTTTTGACATTTATACGCTCCTGTTCAAGGTCTTAAGGACTGTGACGAGGGAGTGGTTTTAACCGCCTCTCCATTCTACTCTACCCACCGGTTTCTCGGTCAGGGGTAAACCCCGACCCTACAACACGATCTCCCCCATTCTCTCCATTCTACTTATTTTACTCATTTTATCATATTACGCCTCACTGTTTACTGTTTCAGCCTCAGATAGTCTCCCTCTGTCACGTAGATGGCGATATCTATATCCCTTGGCATGAGGTTCAATTCACCCTTTTCAAAAACAAGGATCGAGCCATGGAGATAACAAAAGGCCACCTGGGGCAAAGACTCCAAGAACTCCGGCAGCAATCTCAGCAGCTGCTTTATTTGGGCTTTTGTCAATGTCATCTTCTCCTCAATAGGGCACTAAGTAAAAAGCAACGGGCCAATACACCCCCCACTCCTTACGCTCCCCTCTACCCACCGAACAACCCCTTGTTCAAGGTTCAAAGACCGTGACGAGTGATGACTAAAGCCGGTGAAAAGTTAAAACTCCGAACATGTTTCACAACTCTACCTCCGAGTTGTCTCCCAGCATAACCTTGAGGACATGGCGGTTACGACCCAGACAGTCCACCCGGGCGTTGCAGCCCAGGAGGCTGTCTTCCAAGCGCTCAATACCTCCGACCCTGCTGCCATCAAGGATAACCGAATATTCCACAGAGGAACCTTCTATGACACATCCCTCTCCTATACTGGTGTAGGGACCCACAAAGGAATCCTTTATCTTGGTGTTTCTCCCGATGGCCACGGGACCCCTGACGGTGCTGTTTATGATCTCTGCCCCTTCTTCCAGTTTGACCCTTCCCGCCACCCTGCTCTTATCGTCCACCTTTCCCCTGGTTTCCCTGTGGATCCACTCGTCCAAGACCACCCTGTTGGCCTCTAAGAGATCGTCCTTCTTCCCTGTATCCAGCCACCAGCCTTCAAGAATGTGGCTATCAACCCTGCATCCCGCGTTTGTCAGCTCCTGAATGGCATCGGTGATCTCCAGCTCCCCCCTCCAGGAAGGTTTTATCCTGCCAATGACCTGGTGAATTTTGGGAGAAAAGAGGTATATCCCCACTATAGCCAGGTTAGATGGGGGATCCTTGGGCTTCTCTACCAGCCTTCGGATCACTCCCCCCTCATCCACCTCGGCCACTCCGAACATGGTGGGGTCTTCCACCGCCTTGAGCAAAACCACCGCCTCCGTGGAGTCGTTGTCAAACTTGTCCACAAAGGGTCTGATGTCCTGGCCGATGAGGTTATCTCCCAGATACATGAGGAAGGGAGAGTCTCCAAGATACCCCTGGGCCGTTTTCACCGCATGGGCCAGGCCTCCCGGGATCTCTTGGAGAATATAGGTGATCTCCATGCCCCATTTTTCCCCCGTGCCCAAGGCTTTTTTGATATCCTCCCCTGTCTCCGGGGAGATGATAATCCCCACATCCCTTATCCCCACCTTTTCTATCTGATCCATAACATAGTATATGATGGGCTTATTCACCACGGGTATAAGCTGCTTGGCCGTGGTGAAAGTGAGGGGCCTCAATCTGGTGCCCCTGCCTCCCGCTAAAACCAGGGCCTTCATAGGCAACCTTCCTCCTTTAGCCATTGATCTGTAGCCTCCTGCCATGTAGGCATAGAGTAGTTCAACATCTCATCCAAGGGATAAACATCCAGCACCGACCAGGCCGGCCTCTTTGCCGGTGTAGGGAATTTGGAGCTGGGGACGGGTGTCACCTGGCCCGGCCATCCAGCCTTTTTCAAGGCATAAGCCGCCCATTGATACCTGCTGCACTCCCCCTGGTTACGGAGGTGATAAAGCCCATAAGCCCCCGTATCCGCCAGTTGGAGGAGGGCATCGGCCAGGTGGGGGGCGTAGGAAGGCGCAGAAACCTGATCATCCACAATTTCTAAGACATCCCGGCTCTTCGCCCATTGAAAGACTTTATGGAGGAAGTTCCTCTCCCCTTTGCCGAAAACCCAGCTCACCCTCACCAGGTAGTACCTTGGGCAGAGGGCGGTCAGGAGCTGTTCCCCCAAAAGCTTGCTCCTTCCATAGGCCCCTAAGGGACACGGTTGATGGGCGATGGTATAGGGCACAGGGGAATCTCCAGCAAAAACGTAATCGGTGCTGACGTGCATCAAGGGGATGCCCATCCCTCCACAAACCAAAGCCAGGTTCCTCACCCCCAAGGCATTGACGGCTATGGCCCGGTGGGGTTCCTCCTCGGCCTTATCTACTTCGTTGTAGGCAGCGCAGTTTATAACTAAGTGAGGCCTCAAACTCTCTAAAACCCCCCGGACAGCTACCAGATTCGTCACATCCAGTTCATCCCTGCCAGAAGCCTTAAAGGTTTCACTTTTCCTCTCTAACAGAGCGGCCAAAGCCGAGCCTAACTGCCCTTTTCCCCCTGCAACCACGATCATCTTTCAGTCCATTTTGAAGGGAGAATGGGGATCATCCTCATGGCGGATCTCGTCCACCTCCTCTTTCCGTCCGGGGCCCCGGTAGAGTTTATCGGGAAGGTTTATCACCATGCCCGGCACAACACCCACATTCCTATACCCATGGACCACGCCGGGGGGCACAACAACCAGGCCTGGATTGTCCTCTCCAAAGAAAAAGACCCGCCTCTCACCATAAGTGGGAGAGCCCTCCCTGTTGTCCCACAGGACCAGTTTGAAGTTGGAAGGCCCTATGAAGGAGAAGCAGTCTGTCTGGTGCACATGCTCATGGGGCCCCCGGGTCACACCGGGAAGGGTAACAGAGATATAAGACATGGCAGGCCGGGGAATCTCTCCCAGTTCATCCTCTCTGAAGAGTTCGGCCAGCCAACCCCTTTCATCCACAAATTTTTTCAAAGGCTTTACCACCACCCCTTGGATCATGGATCACCCCCCAGACGTTTTCCATACCAGTCTTCATAGAACTCCTTGTATGCCCCGCTTCTCACCCGGTCCCACCAATCCTTATGCCTTAAGTACCAGGAAACGGTTTCTTTGAGACCCTCTTCAAGGGAAAGGGCGGGATGCCATCCCAGATCTCTCAATTTGGCGGTATCCAGGGCGTACCTGAGATCGTGACCGGGCCTGTCCTTCACAAAGGTGACGAGGGACTCCAGGTCTTTTAGAGGCTTACCTGACAGGTGGGACACATGCCTCAGAATGGAGCGAACCATGTCTATATTGGCCTCCTCTTCTCCCGTGCCGATGTTGTACACCTCCCCCGGCTCCCCTTTGTCCAGGAGAAAACCAATGGCCCTGCAGTGATCCACCACATGGATCCACTCCCTCACGTTTTTCCCCCGGCCATATATGGGGAGAGGCTCTCCTTTTAGGGCGTTGAGAATCATAAGGGGAATGAGTTTCTCAGGAAACTGAAAGGGCCCGTAGTTGTTGCAACACCGGGTGACAATAACAGGGAAGCCGTGGGTTCTGTAATAGGCTCGACAGAGAAGATCAGAGGCAGCCTTGGAAGCGGAATAGGGGCTATTGGGCAGTAGGGGATCCCCTTCCCTGAACCTGCCATCACCCAAAGGGAGGCTGCCGTAAACCTCATCGGTAGATATATGGATGAAGAGTTCCACTCCATACTTACGGGCCACATCCAGGAGCACCTGGGCACCTTTCACGTTGGTGTCTATGAAAGGCGTGGAGTCCACAATGCTTCTATCCACATGGGACTCGGCGGCAAAGTTTACCACCACCCGGGGCTTGGGAACCTCCCCATCCTCAAAAACGGACATCACCAGGGAGTGATCGGCAATGTCCCCCCTGATGAAAAAGTACCTCTCCCCTTCCCATTGATGAGAGATATCCCTGAGGTTGTCCAGGTTTCCGGCATAGGTGAGCCTATCCAGATTGATCACACGAGAATCCGGCTTGGTCTCAAGAACATGCCTGACAAAGTTGCTGCCAATGAAACCCGCTCCACCGGTGACAAGAATTGTCATAATTACCCTCGTCGGTTTGGTCTGTTTGGTTGGTTTCGTCCATAAGGGCAAGAAAGGTGGTAATGCGAGAAAAGTGTGAAAGAAAGACAGCTCATGAAGTTGGTAGCGTTAGTTGGGTTTATAGCGTTGGCTTCCGAGTTATGCCCCCGTCTCCACCTCTTTTGCCCAGGCTCTGTTCTCCCTATACCAGTCCACCAGATTCCCCACTCCCTCTTCAAAGGAGGTCCTGGGTCTCCAGTCCAAGAGTCTACCCGCCTTGCCAATATCCGCCCAGGTGGCTGGGACATCAGCAGGGTGCATGGGCATAAATTTTAGATCAGCCCTTCTACCCGTAAGGGTCCCTACCAGCTCCACCACATCCATTAGTACCACGGGAGTGTCGGATCCCAGGTTGATAACCTCATAACCCAGGGGCTTAAGTCCCTTTATGGTGCCCAAAGCGATGTCGTCCACATAGGTGAAGTCACGGGACTGGGTCCCGTCTCCGTAAATCAGGACAGGCTTACCCTCCATTATCCATTGAACGAATCGAAAGAGACTCATGTCCGGCCTTCCCGCCGGACCATAAACGGTGAAATAACGGAACACGGTGATGTCTACCCCGTAGAGGTAATGGTAGGTGTAGCAGAGGGTCTCCGCTGCCTTCTTGGAAGCAGCGTAGGGAGAGAGGGGGCCGTTGGTATCGGCATCCTCCCTGTAGGGCATGGGGTTATGTTTACCGTAGAGGGAAGAGGTGGAGGCCAGGACAAACTTTTCTATTTCCCTATGGCGACACAACTCCAAGAGATTCAGGGTACCCGTCACATTGGTCTCATAGTAAACCCAGGGGTCTTCCACAGACTGACGGACACCCGCCCGGGCCGCCAGATTGATGACGGCATCGAAGGGAAAGTCCTGGGCATGGAAAAGGCCTTCCAAGGCACCCCCGTCACAGATATCCACCTTGTGGAAGGAGAAACCCCGCCGGTTCATGAGCCCCTTTAAACGCCACTCCTTCAGCCTCACATCGTAAGCATGGTTCAGATCATCCAGACCCACCACACTGTGCCCTTGACTCAGCAGAAGCCCGGCCACCTTGGAGGCGATGAATCCAGCAACACCTGTTACCAAATAAAAAGCCATATTATCCTCTTCCCACCTTAAATCACGGCAAAAGACAAGCTACCGCCATTGACGTACCTTCAAAGGCACGCCTTGATTCTTCACCGCCATAGTACAGAGTTTATAAGCAACCAGCAAAAACCAAGGCAAAAACAGAGGCCCTATCCGAGATCAATCTTTTTAGCTTTTTTGCCTTATAGAGGAGAAAACCCCGCGCTGCAAGCACCTCTTTACAAAAATCTGCCAGAGACCGGCCCTTCATGACTTGCCAACAAAATTGGGTTCTATCTCTACCTTGGCTTGATAGCGAATGGCGTTTAGCAGAATCAAAACCCTCTCCTCAGGCTTGACCTCCTCTAAGAAGATACCCTCTAAACCCTTCAAAGGACCTTCCTGTATCACCACCTTCTCCCCCGGGGAAAACCTCTGGGGTTGAAGGCTCACAAAACCGTCTACCATCCTCGATTCTATAGCCTTTATTATGGCCTCATCCACCACATAGGGGCTCCCACAACTGTCTCCCACCATCCTCCTGACTCCCCGGGTATACTTAATAGTGTGGAAGTATCGATCCAATTCGAACCGGGAAAATATGTAGCAGGGAAAAAGTTCCTCCAGGGCTTCCACATACCTTCCCCTCACAAACTTCTTCCTTTTAATTTTGGGGTTGAACACTTCCAGGTCCAGACGCTCCCGAAGGGTCTTACTGACCGCCCCCTCCTTCCCAGCCTTCGTGTAAATACAATACCAGCTTTTCATGTCTTTCATAAAAATCATTAAACGCAGATCCGGGGAAGGTGTCAATCTACCAACAACCAGGACATCTCCCATTTTTTGGAAAAATTTGGCATGCCTACCTATCCCACCCAGTTTCGGGAGAATTCCTGGGTTTTATTGACTTGGCTTTGGGCCCTTTGATAGTATTTTCCGCATTCGAAGTGTTTTTCTATCCAAATGTGGGGGGAATGATGGGCGTAGAAGAAAAACTCCAAGAGTTGCGTCGTCTCAGTGAATTGGCGGAGTTAGGGGGTGGTAAGAAACGCATAGAGAAGCAGCACCAGATGGGGAAACTCACTGCCCGGGAGAGGCTGGACATCCTCCTGGATAAGGGGACCTTTGTGGAGCTGGACAAGTTCGCCGTTCACAGGTGCCCTCATTTCGGCATTGACAAGCAGAAGATCCTGGGAGACGCTGTGGTGACGGGTTACGGTAAGATAGACGGTCGGTTGGTCTACGTTTTTTCTCATGATTTTACAGCTTTCGGGGGATCCCTTTCCGAGATGTTCGGCAAGAAGGTATGCAAGATCATGGACCTGGCCGTGCGCAATGGTGCTCCAGTCATAGGCCTCAATGATTCGGGAGGGGCCCGGATCCAGGAGGGGGTGGTAAGCCTGGTAGCCTATGCGGATATCTTTCTAAGGAATGTGCTGTCTTCAGGGGTAGTACCCCAGATTTCGGCCATCATGGGCCCTTGTGCCGGGGGGGCCGTCTACTCACCGGCCATGACCGATTTCACCTTTATGGTGAAGGGTACCAGTTATATGTTCATCACGGGGCCCGATGTGATTAAGGCCACCACCCATGAGGAGATTACCAAAGAGGAGCTGGGGGGGGCCATGGCTCACAATACCGCCAGCGGGGTAGCCCATTTTGCTGCTGAGGAAGACGAGGAGTGTCTTCTTATGATCCGGGAGCTTATGAGTTTCCTTCCCAGCAACAATATGGAGGATCCTCCCTATAAGGAGACCAACGATGACCCTTACCGGGAGGATGAGGATCTCAACTATCTCATTCCCGAGGATCCCAACAAGCCTTACGACATGAAGGATATTATCAAGGCTGTGGTGGATGATCATTACTTCTTTGAGGTTCATCCCCATTATGCCCAGAATATGGTCGTGGGCTTTGCCCGATTTGACGGACAGGTGGTGGGCATTGTGGCCAATCAACCCATGGTATTGGCGGGTTGTCTGGACATTAAGGCCTCCATCAAGGGCGCCAGGTTTGTTCGCTTTTGCGATGCCTTCAATATTCCCATCATCACCTTTGAGGATGTGCCTGGGTTCCTTCCCGGCGTGTCCCAGGAACACGGGGGCATCATCCTTCATGGGGCCAAACTCCTTTACGCTTACTGTGAGGCTACGGTGCCCAAGGTGACTATAGTTACCAGAAAGGCTTACGGTGGGGCCTTTGACGTATTGGGATCCAAGAACGTCCGGGGGGATATCAATTTGGCCTATCCCACGGCGGAGATCGCCGTCATGGGTCCTGATGGGGCCGTTAACATCATCTTCAGGAAACAGCTTATGGAGGCTGAGGATCCTGAGGCTGAAAAGGCCCGACTGGTAGCCAATTACAGAAAAACCTTTGCCAATCCCTATATGGCATCTGAGTTGGGCTATATAGACGAGGTGATTGAACCCAAGATCACCCGAAAGCGCATTGTCCAGGCTTTAGACTCCCTCAGGAACAAGAGGGATACCAATCCTCCCAAGAAGCACGGAAATATTCCTCTGTAGGAGGGGATGCCATGTTCAAGAAGATTCTGGTGGCCAATAGGAGTGAGATAGCTGTAAGGGTACTCAGGGCCTGTAGAGAGATGGGTATCACCTCTGTTACGGTTTTTTCCGATGTGGACAGGGATGCTCTTCATGTGCGTTATGCTGATGAGGCATACAATGTAGGTCCTGCACCGGCCCGGGAGAGCTACCTCAATATGGAAAGGATCATTGATGTAGCCAAAAAGTCGGGTTGCGAGGCCATTCATCCCGGTTACGGATTTCTGGCGGAGAATGCTGAGTTCGCAGCCAGATGTCAGGAGGAAGGTATCGTTTTTATAGGTCCTCCCAAGGAGGCCATTGTGTCTATGGGCAGCAAAACCGTGGCCAGGCAGACGGCCAAAGAGGCAGGGGCCCCTCTTATTCCCGGGACCTTGAAGGCCCTTTCTGATGAGGAGATCTTCTCCCAGGCCCAGGATATAGGTTATCCTGTCATGCTGAAGGCCGTGTCGGGGGGAGGCGGTAAGGGGATGCGCCTGGTGAATGGCCAGGACGAGATGGAAAGCGCCATCAGGATGGCCCGTTCCGAAGCAAAGTCTGCCTTCAATGATGATTCCCTCTATTTGGAGAAGTACATAGAGAACCCTCGCCATGTGGAGATGCAGATCCTGGTGGATAAGGAGGGAAGAGGGATATACCTGGGGGAGAGAGAATGCTCTATTCAGAGACGGCACCAGAAGGTGATAGAGGAATCCCCCTCTGTCCTTATGGATGAAGACTTGCGGAAGAAGATGGGAGAAGCTGCCCTGAAGGTGGCTCGGGCTGCGGGGTACTACAGTGCGGGGACGGTGGAGTTTCTGTTGGACGCCAATAGGAACTTCTACTTTTTGGAGGTGAACACCAGGCTTCAGGTGGAACACCCCGTTACGGAGATGGTGACAGGCATTGATATAGTGAAGGAGATGATCAAGATTGCTGCAGGCGCTCCCCTCACCTATCGTCAGGAGGATGTCCAGATGAAGGGTCATTCTATCGAGTGCCGTATATATGCCGAGGATCCTTTCAACAATTTTCTCCCGTCTCCCGGCACCATTATTGGCATGAGGCTACCCGACGGACCGGGGGTTAGGGTGGATAGGGGGGTATTTGAGGGGGCTGTGGTACCCATGGAGTATGACACCATCATTGGGAAGCTCATCGTTTGGGGTCGGGACCGGATTGAGGCTGTGGAGCGTGTCAGGAGGGCCCTCTCAGAGTTTACAGTGAAGGGGATAAAGACCACCATCCCCTTCCACGTGGGGGTTATGGAAAACCCCCTCTTTCTTGCGGGGGATTTTGATACTACCTTTATTGATTCCGTATTCAAGAAGATGGAAGAGGAGAAGGAGCCTCGTTACTTGGATGTGGCCCTGGCTACAGCAGCCGTACATGCCTACTTACAGGATATGGCTCCCAGGGCTGTTCGGCCTGTCAAGGGCTTTGTAGAAAGCCCTTGGAAGCTTTACGGCCGCAAGCTTCAACTCAGGACTGGGCTCTGTTAGGGCCAGGAGGAAAGAGAGATGGCTTATATAGCAACTATAGAGGGATTGGAGGAGGAGTATAGAGTGGAGGTGTTTCCCGTGGAGGGGGATCTCTACAAAGTGGTTATAGATGGGGAAAAGGAGATTGTGTTGGATCTCCGCCGTCATGGGTGTTGCATCTATTCTGTTCTCATGGATGGTAAGAGCTACGAAATAGATGTGGATGAGAATTCTGGAGGGGATTACAGTGTGCTGGTTGAAGGTGAGCACTTCCGTGTAGAGATCATGGATGAGATGAAGAAGAAACTCCTCCAAATTATGGGGGAGGGCGTGGGAGCTGCTACAGGGGAGGTGACCACGGCCATGCCGGGGATGGTGGTGAGGGTATTGGTTCAGGAGGGTGATCGGGTGGAGAAGGACCAGCCCTTAGTGATCCTGGAGGCCATGAAGATGGAGAACGAGTTTAAGGCCCCCATAGACAGCGTGGTCAAGGCTATAAGGGCAAAAGAGGGTGAAACGGTGGAGGCTAATACTGTTCTTGTGGTTTTAGAGCCTGAAGAGTAGGTGGGGGAGCAGAACGGGGGGATACTGGGAGAAGGAGGTTGCGCTTCATGAGGTTATACCATGAAAGGGCCATAGAAGAAATCAGAGAGGATCTTTACCGTTGGGAGAAGACCACTCTGGGAAGGCTTCTTGAGAAGGCCCCTGAGCGGAAGCCCAAGTTTGAAACCTTTTCCGGTATCGAGATTAAGAGGGTTTATACCCCTTTGGATGTGGAGGGTTCGGACTATAGGGAGGACCTGTGGTTGCCCGGGGACTATCCCATGACGAGGGGCGTCCAGCCCAACATGTATAGGGGCCGGTTTTGGACTATGCGCCAGTATGCAGGTTTCGCCACGGCACAAGAGTCCAACAAGCGTTACAAATACCTGTTAGGGCAGGGCCAAACAGGGCTCTCTGTGGCCTTTGACCTGCCTACCCAGATGGGCTACGACTCGGATCACCCTATGGCCCGAGGGGAAGTGGGCCGGGTGGGGGTGGCCATAGATTCCCTCCAGGATATGGAAATCCTCTTTGACGGTATCCCTTTGGACAGGGTTTCTACCTCTATGACTATCAATGCCACGGCTTCCATACTGTTGGCCATGTATGTGGCCGTGGCGGAGAAACAGGGGGTTTCTTCAGAGAAGCTGAGAGGCACTATCCAAAACGATATCCTGAAGGAGTATATAGCCCGGGGCACCTATATCTTTCCTCCGGTGCCTTCCATGCGCATTATCACCGATATCTTTGCCTATTGTAAGGAGTATGTGCCTAAGTGGAACCCTATCTCTATCTCGGGCTACCACATCCGGGAGGCGGGTTCTACGGCTGTTCAGGAGGTGGCATTCACCTTGGCCGATGGCATTGCTTATGTGGAGGCTGCCGTCAAAGCGGGCCTCCATGTGGATGAGTTTGCTCCTCGCCTCTCCTTCTTTTTCAATGCCCACAACAACCTTTTAGAGGAAGTGGGCAAATTCCGGGCGGCCAGGAGAATCTGGGCCCGGATCATGAAAGAGCGCTTTGGGGCTGAAAAACCCCAGTCTTGGAAGCTCCGCTTCCATACCCAGACGGCGGGTTGTACCCTGACGGCCCAGCAGCCTGAGAACAATGTGGTGAGGGTGGCTATTCAGGCCTTGGCGGCGGTGCTGGGTGGGACCCAGTCCCTTCATACCAATGCCTCGGATGAGGCCCTGGCCCTTCCTACGGCCAAATCCGCCATGATTGCTTTGAGGACCCAGCAGATTATAGCCTATGAATCGGGAGTGGCTGATACCGTGGATCTCATGGCGGGTTCCTATGCTGGAGAAGCCATGACCAACGCCATAGAGGAGAAGGTGTGGGAATACCTCAATCAGATAGATGAGATGGGTGGCGTGATGGCGGCTATAGAGGAGGGCTTTGTCCAGAAGGAGATCCAGGATGCCGCTTATATCTATCAACTGGCGGTGGATAAGAAGGATCAAATCATCGTGGGGGTCAATGCCTTCCATACAGATGAGGAAGAAGAGGAGGAAAGGGAGATTCTAAAGATCGATCCTACCGTGGAGGTTAATCAGGTTGACCACTTGGGGGAGCTTCGTCAGGGCCGGGACAATACCAAGGTGAAGGATGCCTTGGCAGAGGTTAGGAGAACAGCCCTGGATGGTGGAAACATCATGTTCCCCATACTTGAAGCCGTTAAGACCTACGCTACCTTGGGGGAGATCGCCGGGGCTATGAGGGAGGTCTTTGGGGAGTATCAGGAGAAGGTGGTCCTGTAGAAGCCATCCCCTTTGTTAGGATTTCTTAGAGTGCGGGAGGTCCTGTTAAACTGTGCTTGACCTGGGGGGCGCCAGAAGTTAGTTGAAATACCATGAGATATGTAGGTGTGATCCCCGCTCGCATGGCCTCAAAACGGCTGCCGGGAAAGGTCCTGCGCATGATTCATGGCAAGCCCCTTATTCATCATGTATACGCCAGGGCCTCTATGGCCAAGGAGCTGGATGATCTTATGGTGGCTACAGATTCGGATGAGATATATGGGTACTGCAAGGCTCAAGGTATCAACGTACTTCTCACATCCCCCGAACACCTTAGTGGAAGCGATAGAATATATGAGGTGATGCAGAAAGTGGAGGGTGATGTGTTCCTCAACATCCAGGGTGACGAGCCTCTGGTGAGGAAGGAACATATCCACAGGTTGATTGAGCCCTTTGAAGAGGGGCTCGAATTCGGGGTGAGTACCTTAAAAACACCCATCAACCCAGAGGATGCTCAGGATCCCGATAACGTTAAGGTGGTCACGGATATTTACAGCAGGGCCCTCTATTTTTCTCGCCGGCCCATACCCTACAACCGGGATAAAGACTCCATCCCCCAGTATTTTAAGCACTTGGGGTTTTACGCTTATACTAAGGATGCCCTCTCCCGTTTCCATCACCTTCCCCCCTCACGTTTAGAGCAGTGGGAAAAGCTGGAGCAGCTCCGTTTCCTTGAGAATGGGATCCCCATTTGTGTATTGGATACTCCCTTCGACACGGTTGGGGTGGACACCGAGTCAGACTTAAGAAGGGTAAAAGATATCATGTCGGAGGCTCCTTAATCCATATCCTTCGGAAAATTAAGGTGTGCCCCCACCATTGCTTCAGGTTTGCTTTGTGGCTTGATGCACCTTAAATTAACACCCCATGGATTATTTTCTTTTTCGTTCGGCGGCTAAGGCCCTAACTTTGGTTTTGCCCGGGGCTAAGGTGAGGCAGGTGTTTCAGGCCAAACCCCTGGGGGTGGGGCTGGAGTTGGGGGGTGGTGTCCTTTATTTTGCCTTGGACCCGGGTCGGGCCGGCATCTACTGGTTCAAGGAGACTTCCATGCCCAAAGAGAGGAACCACTTCGCCCGGTATCTGGAGGCCCTGCTTAAGGGGGCTGTGATGGGGAAGGTCTTCCAGGTGCCGGGGGAAAGGATTCTCCGTCTTGATCTGATGAAGAGGGACCTGGTGGGCCACAGCGAAGCCTACACCCTGGTGGCAGAGATCATGGGCCGCCACTCCAATCTCATTCTCCTGAATGCTGAGGGTAAGATCCTGGAGGCGGCCAAGCGTATCCACCGGGACATGAGCCGTGTGAGGGAGGTACTGCCGGGCAGGTCTTACACTCCGCCGCCTCCCCATAATCGGGTGGACCCCTTCGTCTTGAACAGAGAGGCCTTCCTGGAGTTGCTGACTCGAGACGCTGCGCCCATAGAGTCTTTGGCCCGGTATGCTCTATTTCCCCCCTATGCCTTGAAAGAGATGGAGTACCGGTTGGGGGATGGGGCTGGTGGGCCTGCCCTTCTTTTGAGGTGTTGGGAGATATGGCGCTCCATGGTTGATCAAATGGAGGAGGGTAAAGGGTATCTCTACCGCAGAGACGGGCGGCCCGGGGGGGTTCATCCTTTGCCTCTGAAACATCTGGGGGAAGGAGAGGAGGGACCCCTGTTACCCCTGTTGGAAGCCTTGGTCCGGGGGAAGTGGAAAAAGGAGGTCCTTGAAGGACGTCGTTCCCGGTTGCTGAAGGTGGTGAGAAAGGAGCTGAAGAAGGTGGGGAAGATCCTGGCCCTTTTGGAGCAGGAGGAGGGGGAAACCCAGGAGGCCGAAAGGTTCAAGAAGTGGGGTGATACCCTCCTCATTCACATCTCTCGTATTCCTCCCGGGGCTGGGGAGATAGAAGTGGAGGACCCTTACCAGATTAATGAAAAGATTAAGATTCCCATTCCTCATGGCATTGCCCCTTCCCAGGCGGCCCAGGAGTACTTCCGTCGCTACTCTAAGCTCAAGAGGAAGACCCAAGCCGTAACAACCCGCAAAAAGGAGCTGGAGACCAAAAGGAAGCATCTGGATGAGCTGGAATGGCTCTTGGAGTCGGCCCAGGGTCTGGAAGAGCTGAAGGCCATGAGGGAGGAACTGGTCGCGGAGGGGTTTATTAAAAGGGATAAGAAAGAGAGGAAACCCAAGGGGCCTGGAGTGCTGCCCTACCGTATCTTCAGATCTTCCCGGGGCAGCACCATTCTGGTGGGGCGTCATCCCAGGGGCAACGAGGAGGTCACCTTCAAAAGGTCCGACCGGCGGGATCTGTGGTTCCACGTGAGGGCCTATCCCGGTGCCCATGTGGTCCTCAGGAATCCCCGGCCTGATCCCCAGGAGATCCAGGAAGCGGCGGCTTTGGCGGCCTGCTTCAGCAAGGCCCACCAGGCCCCGGCGGTAGAGGTGGACTACACCCAGCGGCGGCATGTAAGGAAGATCCCCAAGGCCGCTCCCGGGCTGGTCACCTACGCCCATTTCTCCACCATCAGGGTGGGGCCCCGGATATTCCCAGGGGTGGAGGAGGAGGGTTAGCTGGTTTTTCAGCACCCCCTCGGATTGGAAGCCGTTCCGGGTATGATATGATAAAAAAACAAGGTAGCAGATAAAGAGCGACGGGATTTAGAGTTTGGGGGAGGTGAGCCGTGTATAAAAAGGTGAGTCATATTGGGGTGGCGGTGAAAGATTTGGAAAAGGCCAAGGGGGTCTTTGAGGCCCTGGGCCTGAAGGTAGAAGGGGAGGAAGTGGTGGAGGGACAGAAGGTGAAGGTGGCCTTTGTTCCCGTGGGGGAGACCCGGATAGAGCTTTTGGAGCCTACGGCACCCGACTCTCCTGTGGCCAGGTTTATTGAAAAGCGGGGAGAAGGGGTTCATCATATTGCCTTGGGGGTGGAAGATCTGGAGTCCATGCTGGAAGCTATGAAGGCCAAGGAAATCAGATTGGTGGATAAGAAGCCCAGAAGGGGCGCCCACAATGCCCTCATCGCTTTTCTTCATCCCAAGTCCACAGGGGGGCTCCTTATAGAGCTTTGTCAGGAATAGGCGTGGGGCGGAAGGGTGAGAGAGCCTTTTTTGCGTCGGGTTTTGTGGGGCGGGTATAACCTCCTTTTAGGAGGAGCCGGTGTGGTGACTTCTCCCATTTTGGCTTACAAGGTAGCCACAACTCCCAGGTGGAGGGTGGGATGGGATGAACGGATGGCCTTTACTCTGCCTCCTGCTCCCCAGAGTGATCCCGTCATTTGGATTCACGCCGTATCCGTGGGGGAGGTGATAGGGGTTTCACCTTTGGTGAAGGCCATGAGAGAACGGTATCCCCATGCCTCCATCTATCTCTCCACAGTGACGGCCACGGGTAAAGATACGGCCTTGGAAAGGCTGGGTAATGTGATTGATCATCATTTTTTTCTCCCCTTGGACTGGTCTTTTTTGGTAAAGAGGGTGGTGACCCGGGTCAAACCCCGGCTCTTTGTGGTGATGGAGACGGAGGTCTGGCCCAACCTTTTACACGCTTTGGCCTTGAGAGGGACCAAGATAGCCATGGTGAACGGTCGTCTTTCCCCTTCTTCCTTCAACAGGTATCACAGTGCCGCCCCTCTTCTTAAATCCGTATTAGGGTTTTTCCATGTTATGGCTATGCAGTCCCCTCGCCATGCTGCTCGCTCCCTTTTCTTGGGGGCTCCCCAGGAGAGGGTGGTGGTGGCGGGGAACTTGAAGTATGACCAGGTGGTTGCTCAGCTTGAGGACGTAGATCCTCGATGGGTACGGGATAGTATGGGTCTGGAAGAAGGGGAAGAGGTCTTGGTAGCTGGATCTACCCACCCCGGGGAGGAGGCCCTCCTTTTGGATGCCTTTTACAATCTGAAAAGGGAGTTTCCCCATCTGGTTTTCCTTTTGGCTCCACGCCATCCCAGGAGGAGGGAGGAGGTAGAAGGTCTCATGAGGGAAAAGGGGTTCTCCTGGGTGAGGCGTACAGAGATAGAAAGACGGAGGCAGGAGCCCGTGATCCTTTTGGATAGTGTGGGGGAACTGGCTGGTGCCTACTCCATGGCCCGTTTGGCCTTTGTGGGAGGCTCCCTGGTGGATAAGGGAGGCCACAACCCTTTGGAGCCTGCCTTTTTCTCCAAACCTGTCCTCATGGGCCCCAGTCACTATAACTTCAGGGAGATGGTGGATGATCTTTTGAGAAAGGGGGGCATCCATCTCACTTCTCCCTCTTCTTTGTTGGAGGATATGAGGTCCCTTTTGAAGGATAGAGGCCGGGCCTCCCTTATGGGAAGGAGGGCCCGGGAGGTCCTCATGGAAAACAAGGGGGCCTTGGGGCGCCACGTGGAGCTGTTAGAGGTCCTTTTGGCCCGGGGAGATCAGCAGGTAAAGAGGCTGGCTCCCTTTTAGAAGACTTGGCCCCTTAGGGATAAGGGCTTAGGCAGGTTTTTTCCTTACCAAGAGATGCCAGTCTCCCTGTTGAGTCGTTTTCCCTTCCTGGTTTTTCACCGTCACTTCCAGCACCAGGATCCCTTGGCCGGCCTGTTTGCCCTCTTTCTTCCCTTTCACTTTAAACTCTACCCTAATGGTGTCTCCTATTTTTACAGGGGCGGTGAATCTCCAGTTCAGCCCTAAAAAGGCCTCTACGGTACCCTCCACAAAGCCCAGCCTGCTCATGGCCCCCGTGGCAATGGATAGGACTAAGAGGCCGTGGGCGATGCGTTCTCCGAAGATAGTCGAACGGGCAAAGATTTCATCGGTGTGGAGGGGGTTGTAGTCCCCGGAGACCCCGGCAAAATTGATAATGTCTGTTTCTGTTACCGTTCGGAAAGGGGACAGAAACGGCTCCCCTATCTGGAATTCTTCCCAGTATCTTGCCGAGGGACGGCATCCTTGACTCATATTTTGAAGGCCTCCTTGCTGGCGAAGTGGGCTGTGTCTCCCAGTTCTTCTTCGATGCGGAGAAGCTGGTTGTATTTGCAGATCCTCTCCGAGCGGCAGAGGGATCCTGTCTTGATCTGTCCAGAGTAGGCTGCAACAGCCAGATCGGCAATGGTGGTGTCCTCCGTCTCTCCGGATCTATGGGATATAACTGTTTTATAACCTGCCTTGTGGCTCATCTCTATGGCTTCCATGGTTTCAGTGAGGGTTCCTATCTGGTTAAGCTTGATGAGCACGGCATTGGCGATGCCCGACTCTATGCCCTTTTTGATGATTTTGGTGTTGGTCACAAAGATGTCGTCTCCCACAAGCTGGATCTTTTTCCCCAAGGTCTCCGTCAGGCACTTCCATCCCTTCCAGTCGTTCTCTGCAAGGCCGTCCTCTATACTTATGATGGGATACTTCTCCACTAAACAGGCATAAAATTCTGTTATTTCTTCATAGGTCTTTTCCGGTTTCTCCTCGGCCTTCAAAATATAGAGGCCGTTTCTGTAAAACTCGCTGGCGGCGGGGTCGAGGGCAATGGCCACGTCTTCCCCTGGGATGTAGCCTGCCTTGGATATGGCATCAACAATAACCTCCAGGGCCTCTTCATTGGAGCTCAGATCGGGGGCAAAGCCTCCCTCGTCTCCCACGTTGGTGTTGTGTCCCTTGGCCTTCAGTACGGCCTTGAGGTTGTGGAAGACCTCGGATCCCATTCTCAGGGCCTCGGCGAAGGAAGGGGCTCCCCAGGGGACTATCATGAATTCCTGGATATCCACGTTGTTGTCGGCATGGACCCCTCCGTTGAGGACGTTCATCATGGGTACGGGTAGGAGATGGGCGCAGACCCCACCCAGATACCGGTACAGAGGAATGCCCAACTCCAAAGCGGCGCTTTTGGCTACGGCTAAGGAGACGCCCAGGATGGCATTGGCGCCCAAGTGGGATTTGTTCTCCGTACCGTCCAGCTCTATCATGGTCCTGTCGATGAGGATCTGATCCAAAACATCCATACCCAAGAGTTCAGGTCCTATCTCCTCGTTCACGTTTTCCACAGCCTTCAGGACCCCTTTGCCTAAGCACCGGTTTCTGTCCTGGTCCCTCAATTCCAGGGCTTCCCTCTCTCCTGTTGAGGCCCCCGAGGGCACATCGGCCCTTCCCATTACCCCTGAATCCAGAAAAACCTCCACCTCCACCGTAGGATTGCCCCGGGAATCCAGGATTTCCCGGGCCGTAACCTCTAAGATCTCACTCATAGTGCCCCTCCAAAGAAGGAATCATCTCGTTTTTCAGGTAGCATATAAAAAGGGTTAAAGCCAGGGTTCCCGCCCTGGGATCCCTTTGCCTTGGGAGTTCCCTAAGGAGTGGCAGCCACTGCTTTAAAGTCTGCCCGTGCTTTGATAGGTTTGAGCAAAAATAGGGGGCAATTATGGCTAAGGGTGTAACCCTTTTTGATGAGCTTAACCATCTGTGCAAGGAAGAGGCCTGGAGGATGTTCAGGATCATAGGGGACTTTGTGGAGGGATTTGATGCCCTTCCGGCCTTTCTTCCCGCTGTGACTGTTTTTGGATCCGCTCGGGTTAAGGATGGAGAGGGGATCTATGAACTGGCCAGGAAGCTTGGAGGGGAATTGGCTAAAGAGGGCTTTTCCGTGTTCACAGGGGGAGGCCCCGGGGTCATGGAGGCAGCCAACAGGGGGGCCTTAGAGGGAGGGGGCAGGTCTGTGGGCCTTAATATAGAATTGCCCCATGAGCAGAAGCCTAATCCTTACAGTACCCTCACCCTCAACTTCCACTACCTCTTCGTGAGGAAGATGATGCTGGTGAGATACGCCACAGCCTTCATTCTTCTCCCCGGAGGATTGGGCACTTTGGATGAGTTTTTCGAAACCATCCTTTTGATTCAGACCTGTAAGATTCACCCTTTCCCTGTCATTCTCATGGGATCAGATTATTGGGGGGGTCTGGTAGATTGGATAAAGAGGGAGGTGTTGGCTAAGGGCTATATCATCCAGGAAGATATGGACATCTTTCAGGTAGAAGATCATCCCCAGAGGGCGGTAAAAAGAATTATCTCCTGGTATGACCAACATCAGAGGGAGTTTGTTTTGTGAGAAGGTCCCTGTTTCTTCTTTTGCTTTTGTTCGTGGTGGTGGACCCCATCCTCTCCCATCTTACGGATCCCCAGGCCTTGAAGGAGTGAGTATGGGCAAGGGTCTCCTCATCATCAAGATTATAGCCTGGGTGAACATAGTAGCTGTACTTCTCTGGTTTGCCCTCAAGTTTTTCAGAAGAAGGCTATAATTCCCCTCAAAGGGATAGAATGATCCCTTCTATCTCTTTGTACCGGGCAATGGTCTTGTCTATGATGTCTTGAGGTAGGGGAGGAGCAGGAGACTTTTTATCCCAATCTAAGGCTTCTAAGTAATCCCGGATGAACTGCTTGTCGTAATTGGGAGGGCTGGTGCCTATGAGGTAGGTTTCCTTAGACCAGAAGCGACTGGAGTCGGGGGTAAGCACTTCATCTATGAGATAGACCTTTCCCTCTTCATCTATCCCAAACTCGAACTTGGTGTCCGACAGGATGATGCCCCTGTCCCACAGGAGGTTATGGGCCCATGAGTAAATCTCTAAGGAGGTCTCTTTCACGATCCGGGCCGTCTCTTCGTCTTCCACAATGCTGATGCATTCTTCGAAAGATACGTTCTCATCATGGCCGCTGGCCGCCTTGGTGGCAGGGGTAAAGATAGGGCGGGAAAGGCGTTCTGCCTGTTTCATCCCTGGAGGTAGCTGGACTCCGCAGATTCCTCCTTTTTCCTGATACTCCTTCCATGCACTTCCAAATAGATAGCCTCGGGCCACGCACTCCACATCCAGTCGCTTCAGTTTTTTCACCAAGACAGCCCGGTCTTCCAGTTCTGGATAGTAGGTCAAAAAAGGCAAATCCCTTTGGGGGGTCGTGGAAATGAGATGATTGGGGATCTGGTTGATCATACCGAACCATTTGTTGGATATCCGGGTGAGGACCTGGCCCTTTTGGGGAATGCCTTCGGAAAAGACCACATCGAAGGCCGAAATCCTGTCGGTAGCCACCATCAAAAGTAGATTGCCGTCTGCCTCATACACATCTCTCACCTTACCCTGAAAAAGCTTGGTGAGTTCCCCTACGTTTGTTTGGGTTACCGCCTTCACCTTCGTCTCCTAAGCGTGGATTGAGGGCAGACGTCCGGATAAGGATCTGCCCCCTGTCCGGTCTCTTTTATCTCACTTTAGGATGACGAAGTCTACCCGTTTTGTTCAGTCTTCTGTCCCTTTCTTGGAGAGAATAAGGTTGTAGGCCTCGCTTCCTTTGGAGTCGGAGTTCCCCTGGATTTGGAGTTTTATGGAGGGGTTCTTTTGAGCACAGTCCTTTTTAAAAAGGTTTAAAAATAGATTGTTTGATAAGTAAGAAAGAGTCAAATCTTGCCAAGGGGGTGAGGGGTGCCTATATTCCCCTTTAGCCTCAGGAGAAATGGTGATGAAGCATATTTATATGGACAAGCTGAAGGACGAACTGAAAGGCATAAAAGCCGATGTCCTATCCCACCATCCGAAGAGTGATGTAGGAATACTGGACAAGGCCTTTGCCTATGCCTCAAGGGCCCATACGGGTCAAAAGAGGAAATCAGGGGAGTCCTATATCGTGCATCCTTTAAATGTGGCTGCGATCCTGGCCAGGTTGAGGATGGATCCTTATACTGTGGCTGCGGGCCTTCTCCACGACGTCTTAGAGGACACCTCTATCACCTTTCAGGATGTGGTCCAGGGATTCGGTGAAGATATAGCCTTCATGGTAGAAGGCGTCTCTAAGATAGGAAAGGTAGAGTCCAGAACTATGCTCCAGCAACAGGCTGAAACCATAAGGAAGATGCTCCTGGCCATGGTCAAAGACATCCGGATCATCCTCATAAAGCTGGCGGATAGGCTTCACAACATGAGAACCATCCAGTTCATAATCAAGGAATCCAAGAGAAAGCGTATAGCCCAGGAAACCCTGGATATCTATGTTCCCTTGGCCCATCGCTTAGGGATTGCCTGGTTGAAGTGGGAGATGGAGGACTTGGCTTTCTATGAGGTTAACCCCGAAGTGTACGAGCACATCAGGGAAAGGGTAACCAAGAAAAGGGGGGAGAGAGAAGCCTACATCAATATGATGATTCATGTGGTCCAGGAGAAACTGGAATTACGGGGTATAAAGGCAGAGGTCACAGGCAGACCCAAGAGTTTTTACTCCATTTACAATAAGATGCTGGAGCGGAACCTCACCTTTGAGGATCTTTATGACATTATAGCCCTTCGTATCATAACGGATACCGTGGATGAGTGTTACATGGCCCTGGGGATCATCCATTCCTCTTGGCCCTATATCCCCGGGCGTTTTAAGGATTATATTGCCATGCCTAAGCCCAACATGTACCAGTCCCTTCACACCGCGGTTATAGGCCCTGAAGGGGAAAAGGTAGAGTTTCAGATCAGGACCTGGGAGATGCACCGGGTAGCTGAGGAGGGTATTGCGGCCCATTGGAAATACAAGGAGGGGCGGAGCGATAGGGAGGAAGACCAACTGATCCGTTGGATCCGCCATCTCTTGGAGTGGCAGGAGGAGGTGGAAGACTCCCGGGAGTTTCTCCAAAATCTGAAGGTAGACCTTTTCCCTGAGAAGGTCTATGTCTTTACCCCTAAGGGTGAGGTGAAGTCCCTTCCCCGGGGGGCCACCCCTTTGGACTTTGCTTACGCCGTTCATACGGAGGTAGGGAACCACTGCATGGGCGCCAAGGTAGATGGTAGGCTTATTCCTTTGAGTTACCAGCTCAAGACAGGGGAGCAGGTGGAGATCCTTACCTCCTTAGAGCGCCATCCCAGCAGGGACTGGCTCAGACTTGTTCAAACCACCAGGGCCAGGGCCAAGATAAACACATGGCTCAGGGCTCAAGAGAGAAGCAAGGCCTTTGAAATGGGCAGGGATATGTGCCAGAGGGAATTCAAGAAGTCCAGGAAAAACTTCTTGAAAACAATGGATAAGGGGGAACTGGATCAGGTGTCCCGTGATCTGGGGTTCAATAATCCCCAGGACATGGTGGTGGCGGTGGGCTTTGGCAGGGTTTCCCCCAGGCAGGTGCTGAGAAAGGTTTTATCCCCCGAGGAGTTGGAACGGCGGGAGCAGAAGAGGCTTCAGGAGACAGGACCCCCCAAAGGGAAGAAAAGGGAAGTGGGTGTGGTAGTGAAAGGCTTGGACGATGTCCTGGTGCGGTTTGCCCGTTGTTGCAATCCCATTCCTGGTGACGAGATCGTGGGGTATATCACCCGTGGGAAAGGCATCACCTTACATACCGCTGACTGTCCCAATCTCCTTCATCTGCAGATAGATCCCGAGAGAAGGGTGGAAGCCTGTTGGGCTTTGAACGACAGGAGTGTGTTGCCTGTGAAGCTCAAGATAGAGACGGAGGACAAGCAGGGTCTTTTGGCTGAGGTTTCCGGGGCCATCGCCAAAGAGGGTGTCAACGTGGAGAAGGCTCAAGTGATGACCACGGTGGATAAGAAGGCCTTACTCAATTTTATTATAGACGTGAAGGATGTGGATCAGCTGGAGAGGGTGAAAAAGTCTATCCGTAAGATCCCTGGGGTGGTGCGGGTGGATAGGGTGATGCGGTAAGGACCCGGTTCAGGCCTTTACCACCTTCCCTGCCTTCAAGCATTTGGTGCAGACCTTGATGGTTTTCACCGTCCCGTTGGGATAGCGCACCTTTACCCTCTGGATATTGGGCAAAAATCGTCTTTTGCTTACGTTATGGGCGTGGCTGATTTTGTGACCGCTCATGGGGCCCTTTCCGCAAATCTCGCAGCGCCTGGCCATGACCAACTCCTCCCGTGGTTTTAAAGCGAAGACCTCCATACCACAGCCACTTTTCCTTTGGCAAGTTTTTTGTTGGCAGGATTTTCCCGCCCTTTCACTTACTTTCATACGGGCTTTCTTATGGAGGGGTCTTGCCCTTTTGG
>CAZBOO010000007.1:0-5414 GCA_964493535.1 uncultured Aquificales bacterium
GCAGGGGGGTGGCCATGAGGGCCAGAGGCATGGGGGCGCAGGTGGTCGTAACTGAGGTGGATCCTATCAAGGCCTTGGAAGCTGTTATGGACGGTTTCATGGTCATGCCCCTTGCCGAAGCGGCCCGGACGGGAGATTTTTTTGTCACAGTGACGGGGGACATAGCTGTTATTCGGAAGGAGCATTTCGAGGTGATGAAGGACGGTGCCATGGTGGCCAATGCGGGTCATTTCAATGTAGAGATAGACTTGGGGGCTTTGGAGACCATTACCCTGTCTAAAAAGCGGATGCGGCCTTTCGTGGATGAGTATACCCTGAAGGATGGAAGGCGTATTGTAGTGTTGGGAGAAGGGAGGCTGGTTAACCTGGTAGCCGCTGAAGGTCATCCCTCTGCTGTCATGGATATGAGCTTTGCTGATCAGGCCTTGGCCGTGGAGTACTTAGTGAAGAAGGGAAGGGACCTTGAGCCTCAGGTTTACAGGCTTCCTCGACCTTTAGATGAAGAGGTGGCTGAGATTAAGCTGGAGTCTATGGGTATATCCATTGATAAACTCACTCCCCAGCAGGAAAAGTATCTCTCCGGTTGGGAGATGGGTACCTGATGCCATGAAGGTTGGCGTTATTGGGGGAGGAAGCTGGGGAACGGCCCTGGCCCATCTTTTAGGTGGGAAGGGGTATGAGGTGCGCCTTTGGGCTTTGGAGCCTGAGGTGGTCCGCTCCATAAACGATAAAAGGGTGAATCTCCTTTATCTTCCTGGTGTTACCCTTTCTTCCCAGGTGCAGGCTACTTTTCGCTTAAAAGACGTTTTGGATGGCGTTCATCTTTTGGTGAATGTTGTTCCTACCCAGCACATAAGGGAGGTCTGGACTTCTATAAAGGGGAAGGTGCCCTCCGTTCCTTTGGTGAGCGCCAGTAAGGGTATCGAGGTGGCTACGGGGAAGACAGTGGATGGCATATTCCTGGACCTCTTTGGCACTGAGGTGCGAGGGAGATGGGCCTGCCTTTCGGGACCCAGTTTTGCCCGGGAAGTGGCCCAGGGGTTACCCACGGCCGTTACTCTGGCCTCGTGGTCCTCTGAAGTGGCCCGGGAGGTGGCCCGGGTTTTCATGACCCCCAGATTTCGGGTTTATACCCATGATGATGTGGTGGGAGTGGAGCTGGGAGGGGCCTTGAAGAACGTGATAGCCATCGCTGCTGGGATTTGTGAGGGCATGGGGCTGGGACACAACGCCCGGGCTGCCCTTATCACCAGGGGGCTGGCGGAGATGAGCCGCTTGGGTGTGGCCATGGGGGCCCGTCCCCTCACTTTTTTAGGGCTTTCGGGTATGGGGGATCTCGTGTTGACTTGTACGGGGGATTTAAGTAGAAACAAGACCGTTGGCTTCCGCATGGGGAAAGGTGAGAAACTTCAGGAGATTATAGGAGAGATGACCATGGTGGCTGAGGGGATTTCCACCTCTAAGGCTGTGGTTCAGTTGGCCCAGAGGATGGGGGTGGATATGCCTATCAGTACAGAGGTGTACAGGATCCTTCATGAGGGCAGGGATCTTGGGGGGGCATTGACGGAACTAATGGACCGGGAGCCCAGGCCTGAGTTTTATTGGATCTGAGGTTTGGATGATGAACCTGCCCAACATCCTTACCATATCCCGGTTGGCCTTTGTGGTCCCCGTGATACTTTGTCTTACCACCACCAAACTGGGTTGGAACCTTTTGGGTGCCTTTTTCTTTTTCCTGGCCTCATTCACGGATTTGGCCGATGGATTCGTTGCCCGGGCCCGGGGGGAGGTGACTGCCTTGGGAAAGCTTTTAGACCCCTTGGCCGACAAGATTCTTCTTCTCAGTGCCTTGGTACCTTTGGTCTCCTTAGAAAGGATACCGGCTTGGTTGGCTGTGGTGATTTTGGCCAGGGAGTTTGCCGTTACGGGCCTTAGGGGTATGGCAGCTCTGAAGGGGCTTTCAGTTGGTGCGGGAGAGATGGGTAAGGTGAAAACCCTGTTGTATACCCTGGCCCTCATGCTTCTTATGGTCCACCTGCAGGTGTTGGGTATGATCTTTCTCATCGCTGGGGCTGTGGTGGCTTTTTATTCAGCCTACGGTTATTTTGCGGCCCACAGGGAGATATTCTTGGAGGAGGGATAGATGAAAAACGCAGGAGAAAGGGTCCTCTTCACTTCGGAGTCGGTGACAGAGGGCCATCCCGACAAGATCGCAGACCAGATTTCTGATGCCATTCTTGATGCCATTATGGCTATAGACCCTTATGGGCGTGTGGCGTGTGAGACCATGGTCACCACGGGCCTGGCTTTTGTGGCAGGGGAGATCACTACCAATTGCTATGTGGAGATTCCCGATATTGTCCGAGAGACTATCAGGGACGTAGGATACACCAGGGCTAAGTTTGGCTTTGACGCCGAGACCTGTGCCGTTGTCACCTCCATTCACTCCCAATCTCCCGATATTGCTATGGGTGTGGATGTAGGTGGGGCAGGGGATCAGGGGCTCATGTTTGGCTATGCCACTAAGGAAACGGATGTCCTCATGCCTTTGCCTATCATTCTGGCCCACCGTCTCTGTGAGCGCTTGGCTGAGGTGAGGAGGAAGGATATCCTGGACTATCTCAGGCCCGATGGGAAATCCCAGGTGACCGTGGAGTATGTGGATGGTAAGCCTGAAAGGGTGGCCGCTATGGTGGTATCGGCCCAGCATGCCCCGGATATAACCTTGAGGCAGCTCAGAGAGGATGTCATAGAGTATGTGATAAAGCTCGTTATTCCTTCGGAATACCTGGATGAGGAGAGGATTGTTTATCACGTAAACCCCACCGGCCGCTTTGTCTTGGGAGGCCCCCAGGCGGATACAGGGGTGACGGGGAGGAAGATCATAGTGGATACTTATGGGGGCTCGGCCCGTCATGGGGGTGGCTGCTTCTCAGGGAAGGACCCTACTAAAGTGGATCGCTCGGCTTCTTACATGGCCAGATATGTGGCCAAGAATTTGGTAGCTGCCCAACTGTGCCAGCAATGTGAAATCCAGATTGCCTATGCCATTGGGGTGCCTCAACCCGTCTCCATGTGTGTGGATACCAGGGATACGGGGGTCATTCCCGATGAGCGTTTGGCTTCTCTGGTTGCAAGGGTTTTTGATCTTACCCCTAAGGGCATCATGGAGCATTTGGATCTTCGGCGGCCTATTTACAAGAAGACTGCTGTTTACGGCCATTTTGGCCGGGAGCTTCCTGAGTTTACCTGGGAAAGGGTGGACATGGCAGAAGAGCTGAAGAAGGAAGCAGAGCTGGATTAGGGGGAATAATGGCTCAGGTCGCCATTGTCATGGGGAGTGAGTCCGACCGATCCATTATGGAGAATGCCTCCCGGGTTTTGGATGAAGCGGGGGTAGGCTATGATACTATAGTTCTGTCGGCCCATAGGACCCCGGAGAGGCTTCGGGAGTATGTGACGGCCTTGGAGGAAAGAGGCGTCCAGGTGGTCATTGCGGGGGCCGGCTGGGCTGCCCATCTGGCGGGTTTTATTGCCAGTTACACCCTTCTCCCCGTTATAGGCGTTCCCATCTCATCTTCGCCATTAAAGGGTTTGGATGCCCTTTTTTCCACTGTTCAAATGCCCCCTGGAGTCCCTGTTGCCACCGTTGCCGTGGATTGTGCCCAGAACGCTGCCTGCCTGGCTATCAGGATCTTGGCTCTCCAGGATTCTTCATTGACCCTCTTTTTGAGGAAAAGGTTGCAAGGGTGAGAACTCTTCTCCAAGGGAACTTATGGATCTGTTAGTTTGGGGGGAAGGCGATCCTCTGCCCCGGCTGTTGGTGGATGCCCTCGTGGGAGGAGGGGTGGCGGTAATTCCCTCGGATACCCTTTATGCCCTCTCTGTTAGGGCCTTTTCACCTGAGGCAGTGAAACGGATTTATGATCTTAAAGGGAGGGAGAGGGGTAAGCCCCTATCCCTTTTTGTGGCAGGCGGGGAAGACATGGAGAGGTTCTTTTTCCTCACCCCTATTGCTAAGAGACTGGCTAAAGCCTGTCTCCCTGGCCCTTTAACCCTTGTGCTCAGGCCCAAGGTCCCTTTCCCCTTTCTCCTGTTGGGTCCAGGAGGTGGTGTAGGGGTGAGGATCCCCTATCATCCCCTGCCCCGGGCCTTGGTGGAGACTTTGGGGGAGCCTTTAACTGCTACCAGCGCCAATATCAGCGGTGGTAAGGACCCTGTCACTATAGCAGAGCTGCCCCGGGAACTGGTGGAGGGGGTAGATGTGGTAGTGGATGGGGGGAAGGTGCCCGGTCTTCCATCCACGGTGGTGGATTGTACCGGTGAGGTGCTCAAGGTTCTCCGGGAGGGGGTTGTAAGTCGAGCTGAGTTGGAGGGAATCTTGAATGGATAGAGGCGGGCAGAAGGAGAGCTACGTTCGGGTAAGGCCGTTGTCCAAGTCCCTTTACTCCAGGGCGTGTCAGGTAATGCCTGGGGGCATCTCTCATAGTATAAGGCATGTGAACCCTTTCCCTTTTTACGTTCAGAAGGCCGAGGGCCCTTACATATACGATGTAGACGGCCACAGGTATATCGATTTTTGGATGGGGCATTACGCCCATATCCTGGGCCATGCCTTTCCCCCTGTGGTTCGTGCTGTACAGGGCTTTATCTCTCAGCGGGGTTACCACTTTGGCTTGGTCCATAGGGAGGAGGTGGAGCTGGCTGAGAGGGTAGTGGCCATGGTTCCTTGTGCCGAATCAGTACGTTTTTGTGCCTCTGGCACGGAGGCGGGCATGTACGCCTCACGTCTGGCCAGGGCCTATACGGGTAGGAAGAAGGTCCTTAAGGTTATGGGAGGATGGCACGGGGCCTCTACGGATCTCACTTTTTATATTCACCCCCCTTTTAGAGGAGCGGATAGCGAAGGTCTCCCCTTTGGTGATGAGGATGTGGTGATACCTGTGCCTTTCAACGACATGGAGGGTACCCTTCGGGCTATGGATGAGGCGGGGGAGGATTTGGCTGCTCTTATTATGGAACCTATGATAGGTGCTGGAGGCTTTGTTCCTCCCTGTGACGGGTATCTGGGGAAGGTGAAGGAAGAATTGGAAAAGAGGGGAGCCCTCCTCATCTTTGATGAGGTGATTACGGGCTTTCGCTTGGCCTTAGGCGGAGCCCAGGAGTATTGGGGGGTGATTCCCCATTTGGCCACCCTGGGCAAGATCCTGGGAGGGGGTTTTCCTTTGGGAGCGGTGGTGGGTTCTAAGGAGATCATGATCCTCTCTGATGGTACTAAGGGCCATCCCCGGGTCTTCATGGGGGGAGGAACCTTTTCTTGCTCTCCCCTTTCTATGGCGGCGGGGCTCAAGGCGCTGGGGTATTTGGAGGAGAATGTCTCTTGGCTCTACCCCCTTCTGGAAGAGAGGGGGGAG
>CAZBOO010000007.1:5424-24282 GCA_964493535.1 uncultured Aquificales bacterium
CCCTTTTTATGGTCCATTTTCCTCTAAAAGGGGTGGATCCCAACGATCCCGCTGCCCTGGCTCAGAATTCGGACCAGGGGAGGTACGAACTTTACCGCCTTTCTTTGCTGAACAGGGGCGTGTTTGTGGTCCACGGGGGAGGAGCCCTTTCCTTAGCCCATGACGAAAGGGTTTTAGAAGACTATTTCCAGGTTCTATCCCAGATTGTCCAGGAGATTGCCCTGTGAGGATCTTAGTGACAGGGGCTACAGGGTTTGTGGGAAGCCATGTGGCCCAAACTATGGTGGAAAGGGGCCATGAGGTTTCGGTCTTGATGAGATCCAGGGTAGGATGCCTTGAAGAGGTAGGTAGGGTGGAAAAGATAATGGGGGATCTCACCCAGCCCCATACCCTTGAAGTCTTGTCCCATAGGGTTTTTGATCTGGTTGTCCATGCTGGCGGGCTCACCAGTGTCCCTGAGAGCCAAGACTACTATAGGGTTAATACTTTGGGAACCTGTAATCTGGTTCGGGTCTTGAGGAGGGCTGCTCAGCCTCCAGGGCTCTTCGCCTACATTTCAAGTCTGGCGGCAGCTGGTCCGGGGGAGATGAGTGAGGGGGATCCCGAGAGACCCATAACCCCTTACGGTGAGAGTAAACTCTATGCTGAATTTATTGTGATGGATTCGGGTTTTCCTTTCCTTATCTTGAGGCCCCCTGTGATTTTTGGCCCACGGGACACCGATGTCCTTCGGTTTTTCCAGATGATCAAGAGGGGTTGGCTCCCTTCCTTCTTTAAGAAGAAACGCCTCAGCATCCTTTATGTAAAGAACCTTGTGGCTGCCCTGGAGTTTCTTGTGGAGAAGAAGGGGGAAGGGACCTTCTTCCTTTCCGATGGAATTCATACCTGGTGGGATGTGGGGGAGATGGCCGCTGGAATCCTGGGGGTGAATCTGAAGGCCTTTCCCCTGCCCCAGGGGGTGTTGATACCCTTGGCTGTTCTCAGCCAGTTCTATAGATGCCTCAGGGGTCGGGCTGTTCTTCTCAGCAGGGAGAAGCTTCGGGAGATGAAAGAAGAGGCCTGGATCTGCAAACCCCAGGGACTTTCAGCTCTGGGCTTTTCTCCTCTCATATCCTTAAAGGCTGCCTTGGAGGAGACCTTGGAGTGGTACGGGGATAGAGGTTATCTGTAAGGGATCATAGACCGGGGAGGGTGATGGGGTGCCGGGGGAATTTGGCCGGATAGGCTCCTGAGAAGCATGCTAAGCAGAAGGGATGGTCCTCCGTGGTGTACCCTGTGCATTTTATCATTCCTTCCAGGCTGAGATACTGGAGAGAGTCTGCTGTAAGATACTTTCTTATCTCTTCCACAGTGTGTGTGGAGGCGATGAGTTCTCTTCTGGTGGGGGTATCTATCCCGTAGAAGCAGGGGTGGGATATGGGGGGAGAACTCACCCTAAAGTGCACCTCCCGGGCCCCGGCATGGCGGAGCATTTTCACGATCTTCCTGCTGGTGGTTCCCCTTACTATAGAGTCGTCAATAACAATTACCCTTTTGCCCTTCATCATTTCTCTGACAGGATTGAGTTTAACCTTTACCCCGAAGTGGCGAATGGACTGTCTGGGCTCGATGAAGGTCCTTCCCACATAGTGGTTCCTGATGAGCCCTAACTCCACAGGGATGCCTGACTCTTCACTGAAGCCCAAGGCCGCTACCATGCCCGAGTCGGGAACGGCTACCACCATGTCGGCGTTCACCATGCTTTCCCTGGCCAACTGCCTTCCGAATGCCTTCCGCACGGAGTAGACGTCCTGTCCAAAGATGAAGGAATCGGGACGGGCGAAATAGATGAACTCGAAGATACAGTGGGATGTTTTCTCTGGTAGGAGGGGAGAGAAGGAATGGAGGCCCTTCTCGTCTATGGTGAGGATCTCTCCAGGGTTCACCTCCCTGATGAATTCCCCCTCGATGAGATCCAAGGCGCAGGTTTCTGAGGCTACCACATACCCTTCTTTCAGCTTGCCCAGGACTAAAGGTCTAAAGCCCCAAGGGTCCCTTACAGCTATCATTTCTCTATTCCTCAAGAATATCAGGGAGTAGGCCCCCTTCACCTCTTTCAGGGCTTTTACCAAGCTTTCTATGAAAGAGTCCTGGTTGCTCCGGGCAATGAAATGGACTATCACCTCTGTGTCCATGGTTGATTGGAAGATGGACCCTGAGTCCTCCAAGGCCTTTTTCAATAGATAGGCATTAATGAGATTACCATTGTGTACCACGGCCAAGGAGCCTTGGCGGTAGTTCACCATAAAGGGTTGGGCGTTGGTGAGGGTGCTCTCCCCCGTGGTGGAATAGCGGTTGTGGCCGATAGCCATGGGGCCTTTCAGACGTTCCAAACGGGGGGGATCGAAGATGTCGGCTACTAAGCCCATGTCCCTTTCCAGATAGAGGTTTTCCCCGTCGGAAGAGGCGATACCGGAACTCTCCTGGCCTCGGTGTTGGAGGGCGTAAAGGGCTAAATAGACCAGGTTGGCCGCTTCAGGGTGACCAAAGATCCCTACAACAGCGCATTTCTCCTGGAGCTTGAAGGGCAGGTGATCCTCCCCTTTTCCCATCAGTATCTCCCCTCTAAGTAGTCTCTTAAGATCTGTTCATGGTCGAAGGCCATATTTTGGGGCAGATCCTGTGGAGAGAAGGCCTCTACCCCTGAGGCGTCATCGCCGGCCTTAGGGGTTCCTTTCCCCCTGGCTATGAATACGGTGGTGATGGTGTGCTGGCGGGGATCCCTTTTAGGATCCGAATAGCTGTGGAACTGGCGTATAAGCTCTACTTCTAAGCCTGTTTCCTCCCGGGCTTCCCGGACAGCGGCTTTTTCTAAGGTTTCGCCGTAATCCACGAAGCCTCCAGGCAAGGCCCATCCATAAGGGGGGTTTCTTCTTTGAACAAGGAGGATCTTGCCCTGCCATTGGATGATAGCGTCCACCGTCGGTACAGGGTTTTTATAGACCTCTATTTCAGCCCTGCAACGGGGGCAGATGATATGTTTTTTGGTAGACATGGTCAGATTTCTAACACAGCAGTGCTGTAAAATCCACCGAATCCTGCGGCTATGGATAGGAGGTATCCTCCTTGGAAAGGCCGGGGCTTCTGGAGTATCAGGTCCAATCCCTGGAACTGGGGGTCCACTTGGGAAGGAGGAGTAGTAGGGATGGGTGGTACCTTTCCCTCCCTTCGGATGTTTTTTAGAAGGTAGGAAAGCTCCAATAGGGCAGAGGCTACAACTGTGTGGCCCATGTAGGGTTTGAGGGCTGTTACCATGGGGGGACGGCGGGAAAACAAAAAGTCTATCACCTGTCCTTCAACAGCCTCGTTCTGGCGGGTGCCGGTTCCGTGGCTTTTGATTAGGGAGACTTCTGGGGCCATGATCTTGGCATCTCGGAGGGCGTCTTCCACGGCCCCTTGAAGGGCCTCCCCTTCGGGGTCTAAGCCGTACATGTGGTAAGCATCAGCCCTTTCTCCCACCCCAGCGATGCGTGCCCATGGCTCTATCCCGGAGGCTCGCACTGTGGAAGAGGAGGCCACAAGGATCATAGCTAAGCCATCGGCCATAACGGTACCGTCTCTGTCTTTGTGAAAGGGGCGGATTTCCCCCTTTTTTGAGATGATGCCCAGTCTGTTGTGGTAGGCGGCCCTGAGGATGCTGCCCATGCTGTTGATGGTTACCAAAAGGGCTAATTGGGCTCCTTCTTCAATAACTCTCTTGGCCCGGCCCAGGAGGTGATTTCCCGAGGAACACACGTGGGATATACTCATGCCTTGGTAGAAGCGGACCCCCAGCATGCGAGCAACGAGAAAATTCACCCCTGTGGCCGAAAGGGCCAATCCCGCTGCCGGCGAGATCTTTTCGGGGGAATCCAGAACTTTCAGATGGTCTTTGTCCCTCTCTTTTTCCAGTTGGGGGGCGGTAAAAATGGCCCATGGTCTTTGGGGTGTTATGAGGGAAGAGTGCCTCTCCTTTAATTGGCAGGTGAGCATGGCCAAAGCCTGGAGGGAGGGATGGAGCCTTTTGAAAAGGGGTTTTTCCTTTGGGGGGCTGAACCCTTCTACTTTCTTTTCCCAGGGGATGTCTCCATAAAAGGGTACGGGGAGATCCCGGGGTTGGCGGAACCCCTTGGTTTTTAGGGTTAAGGTGTCAATGATATAGGCCTCTTCTCCCATGGTTTGAGGCTTATAGCCCAGCTTTCTAAAGAGGGTCAAGGCTTGACAGAACCTGGCCTCTTCAATAGGCTCTACCAAAAAAGCGGAGGTGTTCATGGAGGAAAAAGAGCAGCGGGATGACTTCCAGGAGTTGGAAGGAGAAACCGCAGAGGAAAAGGAAGAAGTCGTAGAGGAAACCTCCAGAGAGGTGACCCGGGAGTCTGTTCAGAAAGATGAAGATCAAGGAGGAGGGGGAGAGTCCATGGAAGAGACGGTTGAGACCCAAGGGGAAGAGGAGAAGAAGGAAAAGAGCGGCAAGGGTTTGGTATATTTAGCTTTGGGGTTTGGTATTGTGGCCCTTATCCTCAGCTTTTGGAATATGGGCCTTCATCAGGTGGTGGGGGTCTTGGAGCATCAGGGAAAGGTGATAGAGCAGAAGCATAAGGTACTGGAGAATCGGGTAAAGAACCTCCAAGCCCAGGCTTTGTTGTCCAAGATTCAGTTGGAGGCCCAGGAGGTTTATGCCCTCACCATGGGAGAAGGCAATTACGAAGCTGCTGCCGGGGTGGGGGCCTCCATGGAAGGCCAGCTCTCAGCCTTAAAATCCTATTATACGGGCAAGGATGTCCAGGAAATGGAAGCACTTCTCAAGGCATTGAAAGCGGAAGTGGCTAAAGGACCCAGCCCTATTCCGGCCTTGGTTTCCAAGATCCAGCTTGTGGCTGACAAACTGGCGGCGGAGGTGGCCCCTGGACCTAAGGCCCAGCCCTGGAAAGAAGCCCCAGTCAAGAAAGAGTCGGCTGTAAAAGAGGCTCCCAAGCCGGAAGAAAAAGTTGTCCCTGAGAAAAAGGTTTCCTCTGAGGAGGCTACCGAAGGCCAGGTGGGTGAGGCTCCTGAGGGGAAGGGGGTGTTGTGGAGCGTCCTGAGGTCTTGGAATAAGCTGGGCGGGAAAATTGTAGGTAAATGAAGTCAGGGGAAGTGCTGGCGGAGGTTCGGGATCTCTGGATCTCTTTTCCGTATCCCCAAGGTTACAAAGAGGTTGTCCATAGCTTAGACCTCACCCTTTATAAGGGTGAGGTCTTTGCCTTTGTGGGGGAGTCAGGTTCGGGTAAAACCGTTACGGGTTGCGCTTTTATGGGACTTCTTCCCCCTTACGCCCGGGTGGAGGGGGGGCTTTATTTCCGTGGGAGGGATCTCATAGGACTGCCACCTCGCCGCTGGTATTCTATAAGGGGGGAAGAGATCTCCATGATTTTCCAGGAACCCATGACGGCTCTCAATCCCACCATGAAGGTAGGACGGCAGGTGGCGGAGGTATTCATGCTCCATCAAGACATGGATAAGGAGGAGGCCTTGAGCCAAACGGTTTCCCTTTTGGGAGAGATGGGTATTCCCCAGCCAGAGGCTCGGGTTAAGGATTATCCCCATCAGATGAGCGGGGGTATGCGCCAGCGCATCCTTATTGCCATGGCTATGGCCGCCAGGCCCAAGTTGCTCATTGCCGACGAGCCTACCACGGCCCTGGATGTTACTGTACAGGCCCAGATCCTTTCTCTTCTGAAGAGGCTTCAGAGGGATAGGGGAACCACCATTTTCTTTATCACCCATGATCTGGGGATTGTGGCGGAGGTGGCCCACAGGGTGGGAGTGATCAAAGGGGGCCTTTTGCTGGAGGAAGCTGGAGTGGATGAGCTGTATGACAGGCCCCTCCATCCTTATACCCGGGCTCTCCTGGAGGTGTTGCCCCATTGGGAAAGACAAGGAAAAGGCTTCCCCTTTCCTCAGGTAAGGGAGGAGGGGGAAGGGGCCTGCCCCTTTTATCCTTTCTGCCCAGATGCCAAGGAGATATGCCGAGATCGGCTTCCACCCATGAAGATGCGGGGGGAAAGAAAGGTGCGCTGCTGGCTCTATTGACTTAGCGTAGAGGAATGTTCCATGAGTCCATTGCCGCTTTCTTTGGCTGAGGCTTTGGGATAAGGGTCATGGGGGGGCTTGAGTCCTGGTTGTTGCCTGCACTAAATTTGTTCAGTTGGCCCTTTGCCAGGGGGCCTCTCTTTTGGGTAGCTCATAACAGAATGAGTTGTGCACTAAAGGGAGGTAGTTTCTCATGGAAAAGACCCAGCTTTTGAAGTTGGTGAAGAGCGGGGAAGTGAAGTTTGTGGATGTGCGGTTTTGTGATCTCTTTGGGATCTGGCAGCACTTTAGCATGCCTGTGGATATGTTTGACGAGGACATCTTTGAGGAAGGCGTCGGTTTTGATGGGTCTTCTATCAGGGGATGGCAGACAATAAATCTCTCCGACATGATCATATTCCCCGATCCCAAAGGCGCCTTTATTGATCCCTTCTTCAAGGAACTTACCCTGGCGGTGGTGTGCGGCGTGGTGGATCCCATCACCAAGGAGCCCTATATCAGGGATCCCAGGTATGTGGCTAAGAAGGCCGAGGCTTATATGCAGTCCCTTGGTTTTGCTGACACGGCCAACATGGGTCCCGAACTGGAATTCTTTATCTTTGATGATGTGAAGTACGGTTATGAGAGCAATTATGCCTACCATCAGGTGGATTCCATCGAGGGGTGGTGGAACTCGGACAGGGATGAGATGCCCAACCTTGGGCACAAGATACCCCCCAAGAGGGGATACTTTCCCGTGCCTCCCCACGATCAGCTTCATGATGTGAGAAGCGAAATAGTTTTAAACCTGATTAATGCCGGGGTAAGGGTGGAGGTCCATCACCATGAGGTGGCCACGGCAGGTCAGGGGGAGATCGATATGCGTTATGCCCCCCTGGTAGAGATGGCTGACAATGTCATGAAGTACAAATACATCCTGAAAGGTACGGCCAAAAAGTACGGCAAGACGGTGACCTTCATGCCCAAGCCCCTCTTTGAGGATAACGGTACGGGCATGCACACCCACACCTCCCTGTGGAAAGACGGCAAGCCCCTCTTTGCCGGCCATGAGTACGCTGGTCTTTCAGAATTGGCCCTCTACTTCATAGGTGGTGTTCTGAAGCATGCCAGGGCTATGTGCGCCTTCACCAATCCTACCACCAACTCTTACAAGAGGTTGGTGCCTGGTTTTGAGGCCCCTGTAAATCTGGCTTATTCCGCCAGGAACAGGAGTGCTGGTATTCGTGTGCCTATGTACTCACCCAGCCCCAAGACCAAGAGGATTGAGATCCGCTTCCCCGATCCTTCGGCGTGTCCCTATCTGGCCTTTGCTGCTATGCTTATGGCTGGACTGGATGGGATTCAGAATAGGATCGATCCTGGTGAGCCTTTGGACAAGGACATTTATGCTCTCACCCCTGAGGAGCTGGCTGGGGTACCCACCACTCCTGCTTCCCTGGAGGAGGCCCTTAATGAATTAGAGGCGGACTGTGACTTCCTCAAGAAGGGGGACGTTTTCACCGAAGATCTGCTGGAGACCTACATCAGCTACAAGAGAGAGAACGAGGTGGATGCCATCAGACTCAGGCCTCACCCTTACGAGTTTACCCTTTACTTCGATATCTAAGTTTTTCACCTGCCCATTGGGGAAAGGGCTTGGCCCTTTCCCTTTTTTATTTGGGTACCGTATAGGAGTTGGATTCGGTTTCTTGGCGTTGACTGGAGACCCGAGGATGGGTACACTTTTTTTTCGGGTGGTGATTATTTGGAAGGCTTTAAGGAGAGAAGATGCTGCGGGTAAAAGGTTTGCGGGTGGAAGTGGAGGGTCATGAGGTACTCCATGATATAAGTTTACATCTTCCCGTTGGGGAGGTGCATGCCCTGTTAGGACCCAACGGATCTGGTAAGACTACCTTCATCATGGCCATTATGGGTTTTGAAAGGTATAAGGTGACCCGGGGACGCATCCTTTTTAAAGGGGAGGATGTTACCCACTTGCCCCTCTACGAGCGGGCCAGAATGGGGATGGGCTTGGCCTTTCAGCGTCCCCCCGTGGTGAGGGGCGTTAAGACCCGACAACTGGTGGAGATGTGTGCCGGGGTTGAGGATGTAGATGTGGATGCTATAGCCCAGGAGCTCCATTGTGAAGAGTTCCTGGATAGGGATGTGAACCTGGGTTTTTCCGGGGGAGAGATGAAGCGTTCCGAGTTGGTTCAGCTTATGGCCCAGGACCCTGACCTGGTCCTTCTCGATGAGCCTGAATCAGGGGTGGATCTGGAAAACGTGGCCCTTTTGGGCAGTGCCATAAACACACTCTTAGAGAGGGAATTGGAGCCTAAGGAGGAGGAGAGTTTAAAGGAAAGGAAAATCAAAAGGAGAAAGTCGGCCCTTGTCATAACCCATACGGGGTACATCCTGGACTATGTGGTGGCTGACAGGGGGCATGTGCTTATAGACGGTCATGTTGTTTGTTCAGGTAATCCTAAGGAGATACTTAGGACGGTGGAAAAGTTTGGTTATGAGGAGTGTGTTCGATGCCTGAGGTAAAGGAGACCCTTCCTCCCAAAGAGGAACTGGAGAGGGTAGGCATAGATCTTCAAGGCCATAGTAGATGCGGTACCTTTATCCAGGAGGATGAGAGGGTGGCGGCTTGCGGTGTGCATCAGCCTGGGGTGGATTTGTTGCCCACTCGGAAGGCCTTAGAGGAGTTGGGGGGCGCGAGGGATTATCTATGGAGTGCCTTGGAAGAGGACCCTGATTTGGGGAAGTTTCAAAATGGATACTTTATCAGGGTTCAAAAAGGGGTGAAACCCCTGTTTCCTGTTCAGAGCTGCCTCTATATGGGCAGAGAGGGGGTAAGACAGCATGTCCACAATATCGTGCTGGTGGAGGAGGGTGCCGATCTCCATGTGCTCACGGGATGTACCAGTGGTACCAGAAGGGGCACCCATGTGGGGGTGTCCGAATTCTATGTGAAGAAGGGAGGAAAACTCCATTTTACCATGATCCATGTCTGGGGGGTTGATGTGGAGGCCATGCCCAGGACGGGGGTTGTGGTGGAGGAGGAGGGAGTTTTTATCTCTGACTATATCTGCATGCATCCGGGCAAGAGAATAAAAATGTATCCCACGGCTTATCTCCAGGGTCCAGGGGCCACGGCCCGTTTTCACAGTGTCCTGGTGGCTGTTCCTGGGTCTTATATGGATGTGGGCTCCCGGGTTTATCTTCAGGCTCCGGAGACCCGGGCTGAGATCATTTCCCGGGCTGTCTCCATGGGGGGCACAGTGATGGCCAGGGGCCACCTCATAGGGGAGAAGCCTCATGTGAAGGCCCATTTGGAGTGCAGGGGATTGCTCCTGAAAGAGGGGGGCATGATCCACGCCGTTCCTGAGTTGGAGGGTAAGGCTGTAGAGCTGGAAATGACCCATGAGGCCGCTGTAGGCAAGATAGCTCGGGAAGAGGTGGAGTATCTCATGGCCCGGGGGCTTTCTGATGATGAAGCAACGGCTGCCATTGTCAGGGGCTTTTTGAATGTAGACATCATGGGGTTGCCGGATGCTTTGAAGAGGGAGCTGGACGCTATCATTCAACAGAGCGATCAGGAGTCCCTTTGATGTCGCCCGATAGCCTCCTGAAATGGGCAAAGGAGGCTCGTACCATAGCCGTAGTGGGGTTGTCCATGAGGAGGGAAGGGCCAGCCTTCGCATATACCGGTTCCTCAAGGAAAAGGGCTATAAGGTTTTTCCTGTGAATCCCTTATATGAGGAGGCGGCTCGGTTGGCCTGTGGTGATGGATGCCTGTATTTATAAGGCCTTCATGGCCCTTTGAAGCATGTTTCTGGATTGACCTTAATATAGTGGGGGGCAGGGGAAAATGGCTATTAAACATGAGGTGGAGGATCCCTCCTTTTCAGCAACTGAGGGGTTTGAGGCAGAGGCTCTTTCAGAGGAAGAGGTTGCTAGGCTAAGGGAACTATCTCGTCTCTGTAAAGGAGATATCCTGGAGATGACCTCCCTGGCTGGATCAGGTCATCCTGGAGGTTCTTTTTCATCCCTTGATATCTATCTTGTCCTTTATGCCTGTGCCCGAATCTTTCCTAAGGATCCTCAAAAGACGGACAGGGATAGGGTAGTGGTAAGCCATGGACATACTTCTCCTGGTGTCTATGCCGTATTGGCCCGGATGGGGTTCTTCTCCAGGGAGGAAGCCATAGCCACATTCAGGAAGGCGGGGAGCATATTTGAAGGCCACGTAGAGAGGGGTATTCCTGGTGTGGATTGGACTACAGGGAATCTGGGCCAGGGACTTTCTGTGGGTTGTGGGTTTGCCCTGGCTTCCAGGCTTACCCAAGTACCTTTTCACGTGTATGTGGTGATGAGTGACGCTGAGCAGGCCAAGGGTCAGGTGGCTGAGGCCAGGCGATTTGCCAGGAAGTTCGGCATATCCAACATTACGGTACTCATTGACTACAACGAAATCCAGATCAGCGGCTCTGTTCATGAGATCATGCCGGTAAATATCAAGGGAAACTATCTCTCCGATGGATGGGAGGTTATGGAGGTGGATGGTCATGATCATCAGGCTATTTACCAGGCCATAAGTGCTTCCCTTCAAGGGGACAAACCCGTGGCCATCATTGCCCATACGGTGATGGGAAAGGGGGTCTCTTTTATGGAGGGGGACGAGGAATACCATGGCCGGGCCCTTAAGGAGAAGGAGATGGTCCAGGCCTTTCGGGAGCTGGAGGTGGAGAACGACAGGTCTCAGTTGGTTTCTATCAGGGAGGCCTTTACTCCCTCTTCTCCTCCTCCTTCGATACCCAGCTACACCCCTAAGGTGGATGTGGGGGAGCCCTTTACCTATGGACTTGGAGATAAAGTAGATAATAGATCGGCCTTTGGTAAGGCATTGAAGGATATTGGGGTGAGGAACTGCGGGGTGGCGGGTAAGACCCCTGTGGCTGTCTTTGACTGCGATCTGGCCGGATCGGTCAGGAGCAATTGGTTTGCTGATGAACTTCCTGACTATTTCTTTGAGGCGGGGGTGTCGGAGCACAATACGGCCACTGTGGCTGGGGCCTTGTCTTCCCAGGGGGTGGCAGCCCTCTTCGCAGATTTTGGGGTCTTCGGTATAGATGAGGTCTATAATCAGTACAGACTCAATGATATAAACGGCAGCAATTTGAAGCTTGTCCTTACCCACTTGGGTTTGGATGTGGGTCAGGATGGAAAGACCCATCAGTGTACCGATTATATAGGTCTTTTGAGGAATCTCTATGGCTTTCATCTCATTGTACCCGCTGATGCCAATCAAATGGATAGGGCGGTGCGCTACATTTTCACTCATTATGGCAACTACGCTATAGGTATGGGTAGGTCCGGCCAGCCTCTCATAGTTGATGAGGAAGATGTCCCTCTCTTTGGAGGGGATTACAGCTTTGAGTATGGGAAGGCCGATGTGGTGAGGAGGGGAGATAAGGCCACCATTGTCACCTACGGCCAGATGGTTTACAGGGCCATTGAAGCATGGGAACTTCTGGGTAGAGAAGGCATAGGAGTAGAGGTGCTCAACATGCCTACCCCTCTCCATCTTGACCGGGAAGCCATAGAGAAGGCAGCCCGGCGGGGCCCCATCATTGTTTATGAGGACCATAACGTGCATACCGGTCTGGCCTCTGTGCTGGCGGATGTGCTTTTTGAGCGGGGGCTTTCCTGTTCTCTGAAAAGAATGGGGATAACCAGATACGCCCCGTCGGGTGACCCTGACGAGTTGTATGCGATCCTGGGACTTGCCCCCCAGGATTTGGTCGAGGCAGTAAGGGAGGAGGTCCGTGGCTAAGAGGCTGGTGGTGATTGGGGGAGTGGCTGGTGGCGCCAGTGCTGCTGCCAAGGCCAAAAGGGTGAACCCTGATCTTCAGGTGGATGTCTTCGAAAAGGGAGAGCACGTCTCTTATGGGGCTTGCGGCCTGCCTTACTACATGGGAGGTACCATAGAGAAGAAGGAAAAACTGATTATCAGGACCCCTGAGCAATTTGAGAGCCATGGGATAAGTGTCCATATCAAGAGTGAGGTGAAGGGTATAGATGTGGATAAGGGAGAGGTCTCGGTTTTTAACTCTTCAGAGGGCAGGGAGGAGGTGTATCCCTTTGACTCTTTGGTGATTGCCACTGGGGCTGTTCCCGTGAAGCCTTCCATTCCGGGCATCAGTCTTAAAGGGATATACACCCTGCGCCGCTTTTCCCATGGGATGCAGGTCAGGGATGACCTGGAGTCGGGAGGGGTAAAAAAGGCCGTCATCGTGGGAGGGGGCTTCATTGGTGCAGAAGTGGCAGATGCCCTTAGGAATCGGGATTTGGATGTGGTGATGGTGAAGGAGTCCAGGGAGGTGCTGTGGGATTTTGAGGATGTGATCTCAAATGCGGCCAAGGAATCTTTGGAAAAGCATGGCGTAACTATCCTTGCGGATTGCCATGTGGATGCTTTTGAAGGTGGGGAAAGGGTGGAGTCCGTTGTGGTTGATGGAGAGCGGCTGGAGGCCGATCTTGTGCTTATAAGCAAGGGGATTAGACCCAACGTGGAGCTGGCTGTCCAGGCGGGCATAATGCTGGGCCCCTATGGTGGCATAGCTACCGATGGGAGAGTGGAGACCAACATTCCGGGTGTCTTTGCCGCCGGTGATTGTGCCGAGACCCTTCACTTTCTCACGGGTGAGCCCTACTACAAGCCTCTGGGTACCACAGCCAATAAGCTGGGCCGGGTAGCGGGTACCAATGCAGCGGGCAAGGATACCATTTTTAAGGGGGTTTTGGGTACAACCATCATTAAGGTTTTCGAGACGGGCCTTGCTAAGACGGGATTTACAGAGGCTGAGTTGAAGAGTAGGGGCATACCTTATGATACTATTACTATTGTGACCAGGGATAGGGCCCACTACTACCCAGGAGGAGGGCGCTTCACAGTAAAGCTTAATTGGGAAAGGGGGACGGGGAAATTACTGGGGGGAAGCATGGTGGGTGTTGGTCCCAGCGTTCTCCGGATAGATGCTTTAGCCACTGCCCTTTATGGCGGCTTGACCGTGGAAGATTTAGCCCGTCAGGACTTTGCCTATGCCCCTTCTTTCTCTCCTGTGTGGGATCCACTCCTTGTTGCAGCTAACAGGGCCTTAAGGGACTGAACCTTGAGATTAGGGATCCATCCCACGGCCATTGTTCATCCCAATGCCCTCCTCCACGAAGGGGTGAAGGTGGGCTCTTACGCCGTGGTGGAAGATGGGGTGGAGATAGGGGAGGGAAGCCTTATAGGTCCCCATGTCGTTATCCATAGGGGAACCACTCTTGGACGGGAGTGCTCGGTGGCTGCCCATGTGGTTTTGGGGAGTGATCCCCAGCATTTGGAATACAGAGGGGCCCCTACCTTTTTGAGGATTGGGGACAGGAACGTACTAAGGGAGTTTGTCTCCATTCATCGTTCCTTTCGGGAAGGGGAGGCTACGGTGGTGGGAAACGATAACTACATTATGGCTTATGCCCATATAGGTCACGATTGCCAAATAGGGAACGAGGTGATCATCACCAGTTTTGCCGGTCTTTCCGGTCATGGACTGGTGGAGGATGGGGCCATTATTGGAGGGCAGGTGGGGCTTCACCAGTTTGTACGAATCGGCACCCTGGCTATGGTGGGGGGCAATTCAGCCTTCAATAAGGACGTGCCTCCCTATACCCTTGCTGCAGGGAGACCTGGAAGGGTGTACGGCTTGAATGTAGTGGGATTGCGGAGGCGAGGGGTGCCTTCCCAGGTGAGAAGGGCCCTGGCTAAGGCCTTCCGGTTGTTCTATAGGTCTGGTCTTCCTCCCGGTCAGGCTTTGGACAGGATCCTCCAGGAGGTGGACCTTTGCCCTGAGGTCCTTCATTTTGTGGAGTTTGTGAGGGTTTCTCAGAGGGGGATATGTCCCTGGAGTAGGGAGAGGAGAGGGGATGGAGAAGGTTAGAGCAGGCGTCATAGGGATAGGACACATGGGCCAGTACCATGTAGGGGCTTATATGGAGATCCACTATGTGGACGTGGTGGGAGTGGCCGACGTGGATAAAAATAAGGTGGAGGCCATAAGCCAGCAGTACGAGATCCAGGGTTTCACCGATTACCGGGAACTCCTGCCTCTGGTGGATGTGGTCACTGTGGCAGTGCCCACCAACGAGCATTTCCAGGTGGCCAAGGATGCCCTGGATGCAGGGGTCCATGTACTGGTGGAAAAACCCATAGCCACTACCATGGAGGATGCGCGAGAGCTTTTTAGATTGGCCGGAGAGAAGGGTTTTACCCTCCATGTGGGTCATGTAGAGCGGTATAACGGTGCCGTTCAAGAACTTATGAAGATCGTCACCAATCCTCTTCTGGTGGAGGCCAGGAGGCTGGGGCCCTTTGTCAAAAGGGTTCAAGACGATGGAGTGGTGTTGGACCTTATGATCCACGATATAGACATTGTCCTGGGACTGGTGAACTCGGAGGTGAAGCATATAGATGCATCGGGCCTTTCCTGCTACACTGACAAAGGAGATGTGGCCGTTGTGTATCTCACTTTTGAGAGTGGATGTGTAGCTACCCTTACAGCCAGTCGGGTAACCCAGAATAAGATTCGCACCATGGCTGTTTCCCAGGATGATTTTTATGTGTTCCTCAACTTTACCGAGCAAGACCTCCATATCCATCGTCAGGCCTCCTCTGAAGCCCGAAGAACCAGGGATGAGCTGCGTTACAGGCAAAGCTCTATTATTGAGCAGGTTTTTGTGCATAAGGATAATCCTTTAAAGCTGGAGATTATGGATCTTATTAACTGTGGTTTGAATCACCAGTGCCCTATGATTTCCGTGGATAGGGAACTTAAATCCTTGGAGATTGCTTTGGAGATTGAAAGCATCCTTAAAAATAAAAGGGTGGTAAGGGATTGACCTTTCACTTCTTTCTTTTCAATAATAGGAAGCAAAAGAATATAGGGAAAACTCCCAAAAGGCCCGTCTTTGGTAGCGGGGCCAGGATTTGAACCTGGGACCTTCGGGTTATGAGCCCGACGAGCTACCGGACTGCTCCACCCCGCGTCAAGGCGTTCTTTTATATAAGACTGGAGAGGGTCCATGTCAATAGCCCTGGAGAAGCTTGAGCCTGTTAAGGCCATGAGCAAGGCCCTTTATACATACCTCTGGGCCAGGCTCTTTGTGGCGTTGGGTTTAGCCGTTTCCTTCCTCTACTTCGTTTTCAATCCCCCTGTCTGGATCGGCAAGGTGATCAATCTCTATTTCATCTTTGGCCTTTATGCCTTAGGGGCACTGATTCTTATGAGGATGGAAAACCGGGAAAGGTTTCTTATCCTTCACTTCCTGGCCGATGCCTTAGTCGTATCTTATCTTTACTCCCTCTATCCATTGCTGGAGGTTTCTTTCAGCCTCTTTTATCTTTTCCCCCTCTTCATGGCCGGTGCGGTGCTTCCCCCCTTCCAATTGGGCATTGTATGGTCCGCCATAGGGGCCCTTTTCCTGGGTTTCTCCTATTTCAGTAACCAGTCTCCCTCCTTTATCTTCCTTCACATCTTCGCCTTTTTCATGGCGGGTCTGGCATCATTGGTGCTTCGAAGGGATGTGTTATTGGCAGAAAAGGACAAGAGGGAGGCCGCTCGCTGGAGGGAGCTTTACAGTACGGTGGCGGACTTTCTCCCTGCAGGTCTCTTACTGGTGGATGGTGAGGGGATCATCAGGGCGGCCAATCCCAAGGCAAGGGAGATCCTGGGATCGGATGGGGAGGGGAAAGGTATTCATGAGGTGTTCCCCAGTTTAAAGGCTGTCGGACAGGAGAGGGTGGAGAGGCGGGAAATGAGGCTGAAGGGTCCCGGCGGCCGGATAATTCCCGTGGGTTATACTTTGGTGCCTCTCGCTGAAGGGCTTAAGGTAATGATTTTTACCGATCTCACCAAGATCAAACGCCTGGAAGAAGAGAAGAGGAGAAGTCAGGTTATGGCCACTTTGGGCAGGATGACAGCCGACCTGGCCCATGACCTCAGGAACCCTTTGGGTGCCATAGGGGCGGCCGCCGATATTTTAAGGGAGATGGATTTCCCCGATAAGGATTACGGTGAGTTGTTAGATATTATTTTAGAGGAGAGTGAGCGCTTAGACAATTTGGCTGGCGATTTTCTCCTCTTTGCTTCTCCCGGCGCTGGAGCCAGGCGGAAGGAAGAGATTGACCTTGTGGCTTTGCTCGGGGCCTTGGTCAAGAAGCCCCCCTTCATGGGTAAGGTAAAACTGGAGTGCCTACATAATCTTTTGGTAGTCATGGGGAACAATGTCCATTTGGGGAGGGTTTTTCGAAACATTCTGAATAACGCATTGGAGGCCGACGACAAGAAGTTGGGTGTAGAAGTGAGGATGGACAAGATGGAAGGAGCGGCTTGGGTGGATGTCAAGGATTACGGAATGGGTATTCCCCAGGAAATAACGGGGGAGATCTTCAACCCTTTCTTTACCACTAAACACCAGGGCGTGGGATTAGGTTTGGCTATATGCCAGAGGATTGTTGAAGAGCACGGAGGCAGGATATACATTGAATCCGAACTGGGCAAAGGCACCACGGTCTCGGTGATGCTTCCCCTTAAGGAGGCGTGAAGTGGAGGATTACAGGGTGCTTGTGGTGGATGACGAGCGCAATATCAGGAATGTATTGAAGATACATTTCAGGAGACAGGGTATATACTGCGATACCGCTTCTTCCATGTATGAGGCCTTGAAAAAGATGGAGGAAGAGCCCTTTGACATCTTTATTCTTGATCTCAAGCTGCCGGACGGAGACGGTATCCAGATCCTCCGGGAAGCCAAGAGACGCAACCCCCATAGTGTGGCTGTTCTCCTTACGGCTTATGGCACCGTGGATACAGCAGTGGAGGCCATGAAAATAGGGGCTTTGGATTTCATTGCCAAGCCCTTCAAGGTTTCAGCCTTTAAGGAACTTATGGATGTGGCATTCAAGCAACTGGATCTTCAGAGGGTCCAAGAGGAGGGGGCTCACCTTAGCGTGGATTGGCATGCTTTGGGCAAAAGCGGGGTACTGCGGGATGTGATAGTTATGGTAAACAGACTTGCCCTTTCTGATGCCCCTGTTCTTATAGTGGGGGAGACAGGAACGGGAAAGGACCTCATAGCCCGTATTATCCATGAGAAAAGTCATAGAAGCGAAGCCCCCTTTTTGAAGGTAGAGGCTTCCGATGCGGTGCCCCAGGATACGGAGATGGACATTTTCGGCTTTGAGGGGGGGAGGAGGGGATTTGTTGAGCTGGCCCATGGGGGGACCCTTTATATTGCCAAGGTGGAGCACCTTACCTCCCACATCCAGTCCAAGCTCCTGAATCTTTTAGAGGAGGGGGTTTACAGAAGGCCGGGAAGCCTAACTGTGGAGAAGGCTGATGTCAGGCTTCTCTTTTCCGTGGAGGAGGATCCTTCTTCATTGGTGGAGAAAGGGAGGCTGAATGGGGATTTTTATTATCGTTTGAAAAACCTGACCATTCAGGTGCCCCCTTTGAGAGAGAGAAAGGAGGATATCCCTCATCTCCTTAACAGGTTCTTGGCGGAGTTTGGGGAAAAATATGAAAAGAAGATAACGGGTTTCACTCCCGGCTTTCTCAAGCGGGTGGAGGGGTGCTCTTTCCCCGGGAACGTGAGGGAATTGGAGAGCCTGGTGGAAAGGTGTGTGGTCTTGAGTCACAGGGATGTTCTTCACGAAGACCTTTTGCCCCCTGGTTTGGAGGGAGAACATGGAGAGAGCTTGGATACCCTCCTCGAAAACGTGGAGAAAGAGATGATAGTGAAGGCCCTTAAGGAAGCCGGAGGAGTGAAAACCAAGGCGGCAGAGATGCTGGGTATATCCTTTCGGTCTTTGAGATACAGACTAAAGAAGTTGGGAATCACAGAGTGATGGATGTGAATCCCAATTGACAAGATTTGTCACCGGTTTATCCTTTATTGTCCTTTATGCCAGGGTTTTTCCCTGGTATCTTGAAAAGCAGTCAGGTTGGAGGGAGTAGGTGAGGAAGATGGCAGGTTTCACATTGATAGAGATGATGGTGGTGGTGGCCATATTGGCCATTCTCGCAGCGGTTGCCATTCCTTATTATATGGAGTTCAGGACAAAGGCCAAGAGAGCAGAAGCCTATGTGAACCTGGATGCCATAAGGGTGCACGAAGAGGCCTACAAAACAGATAAGGGCCACTATCTTACTTGTGACTGGAACCCTAACAGTTATACACCTTCAGCTTCGGGCACAAATGACTGGGATGAGGCGAGCAATTTTGAGGTGATGGGGTACAGGATCCAGGGGAGGCACTACTACAAATACGGTGTAGGTGGATATTCGACCGGCAATAGTGAGCTTCCCCTGCCTGAGCCTGGCGATGGCGTCCATGCAGCGAGGGACGATTCCTTTGATTTTGCCGCCATTGCCGAGGGGGACCTGGATGGCGATGGAGTAATATGCAAGTTGTATTTGAGTGATGAGCCTCCAGGTGTAGTCCAGAGAGACCCTGCAGGTGATGATTACTGAGAAAAAGGAGGTGATGCGTATGTGGTGCGTATAAGGATTAGGGATTAAGGATTAAGGGAAAAATTGAGAGGAGGTGTTAAAGATGATAATCAAGTGGAGAGAGTTGAGGAAACATAACAAGGGTTTCACACTCATCGAGCTGATGATCGTGGTGGCCATCATCGCCATCCTGGCGGCCATTGCCATTCCCCAGTACAGGAAGTTCCAGCTCAAG
>CAZBOO010000008.1:0-1614 GCA_964493535.1 uncultured Aquificales bacterium
GTTTTTTATAATGTAGGGCTTCTTTCCCTGTCCTTCGTAGTATATGCGGGTGAGGAACTCTCCCAGGATACCCAGGGAGAGGAGCTGGATGCCCAGGATGATGAGAAGCACGGCCAGGATCAGAAGGGGACGGTGGCCTATGCGCTGATGGAGGAAGATCTTGAGGATAGAGAGGTAGCATCCCAACAGGAAACCCACGAAGAAGGAGATGAGCCCTGCCCCTCCGAAGATGCGAATGGGTCGAGTGGAGTATTTGAGGAGGAACTGGACCAGGATGAGATCCAGAATCACCTTGAAGGTCCGGGAGATGCCGTATTTGGATGCGCCATGACGGCGGGGGTGATGGGTTACGGGGATCTCTGTTATCTTTGCCCCTAAACTGCTGGCCAAGGCAGGGAGGAAGCGGTGGAGTTCTCCATACAGGTGGAGATTTTTGATCACGTCCCTTTTGTATGCCTTTAGGGTGCATCCATAATCGTGGAGCTGGACCCCCGTCACCTTAGAGATGAGCCAATTTGCTGCTGTAGAAGGGAGGATCCGGGACAGGAAGGGATCTTGCCGGTCTTTCCTCCAGCCACTCACAATGTCCCAGCCTTCCTCTATCTTCCTTAAAAGGTGGGGTATATCCATGGGATCATTCTGAAGATCGCCGTCCAAGGTGACGATAATACCCCCCTTGGCTATATCAAAACCTGCAGCCAGGGCGGCGGTTTGGCCAAAGTTTTTGCTGAAGTGGATCACCTTGACCTTGGGATCTTCATGGGTCATTTCATCCAGGATCTTGAGGCTTTTGTCTTGAGAGCCATCGTCTACAAAGATCACCTCGTATGATTGGCCCATGGGATCTAAAACCTCTCTGATTTTCTTGTAGAGAGGCCTTATATTTTCTTCCTCATTGAAGACGGGGATCACTAAGGTGAGATTCATGGAGATTTTCTTCCTCCTTTTTCAAGGGCGTAAGGAGCAATTTATATCAGGCCTTGGCTTTTTGTAAAATATCTCTTTTGCCCTGTCAGTCCCAGTAATTCTTTTGGGTTTCGTCTTCTTCAGGTACCACATGGATCCGGTTGAAATATTCCCCGCATTCTTCGCAGATCCAGTGGTAGATGATCCAGATTTCCCCTTCGGCCTGGGCTTCCATAGGATCATCGGCCAAAAGCCGACTGCCTCCGCAAAAGGGACAAAAGTAGGGTTTACCCGCCTCTTTCAAGGGAACCTTTCCTCTTTTTTATTTTCATGGGGATTTGGAAGAGGATGAGATACACTAAGGGATTGATTATCAGAGAGAATAGGAAGTTGGTGCTGAAGACCCCGCCTTCTATCTTTCTTTGGAGAAGGTGGGTGGCGTCCACGTAGCCTATAATTCCTGCTATGGTTACGTAAAAGACCAGGAGGGCCAGCTGGACTGGCCAGAGTTCCTGGATCTCCACCTTTTCTTCCAAGGTGATTACCAGGTATGCCACTACCAGTTTGGGTATGGCATTAACCCCTAAGGCGCCTCCTGAAGCCAAGTCCTGGATCATGCCCGTTAGCCATCCCATAAAGAGGGCACTGGATGAATGGTGGGTGCCGGCATAGAGGATGGTGATAAGGAGGGGAAAATCTACATAGGGT
>CAZBOO010000008.1:1624-12541 GCA_964493535.1 uncultured Aquificales bacterium
GCCATAAGGGGGCCAGGAGGCCCTGTACGGCGTTGGCGGCCAAGGCCAGGAAGAGAATAACCGTCCCCTTTTTCCAACTCCATTTCACTTTCATTTCTCTCTTTGGGGGAGTACTGCCAAGAGGTAACCTAAACGGGATAGATCCACCTTGGGTTTTACTTTGGCTTTCATGAATAGCTCTCCCGGTTCCCTCTCGGTTTTTACCACTGTGCCCACAGGGTAGCCCTTTGGATAGACCCCTCCCATGCCGCTTGTGACAAGAAGATCTCCGGGTGAGACGTCCCTGTCGGCTACCACATAGTGGAGGGTGCATAAGGATGCCCCCGTGCCCTTGACTACTCCTATAACCCTGCTCCTGTGATCCTTTACATGGATGGAGAAGGCGGGATCCGTTATGAGCATCACCGTGCTTCTCTCTTTGCGGGCTTCGGTGACTACGCCCACTACCCCTTCACTGTTGAGCACCGCTGAGCCTTCCTTTATCCCCTTCTCTTTCCCAACATTAATGATTAGAGCGTGACTCCACGGGGAGGGGACCCCTCCCATGGGGTAGACCCCTATGGTTCTATATTCCAGGAGATCCTTCAAGGCCAAAAGGACCTTGAGTCTCTTGTTCTCCTGAAAGGCCTCCCGATAGGTGATGAGCTTTTTCTCCAAGGTTTGGATCTTTTTCTTTAGAGTCTCTTGGGCCTGGAGGCTTTTTTTGATTTCTCCCTGGGGGGCCAGGTGGATTTTGGCCTTTTTTAGGAGCTGAGTTACTCCCTCCCAGCCTTTATTTTTTGCTTCTCCCAAGCAGAAGTAGGCCTTTCCCGTGACCCAGTCCAAAGGGGGGAAGCTCTTTTCCAGGGTATTTCCCTTGATGTCAGCCATGAGAAGGGTAAGGGACAAAAACAGGAGGGAAAGAAAAAGGGTGAGCCTTATACCCGTTTCTCCCAAAGCCCTCTTCCCCTCAGCTGATGGAGACCTTTCTCAGAAGATCCAGTTCTTCTAAAACCTTTCCTGCTCCCCTGGCGACAGCAGTGAGGGGATCTTCAGCTTGGACCACGGGGAGGCCTGTAAATTCGGATATGAGGTGGTCCAGCCCCCTGAGGAGGGCCCCTCCTCCTGCCAGCACTATTCCCCTTTCTGCCAGGTCGGCGGAGAGTTCGGGGGGGACTTGTTCCAGGGACTCTTTGATGGCGGTGAGGATTTCATTCACGGGGCCTTGGATGGCCTCTCTAACCTCTTCCGAAGTGATCTGAGTTACCTTGGGTATACCTTCCCTTGTGTCTCTTCCCCTTACCGCTATGGTGGCGTCTTCTAAGTCGGAGAGGGGATAGGCGGACCCTATTTCGATTTTCACCCGTTCTGCTGTACGCTCTCCAATAAGGAGGTTGTGTTTCTTCTTGGTGTAGGTGGTGATGGCTTCGTCCATCTCATCTCCACCCACCCGGAGGGATTGACTGTAGACGATGCCGGAGAGGGATATGATGGCCACCTCGGTGGTGCCCCCTCCTATATCTACTATCATGTTTCCCATGGGCTCTTGAACGGAGAGCCCTGCCCCGATGGCTGCTGCCATGGGTTGTTCTATGAGGTATATCTCCCTGGACCCTGCCGATTCGGCCGAGTCCCTTACGGCTCTCTTTTCCACCTGGGTGATACCTGATGGAATGGCAATAACCACCCGGGGTCTCACAAAGCCCCTGCGGTTATGAACTCGGCGAATGAAGTAATTGAGCATGGCCTCGGTTACCTCAAAATCGGTGATGACGCCGTCCCTTAGAGGCCTGATGGCTATGATGTTACCTGGAGTTCTGCCCAGCATCCTTTTGGCCTCGTCCCCTACGGCTAGGACCTGGTTCTTACTCTTCTCTACGGCTACCACTGAGGGTTCCTGAAGGATGATACCTTTCCCTCTCACGTAGACCAAGGTGTTGGCCGTTCCCAGGTCCACGGCCAGGTCTTTGGAAAAGAGTCCTATAAATTTATTCAGCATTGGTCTTCCCCCTTTTTATCCTCTCTCGGTGCAGGTGCGCGTTGTAATGAAATCCCTGGCGCCCCCGGGGTGACTCGAACACCCGGCACACGGCTCCGGAGGCCGTTGCTCTATCCGCCTGAGCTACGGGGGCATCCTTGAAAAAGTATACTTGAGGGCTGTAAGGTGTCAAGCAAACTCAAGGGGGATTGCGTGTTTACGGGTCTTATAAGGCATTTGGGCAAGGTCCTTTCCCTTACCCCCCGACCAGGGGGGGGGCGAATAAGGCTTACTGTTTTGGGTTCTGAGACTTCACCCTGGGGCATGGGGGAAAGCGTTGCAGTGAATGGTGCCTGCCTTACGGTGGTGGAGGCAGGAAGGGATAGATGCGCCATGGACATCTCCAAAGAGACCTTGGCCAGGACCAACCTGGGGCTTTTGAAGCTGGGGGATGTGGTGAATTTAGAAGGATCCCTTAGGGTAGGGGATCCTTTGGACGGCCATCTGGTTCTGGGCCACGTGGACACCACAGTCACCTTTATGGGGTCCAAAGGGGAGGGAAATTTTTTCACTTTCCAGTTTTCCCTTCCCCCTTCCTATGCCCTATATGTGGCTGAAAAGGGATCGGTGGCATTGGACGGTATAAGTCTCACAGTGAGTTCAGTGGTTGGGGGGACTTTTTATGTGGTGGTTATTCCCCATACTTATGAGAATACTAACCTTTCATGCTTGAAGCCTGGTGATAAGGTTAATCTGGAAGTGGATGCGGTGGCTCGCTATGTGGAGAGGCTTTTGGGTACTGCCAAAGGGGGAATTACCCAGGATAAATTGAAGGAGGCGGGCTTTCTTTAGGGCCTGCCCCCTTTCTCTTCACCTGTCCTTCCTCTCTTCTCGTCCCTGCGTGGTCTGGGTGCCTTCCGGGCTTCTTGTTCCTCTTCCTCCTGACCAGGGAGGGGTTCCATCCCCTTTCTGGTCAGCTTTATCCTGCCCATCTCATCTACCCCCAGGATTTTCACCTTCACCTGATCCCCTAAGTGGAAGATGCGGCGGATGTCCCGTATCCTTTTTTCGCTGGCCTGGGAGATGTGGAGGAGGCCTTCTTTACCTGGACTTAGTTCCACAAAGGTTCCGTAGTCTTCAATACGGGTGACTTTGCCTTCTATCTCCTCTCCAGGTTCAAACTCCTTGGTGAGCCTGTGGATAAAATCTATGGCCTTCTGGGCGGCTTCTTCTGAAGAGGCGGCGACGGAGACCAGGCCGGAGTCTTCTACGTCTATTTTGACGCCGAACTGGTCGATAATGGCTTTTATGGTTTTGCCTCCTGGGCCGATCACTTCCCTTACCTTGTCTGGTTTCACCTGGATGGTGAGGATTCGGGGGGCTAAAGGAGAAAGCTGGGGCTTGGGGCTTGCCAGCACCTCCCTCATTTTGGAGAGGACAAAGGACCTTCCTTCCTTTGCCTGGTCTAAGGCTTTTTTCAGGACCTCTTGGGGTATACCTTCTTCCACTTTGATGTCCATCTGGAGGGCGGTGATACCGTCCTGGGTGCCTGCCACCTTGAAATCCATATCTCCCAGATGATCCTCCATGCCCAGGATGTCTGATAGGATGGCGTGGCTTTGTCCTTCCCATATAAGGCCCATGGCGATGCCTGCCACGTCTTTTCTGATGGGTACGCCAGCGTCCATTAGGGCCAGGCTCCCTCCACACACGGTAGCCATGCTGGAGGAGCCGTTAGACTCTAATATGTCCGATACCACCCTTATGGTGTAAGGAAAGGCTGCACTCTCTTCAGGAAGCACGGCTTTCAGGGCTTTTTCTGCTAATGCCCCGTGGCCTGTTTCCCTTCGGGAGACTCCTCTTATAGGCCTTACCTCTCCCACTGAGAAGGGTGGGAAGTTGTAGTGGACCATGAAGGACTTGGTGGTTTCCCCAATGAGGGCATCTATTATCTGCTCTTCCGAAGGGGTGCCCAGGGTGATGGCTACTAAAGCCTGGGTCTCTCCTCGGGTGAAGAGGGCCGATCCATGGGCCCTGGGAAGGATCCCTGCCTCGATGAATATAGGCCTGATATCCTTTAATTCCCTGCCGTCGGCTCGGCTTCCTTTTTCTAAGATAAGGCGGCGCATCTCTTCCTTTTCCACATCCTGGAAGGCCTGGACTACTAAAGGCTGTTCCTCATCTTCCCACTGGGACAGGACATCTTTTTTCAACTCCTCTAAGGCCTTTTCCCGAGCTTTCTTTTGCTGGACTTGAATGGCAGTCAGCAGACGTTCCATATGGTGGGCCCGTATCCATTCCTTATACTGGGAGATGTCCGGAGGAGGCTCAAAGGGTATCTTTTCCTTGGCACCCGCCTTTTCCAGGAGTTGGTATTGGAGCTGGACTACTTGCCGGATCTCCCTGTGAGCGAGTTCAAGGGCTTGAAGAACCACCTCTTCAGAGACTTCTTTGGCCTCACACTCCACCATGACTATGGATTTTTTCGTACCGGCCACAGTGAGGTTGAGGGTGCCCTCTTCAATCTGTTGATGGGTGGGATTCACTATGAGTTTCCCATTGACCCTGCCTATCCGTATTGCCCCTACAGGACCATCGAAGGGGATATCGGAAATGGTGAGTGCCGCCGAGGCCCCTATGATGGCGGGTATGTCGGAAGGGTTATCATCATCGGCGGAGACTACTATGGCGATGATCTGGACCTCATGGCGAAAGTTTTTGGGGAAAAGGGGACGGACTGGCCGGTCTATGAGACGGGAGGTGAGGATTTCCTGATCCATGGGCCTCCCTTCCCTTTTAAAGAACCCCCCGGGAATCTTCCCTGCGGCGTAGGCCCTCTCTCGATACTCGACGGTTAAAGGGAAAAAGTCCAAGCCCTCTAAGGGCTCTTTGCTGGTTGTGGCTGCAACTAACACAGCGGTATTGCCGTATCGCACATAGACGGAACCGTCGGCCTGTTTGGCCATATGACCTGTTTCTATTTCTAAGGCACGCCCGTTTATTTGTAAGGATACTTTTTCCATATTCTACCGCGTCACTTTCTCAGCCCCAATCTCTCGATGAGGGTCCTATACCTTTCTGCGTCTTTTTGCTGGAGGTACCGGAGTAGCCTCCGCCTTCTTCCCACTAACTTCAGGAGCCCCCTTCTGGAGTTGAAATCGTGCTTGTGGGTTTCAAAGTGACGGGAGAGGTTCCGTATCCTTTCCGTTAAAATGGCAATTTGTACCTCGGGTGAGCCTGTATCGTGCTCGTGGGTCTTGAAGCTACCTATCAGTTCCTGCTTCTTATCTCTGGCGATGCTCAACCTCTTCACCTCCTTATTCAAATCTCGCCCCCACCTATCACACAAGCTCTCCTTTTGTAAAGGCTATTCACGAGGCGTAAAAGACCCGGCGGGGCTGGCATAGCCAGTGGCCCTCGGGGGATCTCACCGTCTCCCCCAGTGCTACCAGTTCCCCTTCTTGGTCTATCAGCCTCACCAGCATTCCCTCTCGGATTTCTTCTGTCTTTAGCCCCAGCTCCTGGGGTGTTATTACTAAGGCATTACCCATGGCTACCCACCAGCGGAGCTTTCCCGCCAGGCTTATGGTGGGTGCATCCTTTACGGCTTGGGCCAAGGGAATAACCAGTTTCTGGCGTTCTTCTAAGGTCATTTCCTGGAGTTCCTCTAAGGTGGCAGCTTCGTCCAGAGTGAAACCACATGCCTTGGTCCTCACCAGGTCCCAGAGGGCTCCTCCGCACTTCAGAAGCTGGCCTATGTCACAGGCCAGTTGCCGGATGTAGACTCCTTTTCCGCATCTAATGAAGATTTTGATGAAAGGGGGATCCAATTCCAGGCAGCTTAGTTCATGAACCTCCACTTTTTTGGGGGTTCTTTTCACCACTTCCCCCTTTCGTGCCAGCTGGTAGAGGCGTTTCCCTTTGTACCGTGCGGCGGAGTACATGGGGGGGATTTGCTCTATCTCTCCGGTGAATCTGGGGAGGATTTTCTCCACCTCTTCCCTGGCGATAGGCGGCACTTCTTTTTCCTCTAATACCTCACCTTCTTTATCGTGGGTGGTTGTGGTGATTCCTAATTTTATGGTGGACAGGTACTCTTTCTCTTTGTCCATGAGAAATGGGGCCAGTTTTGTGGCTTTACCCAGGCAGATGGGTAAAACCCCTTTGGCCATGGGATCCAGGGTTCCCAAGTGTCCGGCTTTTTTGGCATGGAGAAGGCGCTTCACCTTTTCCACTACCTTGGTGGAGGTGAGGCCTGGGTGCTTGTTTATGACAATAATACCGTTTACGAATCCTCCTCGGTTCAAAAAGGCGGGAGACCATTAGCACAGATGGGAAGAAGTGACAACAGGGAAAAGTGACAGGACCTCCCCCATTTTCCCTGGAAGGAGGGGGCGGGGTGTTCCGATCGCAGACCATGTCTGAGCCGCCGGAGTACTAACTGCTGGTTTATCAGGGTATTTGTAGGGGCGGATTTCATATCCGCCCGTGTAGTCTAAATAGGTTCGGCGAATTCATGGACACCTGTCTGCCGTGTCCCCGGCACAGGCAGGAGGGAAGAATGCCTGCCGTTTAGGATCCCTCAAGAAACGTGAAACCTCCTGGTAGTTTTTCATTTGGCCTCAGGCCAAGATGATCCTAAGGAGCCCAGACCACTACCTTGGATTCCTTCACCCTTTTGGCTTCGTAGAGGGCCCCTTCCAGGTGACCCAGAAGCTCTTTTTCATCTTTGGCATCCTGGGGATGGGAGACCACGGCTCCTTTGAAATAGACCAGCCGGGGGACTGTCTTGGCCCAATTCCCCTCTTCGAAGGTCTCCAAGATTTCCCGGGCTTTTTGAGAGGCTTCTTCTTTGCTGGTTTCAGGCATGATGACCACCATTTTGGCACCGCTATACCGGGCCACCACGTCGAAACGCCGGACCCGCGTTTTGATGATGTTAGCGGTGTCCCGGAGTAGCTGGTCGCCCCTGACATGACCCATGGCAGAGTTGTAGTCAGCCATACCGGAGATGGAGAAAAGTAGGAGGGAGAAGGGATGCCCGACATCCTCAGCCCTTAGGACTTCTCGGAATAGGAGTTCATGGAAATGCTTGAAGTTGTAGAGGCCTGTTAAAGCATCGATGTTTACAGCGGAGATGAGTCTATCCTTGGTCTGATAGTAGTCCAAAGCCACCACGCTGATGAGGGCCATATCCTCGAGGAATTCCATAGCCTCTCCCTGGAAGGCATCTGTTCTATCACTATCGGCAAAAAGGGTCCCGATCACTTCCTGCCCTTTCTTTAAGGGCACTACCACTAAGGATTTATACGGATGTTCGAAGCCCTTTCCGTAGAGGGGGTCTCCTTCTTTCACCACCAGGTTCCTGGGGTTTTGAAGGATCTGATTCATGAGATCGTGCCCCGGCGAGGAGTGGAGTTCCTTGATGTAAGAGTAGCTCAGGCCCCGGGAGATTTTGACCTTTAGACCTTTTCCCTCTTCCAATAGAATAACCCCGCAGGATAGGCAGTTTAAAAGTCGCTTTACGGAATCGGCTACCAGAGAGAGCACCTCTTCCGCATAAAGCTCAGAGGCCAATTCCTGGAGTCCCTGCCTTAAAACCTCTATCCGACTTTCACAATTTACCTTCATGCCATCCTCCCAGTGTGTTTTTCATCCTGTTACGATATTTACCAGCCTGTCGGGTACTACTACCACCTTTCTTATAGTTTTTCCCTCCAAATGTCTTCTCACGTTTTCTAAGGTTTGGGCTTTGGCTTCCATCGCCTCCTTTGGGGTTCCGGGTGAGACGGAGAAGCGGGCTCTCACCTTACCGTCGACCTGAACCACAATGGTAATCTCCTCTTCCCGGGCTAACTCGGAAGAGTATTGGGGCCAGGGCTGAAGGCATATGCTGGGTTGGTTGCCCAGTTTTTCCCAGAGTTCTTCGCATATATGGGGTGTGAAGGGGACCATCATGATGAGCATCTTCTCCACAGCTTCCCTCATGACCCCCTGGGTAACCCTGTCCTGCCAGTTTACCTTCCTTTCCGCATCATAGAGGAGATTAAGGAACTCCATAACAGCGGCAACGGCGGTATTGAAGTGGTACTCTTTCTCAATCTCCTTGGTCACTTTCATTATGGTTTGGTGGAGTTTTCTCACCACGGCTTTTAAGGGGGGGGAGATGGACTCGAATTCCCAGGTTCCACTTCCGTTTCTCAGTTCTTCCCCGCGGTTTACCACGAAACGCCAGACCCTGGTCAGGAAGCGATAACAACCCTCTATCCCCTGGTCGCTCCAGTCCAGGTCTTTTTCGGGGGGGGCGGCGAACAGGAGGAATAGTCGAGCTGTGTCAGCCCCGTATTTCTTGATCATGTCGTCGGGGTCCACCACGTTGCAATGGGACTTGGACATCTTCTCTGAGCGTCCTACTTCTACCTTTCTACCACAGACCTTACCCTTTTCCTCTCGACGGCAGGTGAGGTCTGGAGATACCTCATGGGGGTAAAGCCATCCGTGAAGGGGGCAATGGTGGGTTTCCTTTACTACCATGCCCTGGGTGAGGAGTCTGGAAAAGGGCTCGTCTATATCCAAATAGCCCAGATCCCGAAGGACCCTGGTGTAGAAGCGGGAATAAAGAAGGTGAAGGACGGCGTGTTCTATGCCTCCGATGTACTGATCCACAGGGCACCAGTAATCCACGGCTTCTTTGGAGAAGGGGCTACGGTTCCAATGGGGAGAACAGTATCTGAAGTAATACCAGGAGGATTCAACAAAGGTGTCCATGGTGTCCGTCTCTCTAAGGGCGGGACCGCCGCACTTGGGACAGGTGGTTTTTATAAACTTCTTCACCTTTTCTAAGGGACTACCCGCTCCTGTAAAAGGGGCGTCCTTAGGGAGTTTGACGGGGAGGTCTTCTTCTGGAACAGGCACCACTCCACACTTGTCGCAGTAGACCACAGGGATGGGAGCACCCCAGTAACGCTGGCGGGAGATGCCCCAGTCCCTGAGACGGTAAGCTACTGCTTCCTTTCCCCAGCCGTGTTCTTCCATATAGTGGATGATGGCTTCCATGGCCTTTCGGTTGTCCATGCCAGAGAAAGGCCCCGAGTTTACCAGGACTCCGTCTTCCTCATAGGCCCCCTCCATCTCGTCTGGACCCAGTTCTTCCCCATGGGGCTGGATCACTACCCTGATGGAGAGGCTGTATTTCTTGGAGAATTCAAAGTCCCTCTGGTCATGGGCAGGAACAGCCATGATAGCCCCTGTTCCGTATTCCACCAGGACAAAATTGGCTACAAAGACGGGCACCTCTTCCCCAGTGAAGGGGTTGATGCAGAAGGCCCCAGTGAAGATGCCCTCCTTTTCTGTTTCCTCCATGGTGCGTTCCCTTCGGGATTGCTTTTTTACCTTTTCCACGAAGGCCAGCACTTCATCTTTTTGGGGGTTGTTTTTTATGAGGTCAAAAAGGCCGGGATATTCGGGAGCCACGCTCATAAAGGTGATGCCGTATACGGTATCGGGGCGGGTGGTGAAGATATCGATGGTGCCTTCCATGTCTTTAAGGGGGAAGCTGATGAGGGCTCCTTCCGACTTGCCGATCCAGTTTCTCTGCATGGTGAGGACGCTGTCGGGCCATCCCCCTTTTAGCCTTTCCAAACCTTTTAGGAGTTCTTCTGAGTAATGGGTGGTTTTGAAGAACCACTGCTCCAGTTCCCTTTCCACCACAGGATTGCCACAGCGCCAGCAGCATCCTCCCTCTACCTGCTCATTGGCCAGGACGGTGTGGCAATGGTCACACCAGTTGACATGGGATTTTTTTCTGTAGGCTAAGCCCTTGTCCAGCATTTGGATAAAGACCTTTTGCTCCCAGCGGTAGTATTCCTCGTCACATGTGGCCAACTCCCTGGACCAGTCATAGCTGAAGCCCAGCCTTTTCAGCTGTCTTTTCATGTTGTCGATGTTTTCTTGGGTCCATTGAGCGGGATGGATGCTGCGCTGAATAGCGGCATTCTCTGCTGGCAGGCCAAAGGCGTCCCAGCCCATGGGGTGAATGACATTATATCCCCTCATGGACTTAAACCGGGCGATAACGTCTCCAATAGAGTAGTTTCTCACATGGCCCATGTGGATTCTGCCTGAAGGATAGGGAAACATTTCCAGGCAGTAGAATTTCTTTTTACTTGGTGTTTCTTCCGCCTTATAAAGATCATGACCTTCCCAGTATTTCTGCCATTTGGGTTCTATGGACTCGGGATCGCATTTCTCCATAGTCTTTCTTCCTCCCAGGATGCTGAAAATTGAGGCCCGATGTGATTTAACACACAAAAAGCGCCCTTTCAATACAGGAGGAGGCTTTGAAGGGTAAAGTGGTTTTCATAGGTGGGCCTACAGGGGTGGGTAAGAGCGACTTGGCCATAGAGATAGCCCTTGAACTGAAGGGAGAAGTGGTGAATGCAGACTCCCTCCTTTTTTATCGTTATCTTGATATCGGAACAGCCAAGCCTACCCTTCAGGAGAGGAGGCTCGTTTCCCACCGTCTCATAGACATTCTGGACCCCCATGAGGAGTTTGATGCTTATCAGTATGCCCAGAGGGCCTCTCGGATCATTCGAGAAATCTGGGAAGGGGGCAGTATCCCCTTGGTGGTTGGTGGTACGGGCTTTTACATGAGGGCCCTTTATCATGGTCTTCCCCCTTGGGTGGGTAAGGATCCCCAGTTTCGTATGGGGCTCTTAGAAGAGGAGGAGGTGAGGCCAGGGGCCCTCCATGAGAAGTTGACCCGGATAGACCCTCAAAGGGCGACTGAGATTCATCCCAGGGACAAGGTAAGGCTGGTGAGGGCCTTGGAGATCTATCACGTTACGGGGCGCTTGCCCCAGGAGGTGTGGAGAGAGGGGGCCTCTCCTCTGAAGGACGGGGGCTTATTGAAACTGGGTTAGTTTCTTCCCCGGGCTGAGCCTTATGCCGGTGTTCAT
>CAZBOO010000008.1:12551-23456 GCA_964493535.1 uncultured Aquificales bacterium
CCCGAGCCCGAAGGATGGTGGAAGACGGCTTGGTGGAGGAAACTCAAATGGTTTTGGATATGGGTTTTTCCCCTCAGGCGAAACCTTTTCAAGCCATAGGATATAAGGAGGCCCTTCAGCATCTCCAGGGGCTCCTTTCAAGGGAAGGGATGATCGTGGAGATCCAGAGAAGGAGCCGTAATTATGCCAAGAGGCAGATTACGTGGTTCAAAAGAGAGAAATTTCTTTGGGTTCTTCCTCAACTTGGAGGGATATTGAACAGAATCCGCAAGTGGATTGAAGAAGATCCTCAGGAATGATACATTAAAACAAAAATAAGGGGAAAAGGCATGAAAGGGAAACTGAACCTCCAGGATGCTTTCCTTAATCAGTTGAGAAAGGGTAAAGTCTCTGTACACGTCTATCTGGTGAATGGAGTTAAGCTGAGCGGTAGAATAGGAGGTTTCGATAATTTTACTGTCATACTCACCAGTGAAATGGGCCAGCAGTTGGTTTTTAAGCACGCCATTTCCAGCATCTCTCCCATAAAGCCAAGAGAGGTGTTGGATTTTGCTTTAGAGGTAGTTGAGAAGAGTCCCCTGCAGTGATCCGTATCACGGGAGGGGAGGCCCGGGGCAGGAAGCTTAAGTCCTCTAAGGGGCTGAAGGTGAGGCCAACGTTGGGGCGGATTCGTGAAACCCTCTTTGATGTTCTCCGAGAAAGGGTAAAGGGGACCTGTTTTCTGGATCTCTTTGCAGGAACGGGTGTGGTGGCTATAGAGGCCTTGAGCCGGGGGGCATCCAGGACCATCCTTGTGGAAAAGAAGGGGGAGATGGTGAGCCTTATCCGGGAAAACCTTGTCCTGGCAGGGTATCAGGAAAGGGCTTTGGTTATTCAGGGGGACGTCATGCATTCCTTGAACAGGGTGCTTCCCTTTGCTCCTCACTCTATAATCTTTGCCGATCCTCCTTATACCTTTGGGGCCTGCAAAGACCTCATCTCCATCTATTTACCCCTTATAGGTGAGGGGGGGGTATTGGTTGTCCAACACTTGAAGAAATTTTCCATTGTTACTTCTCCAGGCTTTCTTGTAAAAAGAAGGGAGATTGGGGAACATTGCCTCACATTTATGGAAGGGAGGGCTAAATGAAAGAGAAAACCGCTGTTTATCCTGGTACCTTTGATCCTATAACCAGAGGGCACATAGATATCATCCAACGGGCAGTGAGAGTCTTCCCTCGCCTGATTATAGCTGTAGCCTACAACCCAGGGAAAGCCCCCCTTTTCAGTGTAGAGGAGAGAATAGAGATGATTCTTCAGTCTTTGGAGCCACTGGACTTAGGAAATCTGGAAGTGGAGTCCTTTTCTTCTCTTCTTATAGAGTACGCCAGGGGGAAGGGGGCTGCTGCTGTTATAAGGGGACTCAGGGCCGTGTCGGACTTCGAGTACGAGTTTCAGATGGCCCTCATCAATAGGAAGCTGAACGACTCTATGGAAACCCTTTTTATGATGCCCAGTGAGCAGTATACCTACCTCAGCTCCCGTATTGTTAAAGAGATAGCCTATTATGGAGGCAATGTAGAGTGCCTGGTTACTCCCCCTGTAGTCAAAAAGCTTAGGGAAAAGTTCACTATGGGATCTAAAATTCCTCCAGAGCCCTGATCAATCCTGCCACAGTATACTCCTTGGCTTCTACCTTTGCCCTTACCCCTATCCCTTGCAGGGCCTGGGTGGTAATAGGGCCTATGGAGGCTACAATGCTTTTGGCCAAGGATTCTTGTAGGGGAAGGTCCCTCATGATTCTAAAGAAGTTTATAGCAGTGCTGGGACTGGTGAAGGTATAAATGTGGGCAGCCAACACCTTTTTTTTATCTTCCTCGGCTATCTCTGGTGTCACAGTGCGATAAGCTATCACTACATCTGTCAGGCCTCCCTCTTGGAGGAGTCCTTGGGGTAGAACATCCCTGCCCATCTCTGCTCTTGGCAGAAGTATTCTGCACCCTTTTATCCCTTGGGTCTTCAGGGCTTCCAGTACCTCCTCGGCTATAAACCTCTTGGGAACCACAAGGGGAGGCAACCCCTCTCTTTCCAAGGCTTGGGCTGTAGCAGGGCCAATGGCACAGATCTTTAATTCTTCCAGATCTCTCTTGGGGTCTTTTCCTAAGAGGCGGGCCCGTCGAAAGAAGAACTCTACTCCATTGGCGCTGGTGAAAACCACCCACTGATAGGAATCTATGGTTTCTATGGCCTTGTCCATTGGACCCCAGTCCTGGGGTGGAAAGATTTCGATAGTGGGAAAGAGGATGGGTATGGCCCCTTTGGCCTTCAAAAGGGCGGCCATCTCCCCTGCTTGCTCCTTTCTCCTGGTTACTACCACTTTTTTTCCGGCTAAGTTCATGGTCAGCCTACCTAACAACCTTGCCAATTCTCTTCCATCTTACCCAATGGAGGGGATTAGATTCATGAGGATCCCAGGAGAAGTATATGATAAGGGCCTTGCCTATAAAGGCCTTCCTGGCCACAAATCCCCAGAAGCGGCTGTCATAGCTGCTATCCCTGTTGTCACCCATGACGAAGTAGTGACCAGTGGGGACCACCACGGGTCCGTAGTTGTCTCGGGGCTGGATCATTCCAGGGAGAATGCTGGGGTCTGTATGTTGAATGTAGAACTTCCTTAGGGTTTTCCCATTGACGAAAACCACCTTGTTTCTTATCTCAATCCTGTCCCCAGGCAACCCTATGACTCGTTTGATATAGTCCTTTTTGGAATCCAAGGGAAACTTGAAAACAGCCACGTCCGATCTGTGGGGGTTGCCGAAGCGGTAGGTCAGTTTGTTAACTAAGATGTGATCGCCAATGAGGAGGGTAGGTATCATGGAACCTGAAGGGATCCTGAAGGCCTGGACTACGAAGGTCCTGATGAGGAGGGCTATGGCTAAGGCTATGAGGATAGACTTGGCATACTCCCAGACCTTAGCCCAAAAGGTAGGCGTCTCTTTGATGAGCTTACCCTTCATCATCAATCCCTCTTCAGCAGGGCCATGAAGGCCTCTTGGGGAACCTCTACCTTGCCTATCTGTTTCATCCGTCTCTTTCCCTCCCTCTGCTTTTCCAATAGCTTCCTTTTCCGGGTGATATCTCCTCCGTAGCATTTGGCCGTCACATTTTTCCGCAGGGCCTTCACCGTCTCCCTGGCTACCACCTTCCTGCCGAGGGCTGCCTGGATGGCTACTTCAAAGAGCTGGCGGGGAATGATCTCTTTAAGCTTCTTCGCCAACTCCCGGCCTTTCTGGTATGCCCTGTCCCTGTGAACGATGGTGGAAAGAGCATCAACCGGTTGGCCGTTAAGGAGAATGTCCAGCTTCACCAGCTTTGACTCCCGGTATCCTTCCAGTTCGTAGTCAAAAGAGGCGTAGCCCCGGGTTAGAGATTTGAGTCTGTCGTAGAAATCGCTGAGTATCTCTCCCATGGGGAGAATGTAATACAGGACCAGTCGTCCCCCTTCAATGTACTCCATTCCCTTCTGTTCTCCCCGCCGGTCTGTGAGGAGGGACAGGAGGCCCCCCATGTAATCTGATGGGGTTATGATGGTAGACCTCACGCAAGGTTCCTCTATCCTGTGGATCTCTTCGAGGGGAGGGAGCTTGGTGGGATTGTCTACCATAACTACCTCTCGGTTGGTCTTTATTGCCCTATAGACCACCGTGGGGGCAGTAGCCACCAGTTGAAATCCAAATTCCCTCTCCAGGCGTTCCTTGACAATATCCATATGGAGCATACCCAAGAATCCGCACCTAAAGCCGAAGCCCAGGGCGGCGGAACTCTCGGGCTCAAAACTGAAGGAGGCATCGTTTAGCCACAATTTCTCCAAAGCATCTTTAAGAAGGTTGTACTCTCCTGGGTCTACGGGATAGAAGCCACAGAAAACCATGGGCTTGGCGGGGTTAAAGCCAGGCAGTGCTAACTTGGCCGGTTGGGAGGCTTGTGTTATGGTATCTCCCACCCTGGTGTCCCTTACGTTTTTGATATTGGCCATGAGGTAACCTACTTCTCCGGGTCCTATTTCCTTTACGGGGTTAGGATCGGGAGTGAAAAGCCCTATTTCCTCTATTGTAAATACTTTGCCCGTAGACATGAGCATGATCTCTACGCCTTTTCGAAGCATCCCTTCAACTACCCTTACCGTGGTTACCACCCCCCTGTAGGAATCGAACCAGGAGTCGAAAATGAGGGCCCTGAGAGGCCTTTTTAGATCCCCTTGGGGATGAGGTACCCTCTGAACAATAGTCTCCAATACCTCCCGGGTTCCTATGCCCAACTTGGCACTGGTGAGAATGGCGTCCTTGGCGTCCAAACCAATGATATCTTCTATTTCCAGATTCACCCTGTCGGGGTCGGCGCTGGGAAGGTCGATCTTGTTGATGACAGGGATAATCTCTAAATGGTGTTCCATAGCCAGATACACGTTGGCTATGGTTTGGGCCTCCACTCCTTGGCTGGCGTCTACCAGAAGGAGTGCTCCTTCACAGGCAGCTAAGCTTCGTGAGACCTCGTAGGTGAAGTCTACATGGCCAGGGGTGTCTATAAGATTGAGCACATACTCCTTTCCATCCAGGGCTTTATAGATAAGCCTTACTGTTTGGGCTTTTATGGTGATTCCCCTCTCACGCTCAAGCTCCATCTTATCCAGGAACTGTTCCCTCATCTTGCCCTTGGGAACGGCCCCTGTATATTCCAAAAGCCTGTCGGCTAAGGTGGACTTACCGTGGTCTATATGGGCTATGATGGAAAAGTTCCTGATCCTGTTGCTGTTTATCAAAAACGCCTCCTTTAAAATCCTGGGGAATGTATTCCCCGTGAAAAAAAGTGTCAATTATCTTCCCACACCTTTTGTGCAGAAAAGGCCCTTTGGGTTGACAGGCCCAGAGCTATTATATATATCCTCCCTGCTTTGAAAATTGGGAGGTTTCGAGGAGTTAAGGGTATGATGGTAAAGACGTATATGGCCAAGCCGGGTGAGGTGGATCGGAACTGGTATGTGGTGGATGCTAAGGATCAGGTGTTGGGGAGACTGGCCAGCAAGATAGCCATGATCCTTATGGGAAAGCACAAACCCCACTATACTCCCCATGTGGACACGGGGGGTTTTGTGGTGGTGATAAATGCCTCAAGGGTGAAGCTCACAGGTAAGAAGTGGGAGCAAAAGTGCTACTATAGGCACTCGGGATATCCTGGGGGGCTGAAAGTTAGAAGGGCCAAGGAAATGCTGCGAAGGAGGCCCGAGGAGATTCTGAAGCATGCCGTGAGGGGAATGCTTCCCAAGAACCATTTAGGGAGGAGGCAACTGAAAAAACTAAAGATATATCCCGGGGAATCCCATCCCCATCAGGCCCAACAGCCTGTTAAACTGGATCTTTTAGGAGGATATAGATGAGTAGCGATATCTACCACGGGGTAGGAAAGCGGAAGAGCGCTATTGCCCGGGTTTGGATGAGGCCGGGTACGGGAACCATTACTGTCAATAACAGGCCATTAGAAGGTTATTTCCCCAGGGATACCCTTGTAGCCTTCATCTTTCGTCCCCTTCGTCTTACAGGTACAGAGGGCCAATTTGATGTTAAGGTGAATGTGAAGGGAGGAGGGGTGTCTGGACAGGCTGATGCTGTGGGGTATGGCGTTGCCAGAGCCCTCATAGATTATGACATAAATCTCAGGCCTGCCTTGAAAAAGGCTGGCCTCTGTACCAGGGATGCCAGGGTGGTGGAGAGAAAGAAGTACGGTCGCCATAAGGCCAGGAAAGGCTTTCAGTGGAGAAAGAGGTAGGGCATTTGGGGTGTTCGGACTGTAAACCGGGGACGGAAGACTGGAGACCGAATACCGACCACAGGAGACCGGTCCTCCGTCGTCTGTCTGCTTATCGGGCCCCTTTTATGCTTAGATAAAAGGTGAGGATTTCAAGTTCGGTGCCCATGTCTACATTCCGCACTACAACCTTGTTGGGGAGACGGATCCTTGCGGGAGCAAAATTTAGAATGCCTTTCACCCCTGCCTTGGCCAACCTTTCGGCTACCTCCTGGGCTTGGGAGTAATGGACGGTGATGATACCTATCTTTATGCCTCTCTCTTTTATCACCTGTTCCATCTCTGAGGCATGGTGAAGCTCACACCCTTCAGGTACATTCTTACCCTTGAGATCTACATCAAAGGCTGCGGATAGTCTGAAGCCATGCTGTTGGAAACCCCTGTATCGAAGCAGAGCCGTACCCAGATTTCCTACCCCTACCAGGGCCACTTCCCAGGTCTTGTGAAGGCCCATAACCCTTTTGATGTCTTTCTTTAGCTCTTTCACATAGTACCCTACCCCCCGGGTTCCGAACTCTCCAAAGTAGGCCAGATCCTTCCTAATTTGGGCGGGATTTACCCCGCATCTCCTCCCCAGTTCTGCCGAAGAAACAACCTCGATCCCTTCTTCCTCCAGCTCATTGAGGCATCGCAAGTAGAGGGAAAGCCTTCCTATAGTTACCTCAGGGACTTTAAACCGCACAACCCCTCCAATATGTGGCAACATTCACAAAGCATATGAAAAGGGAAGGGGGCATGTCAATCCCCCTTCCCTTTAGAAGATGAAAATTAGCCCATCAACAGGTGAACTGCCTTGAAAGGATCAGCGAAGAGAATGATGAGGGCTACGACCAGAGAGTAAATAGTGAGGGCCTCGATCATGGCCAGACCGATAATCATAGTTACCATAATCTTTCCAGACGCCTCGGGATTTCTGGCAACGCCATCCATGGCACCTTTGACACTTATACCCTGTCCAATGCCACAAAAGCCAGCGGCAAAGCCAAGCCCCAGGCCGGCAGCTAAAGCTGCGTATTTGAGCATGTCCAGAGCGGCCAGCTTCAGCTCCTGACCAGCTTCGGCTGCCATAGCAGGAGAAACAGCCATTAAAACCAAGACAGAAGCCATCAACCCGTAAAACATCTTCTTAGCCATCCAATTTCCCCCCTTTCTGAGTGGTTTTATGTTAGCCAGTTTCAGTGCTCCTCTTCTTCCACCGCCAAGGCTATATACACGATGGAGAGCAAAGTAAACACCAAGGCCTGGATGAAACCAAAAAATATAGACAGGAACATGACAGGTACCGGAATCAACAAGGGTACTAAGGTGAACAATACTATGAACAGGCTCTCTTCTCCGAAGATATTTCCAAAAAGACGAATAGAGAGGGAAAGTACCCTGGCCAGATGGCCTATACTTTCCAGCAAGAAAATTAGAGGTGAAAGCCACAATACCGGGCCGCCAAAGTGTTTAAGGTATTTGAGGGCACCGTGTTTTCGGATTCCCAGATAATGGTAATAGAAAAAGACCACAATGGCAGGAGCAATGGTGGTGTTCCAATTAGATGTAGGAGCTATGAATCCTGGTATCAGGCCTATCCAATTACAAAAGAGTATGAAAAGGAAAAGGGTGCCTATCAATGGTAAATAAGGTCTGGAATCGGCCCCTCCCAGGATACCGTTCATAAAATTTACCATGCCCTCAACGTACGACTCCAGAACATTCTGCCATCCCTTTGGTACCAAGGACAGGCTTCTCCTGGCCAAGAAAGCCAGCACCAGTAAAAGGGCCATCACCACCCAAACAATGAAAATGTGTTTGAAGTGTTCAGGCAAAAGGTTAAAGGCATAAGGCTCGTACATTTTAAGCCACCTCCTTCATTTCCCGCCATAAATCCCGGATTCCTGAGAGGGGCATGACCACCAGTAGAGATAGACCTGCCAGGGCAGCTAAGGGGTTTACTAAGCCAATGAAGAAGCCTGCCCCTAAAATCAGGCTCATGATCAGGTACTTGAAGATTTGCACCAGTAATAACCCCTTTCCTTTACCCTCTCTCACCAGCCGGGGGAAAAGGTTGCGCATGAGCCAGAAGTCTCCTAAGGCCAGTACTCCACCAATCAACACGCCAAAGGTCACAGGGAAGCTTTTCCAGAACAGGCTGCTCAAAGTCAGAAAGGTCAGGAGCACCACGCCTCTTTTTTCCATTTTTTCAGTGATTCCCACCCTTGGACTCCTTCTCATCTCTTCTAATTTCTTTAAACACCTCTTTAAAGACAGTATAAAATCCCGCTGCTACACCTATCAAAAAAAAAGCCAGAGTTAACCAAGGTTTGGTGCCAAGCTTGGAATCGAGATAGTAGCCCAGGGCAAAACCTATCATGGTAGCGATAACCAAGGTTAACCCCAAAGCGCTGAGAGACACAATACGCTTTATCCATCCCGAGTCCTCTCTAAAATTATTGGGCCCCATTGTTCTCAAAATCTCAAAGTCGGCACCCTATTTAACAGGAGGAAGGTAGCTCGTCAATGCTCTGTTACAAAAAATGTGACAAACCCTGTTTCCTGAGTCCCTACCATTCCTCAAAAGGATAGGGCCTTTTCTACTGCCTCCAAGGTCCGATCAATGTCCTTCAAGGTATGGGCCGTTGAGACAAAAGTCGCTTCAAATTGAGAGGGGGCTAGGTTTATCCCACCATCCAGCATGGCCCAGAAGTATCTGGAATACCGCTGGGTGTTGCTGGTGAGGGCCTGGGTGTAGCTTGCTACCTTTTCCTCCGTGGTGAAGAAGAGACACATCATGGAACCCACCCGGTTCACTATCCCGGGGATCCCCTTTTTCTGTAAAGCGTCCTCTATTCCACTTTTCAAGATCTGGGCCTTTTCATTTAGCCCTTTATAAGTGCCGGGGCGAGATAAGATATCCAGGGTCTTGAGCCCTGCTGCCATAGCTAATGGGTTACCTGATAGGGTGCCTGCCTGATACACAGGTCCTAAGGGGGCTATGTGTTCCATGATCTCCCTTTTGCCTCCATAGGCCCCCACTGGCAATCCGCCCCCTATCACCTTGCCCAGGCAGGTGAGATCGGGGGTGATCCCGTAAAGGCTTTGAGCCCCTCCATAAGCCACCCTGAAACCCGTAATTACCTCGTCGAAGATGAGGAGGGCGCCGTGTTGTTGGGTGATGCTCCTCAACCCTTCCAAGAAACCCGGGGCGGGAGGAATGACCCCTGCATTGCCCATGACGGGCTCTACGATTATGGCGGCTATTTCCCCGCCCACCTGTTCGAAAAGCCTCTTCACCGAGTCCAGATTGTTAAAGGTAGCCAGTAGGGTATGCTTGGTGAAGTCCTGGGGTACACCCGGGGTTCCAGGGAGGGAGAAGGTGAGGACTCCCGATCCGGCCTTGGCCAAAAGATAATCCACGTGGCCGTGGTAACATCCTTCAAACTTCACAATCTTGTCTCTGCCTGTGTAGCCTCTGGCTAATCGGAGGGCGCTCATGGTGGCTTCGGTGCCCGAATTGACAAACCGGATCATCTCTATGGAGGATACAGCCTCAATCACTTTTCTTGCCAGTTCCACCTCTAACTCTGTAGGTGCTCCAAAACTGGTGCCCCTTTGGGCTGCTTGGGTTACAAAATCCACCACCTCGGGATGGGCATGGCCCAAAATCAGGGGTCCCCAGGAGGCCACGTAGTCAATGTACTCCTTGCCGTCCACATCCCAGATCCTGGAGCCTTTTCCTTTTGCCACAAAAAAGGGGGTTCCTCCCACTGCCTTGAAGGCCCGAACGGGACTATCTACCCCTCCGGGTAGAAATTTACATGCCTTTTGATACAGCTCATCCGATCTTGAGCCCATACCTCTCCTCTCTTCAGAGCATTTGCTCTTTTCAGGATACACGGCCATTTTCCCGGGGGCAATGTGATATCTAATGTGTTCCTTCACAAAGCCATTTATCTTAAATGATTATGATCTTTCCAATGGCTCCGAATCACGATGGGCGATTTTCACGGCGAATCAGGCACAAGGGAAGAACACCCTGCCTGCCTGTGCGTGCCCGCACGCACAGGCAGGCGCAGACAGGCCCTTCGGACTTGTTGCAAAGATCATTTAAATGATTTTATGCGTGAGTAGGAAGGCAGGCATTTCTTAGTTTCTATTTAAAGCACGTTGTAGGGATCCATGTCCACTTGGATCTTTACGCTGCCCATCCTTTGGGGAAGGGAGGAGAGGGTGGCCAAAAGGGTTTTCCTCCTTCCTTTCAGGAGGATGTGCCACCGGTATCGGTTTTTTAGCCGGGATAAGAGGGCAGGGGCCGGTCCCAGTATCAGGAGACCAGGAGGATTTTTCCGAAGGTTTTCCGCCACATTCCTGGCGGCTGTTTCTGCCTTCTCTTTTCTGGTGGCTGTAAGGAGGATCCTGGCCATGTGGGAGAAGGGGGGATAGTTTAGGGCCTTCCTGCGCTTCAGCTCTTCTGACGCGAAGGCAGGGTAGTTTTGCCGGGCAGCCCAGACCACGGCGGGATGCTTAGGCATGAAGGTCTGGATCACGACTAATCCCTGACCTCCTCTCCCCGCCCTGCCCACTACTTGGGTGAGGAGCTGAAAGGTCCTTTCCGAGGCCCGAAAATCAGGGAGATGGAGTCCTGTGTCTGCCAGCACAACTCCTACGAAAGAGATCCGGGGATAGTGGTGGCCCTTGGCCACCATCTGGGTGCCCAGAAGGACATCTATTTCTCCCTTTTCCAAGGCTTGGAGGATCTCCCAGTGGGTTCCCTTGGCCTTCAAGGCATCCCTGTCCATGCGTTGGATGCGCATGTTGGGGAACCTGGACCTTATCTCCTCTTCTATCCGTTGAATCCCCAGACCCAGGGCCTCCATCTCCCCATGGCAGTGTCTGCAACGGTTTGAAGGCATCTGGGTGTGGCCGCAGTAGTGGCATTTGAGAGAGGTGGGTTGGCGGTGGAGGGTCAGGGTGATGTCGCAGTTGGGGCACTTGACCGTTTCTCCGCATCTTGGACAAATAAGAAAGGAGGCATAGCCCCTTCTGTTAAGGAGGACCAGGGCCTGGCCGCCATTTTTT
>CAZBOO010000009.1:0-22745 GCA_964493535.1 uncultured Aquificales bacterium
GGGTATCCCAAAAAGTGATTGAGTCTCCCAATGGAATAGCCCTGATGTCGCGGCCTGTGAAGCACCCCTTCTATCTCTTTCCTCAACTGGGGCGTCACCCTCTCGTCGGCATCCACTATTATGACCCAGGGATAGGTGGCCTGGGGTATAGCCCAGTTTTTCTGGGTGGCGGAGTTTATGTACTCGTGTTGGAGGATGCGATGGGTGTGTTTTTGAGCTATTCTCGAGGTAGCGTCTGTGCTCCCCGAGTCTACCACCATGATTTCATCGGCCCACTGTACGCTCTCCAAGCACTGAGGGAGGTTTTCCTCCTCATTGAAGGTGGGTACGATAACTGTCAGCTTTTCCCGCATGGGGTGTCTTTATAGCACTCCTACGGGAATGAAGCCATAGGAAAGGAGGTTTTCTGCTGTCCGGAGGGGTAAAAAATTTTCCAGTCTTTTCCCATATTTTTGAAGTGGTTAGCTCGGGTCTATTCATAAAGAACCCATTCTCCCTGAATTTTCCTGTTGACTTCTCTTTTAAGGTATGTTCCCATGCTTCCAGTATTAGGGAGAAAGGAGAGTTTTTGAGCACCAGAAGCACATTCTGACTTCCCCCCTAAAAATCTATGGAGGGGGGGTTTGTACCAAAGCAAGGAGGAGAAAGTAGCATGAGGTACACAGGAACAGTGAAGTGGTTTAACGACAGCAAGGGGTATGGTTTCATTACCCGGGATGACACAGGTACAGACGTGTTTGTGCACTATACGGCTATCCAGGAGGGCGGTTTCCGCTCCCTTGCAGAGGGCCAGAAGGTAGAGTTCGAGATAGTAGATGGGGCCAAGGGGCCCCAGGCTGCTAATGTAGAGAAGGCTTGAGGGAGGTGGGGGGAGAAGGATTGATCAGGTAAGGCTCTCTTTCCTCTCCTTTCTCCCTACTAAAAGAGAGGCCAAAAGGCGTATATTAACACCATCTCTCTTTTGTCCCCGTTCAGGGTTTTTCGGTGAGTACGCCAAAAATCGTAGGAGGAGAAAGTAGCATGAGGTACACAGGAACAGTGAAGTGGTTTAACGACAGCAAGGGGTATGGTTTCATTACCCGGGATGACACAGGCACAGACGTGTTTGTGCATTACACTGCCATCCACGAGGATGGTTTCCGCTCTCTTATGGAGGGCCAGAAGGTAGAGTTCGAGGTAGTAGATGGGTCCAAAGGGCCCCAGGCTGCTGAAGTAAGCAAGCTGTAAAATCACTTCAGACGAGGGTAAGGCGGACCTATCAGGTCCGCCTTTTTTAACTGTCTTTAGGTCTGAGTTTCACCTTGCTTTCCCGAGACGTGTCCATTAATACCTCAGTCCAGGAGGTTGAGCATGGCAGGGATACTCGTAGCTATTCTCTTACTGGGAGTGCTCATTTTTGTCCATGAGTTGGGTCATTTTCTCGTGGCCAAGGCCTTTGGTGTTGGGGTAGAGCGTTTTTCCATAGGTTTTGGGCCCAAGCTTTGGTGTGTGGAGAAGGGGGGGACGGAATACGCCCTTTCCTTGGTACCCTTAGGAGGGTATGTAAAACTGGTGGGCGAGGACCCAGAAGAAGAGGTCCCTGAGGAAAGGAGGGAGGTTTCCTTTTATGGAAAGCCACTCTCTGTGAGGGTGGCTGTGGTGGGGGCTGGACCCTTCTTCAATATCCTTTTTGCCCTTGTGGTAATGACAGGCCTTTATCTTTGGGGAATTCCCGTGTTGGAGTCGGTTTTGGGGAAGGTGATGCCAAACTCCCCGGCCCAAATGGCCGGGCTAATGCCAGGGGACCGTATCGTTCTCATCCAGGGTGAGCATGTGGATTCCTGGGAAGCTATGGCTAGGTTGGTCCAGAGGAGTCCCGGAAAACCTTTGAAGTTGGTGGTTGACAGGAAAGGTAAGAGGATTATTCTCACCATTGTTCCCAAGCCCCAGGAGGCCCGCACCATCTTTGGAGAGAAAAGGGTGGTGGGGAAGATAGGAATAGTGGCGGCAGGGGCTTACAGGGTGGAAAGGTCTAACCCCGTAAAGGCCTTGGTTAGAGGGTGGGGGTATACCTACAGGATGGTCTATCTCACCATAGTGGGGATCATAAAAATCTTTCAGAGGGTGGTCCCTGCCAAGAGTGTGGGGGGACCCATCCTCATAGTTCAGATAGCCTCCCAGCAGGTGAAGTCAGGTATGGTCAGTCTCTTCACTTTTATGGCTTTTATCAGCGTCAATCTGGGGGTGATCAATCTTTTCCCCATCCCTATTCTTGACGGGGGGCACCTTCTCTTTTTCGGTATTGAGGCCGTGAGGAGAAAGCCTTTGAGCACCAGGACCAAAGAGACGGCCCAGCAGGTGGGACTGATTATTATTATCGTTATCATGGCCCTGGCCTTTTACAATGACATTGCTCGCCTTTTGGGTGGAGGTAGGTGAAGTTCTTAGAGAAGCTTCGCTTTTTTTTGCCCCTCTTGGGGCGCCCCTGCCGTTATTTAGACCTTGGTTAGGGAGTATCTTCCTGTGATAGAGGGAGAGAAAGGGCAGTGAGGGTGGTACGCAGGATAGAGCTGGAGGAGGTGTGAATATGGAGGATGTGAGGATTGAGCGTCTGGCCAGGCTCTTAGTGGAATACTCCTTGGGGATCAAAGGGGGTGACCAGGTGCTCCTCAGGGCTACCACCTTGGCTCAGCCCCTTATCAGGACCTGTTACCTTGAAGTGCTAAAGAGGGGTGCCCATCCCTTGGTGCGTCTCTCTTTTGAGGGGCAGAACTATCTGTTCTACCGTTATGCCAGGGAAGAGCAACTTTCCTTTGTTTCTGAGATAGACAGGGGTACAGCCCGGACTGTTAATGGTCTTATAGCCATTCTCAGCGAACCCAATACCAAGGAGCTTACCAATGTGGATCCTTCTAAGGTTGCCATTGCTCGGGCGGCCCAACGGGAAATCCGGGATACCCTGGACGAACGGGAGTTGAAAGGGGAGTTTGCTTGGGTGCTGGCCCCTTATCCTACCCAAGCCTTTGCCCAGGACGCCGAAATGTCCCTTCTGGAGTATGAGGAGTTTCTCTTTGCCGCCTGTGGTGTGGATCAAGAAGACCCTGTAGCTTACTGGAAAGAGGTGTCTACCCGTCAAGAGTGGGTGCGGGAAAGGCTCCATGGGGTCAGGGAGCTGCGCTATATGGGGCCTGACACGGACCTTACCCTTTCCGTGGAGGGAAGGAAGTGGATCAACTGCGATGGCAAACGCAATATGCCCGATGGTGAGGTTTTCACTTCACCTGTGGGGGCCTCCGTGGAGGGCTTCATTTACTTTGATTACCCTGCCTGCTATTCGGGAGTGGAAGTCCAAGGCGTTAGGCTCACCTTTAGGGAGGGGAGGATTGTGGAGGCCCGGGCCGATAAGGGAGAGGACTTCCTTAACAAGCTGCTGGATACCGATGAGGGGGCTCGGTATCTGGGAGAAGTGGCTTTTGGCCTCAACCATAGCATCAAACGTTTCACCAAAAATATCCTCTTTGATGAGAAAATTGGCGGCACCATTCACATGGCGGCGGGAGCAGCCTATCCGGAAACAGGGGGCACCAACAGGTCAGGCCTCCATTGGGATTTTATCAAGGGTATGGACCTGGGAGAGGTCTATGCTGATGGCGAGCTGATTTATAAGGGTGGCAGGTTCTTGGAAGAGCGAAGGTAATGAGGGAAGACCTACCCACTCCAGAAGAGATGGTGGATATATTGAAGAATACGATCTTTGCAATGGTTCCAAGGAAAAGGGGGCTTTGTTGTACAGCGGACATCCTTTCATCAGGGCTTGCCGGGGTGAGGAGGTATCCTATACGCCCATCTGGATGATGCGCCAGGCGGGTCGCTATCTCCCGGAATACATGGAGATTCGCCGGTCTGTGTCAGGGTTCCTGGAGCTGTGTAAGATCCCGGAGCTGGCCACCCGGGTGACCCTCCAGCCCGTGGAGCGTCTGGGTGTGGATGCTGCCATTCTGTTCTCCGACATCCTGGTGCCCGTGGAGGCCATGGGGGTGCCCTTAGAGTTCAAAGAGGGGGAGGGACCCAAGCTCAGTTATACCGTGGATTCCCTGAGGGACGTGGAAGCCCTGAAGGTGCCCGATCCTGCCACCACCATGGACTTTGTTTTAGAGACGGTGAGGCGGGTGAAGGAGATCCTGGCGGGTCAAGTGCCTCTCATTGGTTTTTCCGGTGCTCCCTTCACCCTGGCCAGCTACATCTTGGAGGGTGGGGGAAGCCGCCACTATCTCAAAACCAAGGCCTTCATGTACCGTCAGCCCCAGGTGTGGCACGCCCTCATGGAGAAGCTCACCGATACGGTGGTGGCCTATCTCAGGGCCCAGGTGGAGGCGGGGGCCGATACCGTCCAGTTCTTCGATTCGTGGGTGGGAGCCTTATCACCCGGGGACTTCAGGGAGTTTGTGGCTCCTTACACCCGGCGTATTGTCCAGGAGGTAAGGGCTACGGGGGTGCCCTTCATCCTCTTTGGGACCGATACGGCCACCCTCCTTAGTGACCTGACTTCCATGGGGGCCGACGTGGTGGGGGTGGATTGGCGCATAGAGCTGAAGGATGCCATCCAGGTAATGGGGGACAGGGTATCCATCCAGGGTAACTTGGACCCCTGTGCCCTCTTTATGCCCAAAGACGCATTAGAGAAAAGGGTGGCCGAGATCCTGGGGCAGGGGTGCCTGGCCCAGGGCCACATCTTCAACTTGGGCCATGGGATCCTGCCCCAGACTGACCCCAAGATGGCCAAGTTCCTGGTGGACACCGTCCACCGGTTGAGCAAGAGATGAGGCATGAAGCTGAGAGATTTGAGTGGGAAGTATGCCATTGTGGGGGTGGGCTATACGCTTCAGGGTAAGGTGCCTGGGAGGACGGCCTCCAACCCCAAACCCGGAAGGTGTTGGTTCTGCTCCCAAGTTACGGCAAATGAGCGTACCAGCGGAAACAGGACAAAGCTTTCAAGACTCCAATAGCCACTTCCACAGGGGAAGCACCTGTATAGTCTTCCCTTCCGCTTTTATCTCTTCTTCCGCGTCTGCTGTGATGAGGAGGGCCTTGTCTACTCTTAGAGTTTCCATGGCTTCCATTAGCCCTTTAGTCTCTCTGTCCCTGGTTGTGGGAGAGGTGTAATCGTAGCACACGTTCAGTATTAGGGGGGGATTGCCCTCCTCTATATAGAAGTCCACCTCTTGACGACCCTTGAAGTAAGTGATCCGCGGATACCGCCTCCTCAGTTCTACAAAGGCTAAATTTTCGTAAATCCGGCCGATGTCCTCCCAGGTGTCTAAGACCCTTTTCAGGGCATGATCAATGACATACACCTTCTTTGGATTCCTCCACTCCTTCCGCACAGATGATGCCCATACAGGAATGAAGAAGAGAGCAAAAGCCTCCTCCATGAATCCTATGTACTCATAGACCGTGTTCTTGGAAATCCTGAGCCCCTGGGATTTAAGATCGTTGTAAAGCTTTCCAGGGCTCACCAGGTTGGCAAGGTTTCTTATGAGATGGTTCATGAGATACCTGATGACAAAAAGGTTGGTCACGCGGTGCCTCTCTACAATATCCTTGTAAATCACCAAGTCCAGATACTCCTTGAGGGTTCTGAGGAGTACGTCTTGCTGATAGTCCACCACCTCGGGAAACCCGCCCCTTGAGAGAAAGTCGTGAAACAGATGCCTAACCTCCGACTCAGACCGGGGGGAGTGGGGCACGTACTCTACGCCCTTGAAGGTCAAGAACTCCCTGAAGGAAAGGGGGAAGACCTCATACGAGATGGTTCTGCCCCTAAGGGCTGTGGCCATTTCCCTGCTCAGAAGCTTGGAGGAAGACCCTGTGATGTAGATCCGGCAGTTTTCTGTGTCCTGGAGTCGGCGAACAAACGTTTCCCAATGGGGTACGTTCTGAATCTCGTCGAAGAAGAAATAGACCCTTTCATCCTTCTTGCCGGGGAAAAGGTCATAATAGGCCTGAACCAGCAGGTCCATGTCCTGGAGTGCCAAGGGAAAGAGCCTATCGTCCTCGAGGTTCACATAGACTACGTTCTCTCTGGGTATCTGCCTCCTGAGCTTGTTGGCCAAAAGGTATAGAGTGAGGGTTTTGCCTGTTCTTCTCATGCCTACGATGGAAACCACCTTGTTGACATCCAGAGGAATAGAGATGTCCCTCTCCTTTACGTGAGAGAGGTCTTTCTCCATGAAGTCCCTTATCAAAAGCTTGAAGAAGTCCTTTTTCATTTTTCCCTCTCTACAGGGAAAGACTATATTAATTTATTCCCTATGTAAAGGGAATAAATGGTAACACGTTGAATGAGGAAGGTGCTGAGTGGGGTAGCGCCTTGAACTTTGGTGTCTTTGCTCCTGCCTATAAGCTTGTTCAAGGGGAAAGAGATGGACCCAAAGTCCAAGGCCCCTGATGCTACGAGAGAGGCTGCACTCTTCTTCTATGGGTTTTTGCCCATCCATATTGACTTGCCCTTTGGTGCCTTTATATTTGATCACACATTATGATCAGCTTAGAGCTATATAATAGAGTTGGCAGGGGCCTTGCGTGGGTGGAGCTGTTGACGGACAAGGGATGAAGGGGGGAGCATTTTCAGGAGGTGGCATCATGAAGGTTAGGATTAATGATGTGGTTTTGGAGTGTACCCAGGGTAATATTGTGACCCAGGAGGGGTTTGACGCCATTGTTAACGCTTCTAATGCCTGGCTCCGCATGGGTGGTGGCGTGGCGGGGGCCATTCATAGGGCAGCGGGACCGGGGTTGGAGGAGGAGTGTCGGCCATTGGCACCCATTAAGACGGGGGAGGCGGTGATTACCGGTGGCCACAATCTTCCTAATCCTTATGTGATTCATGTGTTGGGGCCCATCTATGGGATGGAAAAGGATCCTGCCGAAAAACTGGCGGCCTGCTACAAGAATGCCCTGAAGCTGGCCTATGAGAGGGGGCTCAAGTCTGTAGCCTTCCCCGCTATATCCACGGGGGCCTTTGGGTATCCCATGGAAGAAGCTGCTCGAGTGGCTTTTAAAGAGATCTTGGAGGTGATTCCGCAATTAAAATCGGTGAGCCACGTCCGGTTTGTCCTATACAGCAAGAGGGATCTCCAGATCCATGAGCAGATCCTCACCTCTGTCCTTGAAGGCTTTCCTGGGGGTTATCGGATTGAGGGTTGAGGGGAGGGTTTCTGAAGTTTGAGTTTCTCCCATTCTACTTTTTTATAGCCTGGGGGTGGTGAGAAGCGATCAAGGGGTACCGATGCCTTCTTTAGATCCACGGTCCGGGTGGTGGAGTTGTTCCGGTAGTCTATTATTTTCAACACCAAACCACTGTGGGTAACCTTTTTGAATTTGGGGGTATTTTCCAGACGGAAGCCTCCCAGGTTTTCCTGGATGGATGGGAAGGCTTTTTTTACCGTTTCTTCAAACTTCCTGGTGTTCTCTGGGGAAAAGGCCTGGGCATCCTTGGCTATCCAGAGTTTCATTGCCTTATCCTTCCCTTGGTAGATCTCATAGATCTCGCAGGGGTGGTCTAATATGGTTTCTTCTCCCACTCTTTTCACGGTGACCTTGGGTTTAGGTTTCCCTATGCCCAGTTTTTCCTTTACCTTTGCCTGTTGTTCGGGGGGCATCTGGGCCAACATGGCCTTCATGCGGTTCTCCACTTCTTTAACCTTTTGGGCCATCTCTTCAACGGTGGCTTTAGCGTAGACTTTTTGCCAGGGCGTGGTTTGGATAACTATCCCCTTTTGGGCGTCGATGATGGTGGTACCGTAAGAATGGTGGTACCGTAAGATGTGACAGTGGCCAGTCTCCCTTCTTTATAGTAGGAGGTACTTGTGAGGGGTGCCATGCCTGGTCTTACGGTTTCTGACTTCATTATCCATCCCCCCAAGGCGGGTTGGGCCCACCATAAAAGGGGCAAGAGGATCCATATAGCCCATATAGCTTTTTTCATTCCTTTCTCCCTTCCTTTACAAGTTTGATAAAAGTGTATAACCCCATGGGAGAGGTGTCAAAGGATGAAGGTATTTGTAAGGGGACTCATTTTGAGTGCGATAGCTTTTGGTCTCTTGTGGGGATGTTCCTCTTCAAAGAGATGGTCCTTTCCCCATAAAATAGACGGATACTCATTAAGCCGGCTTATTACGGGTGGTAAAGCCCTTGCCCAGGTAAATGGACTCCACGGCAAACCTATTCAGGCCTTGAAAGGGTCTATAGCCCTGTATGAGGGAGAGGGAAAGGAGGCCATGGTTTGGGTGTCTCTGGCTCCTTCTTCCCAGATGGCTTTGCAGCAGGTGGGGATCATGGTGGAAAAGATGGAAGAGAGGGGGCCTTTCCATGACTTCTCCACGGGCAAAATGGGTTGTATCCTTGTTCATCGATTTTTAGGGCTGGGTCAGGAGCACTATCTCTTTTCCCACGGGGCTTCCGTCTTTTGGATCTCTGCCCCTGTGGGGGAGGGAAAGCCCTTCGTTAAGGTTTTTGCGAGAAGGGAGTGCCCCCCCTTATCCCTTGACCACTCCCAAAGGCCTGAAGCGGGCTACCAGTCGGGCTATACCTGCCCTATGTACCACCTCTACCACGTCGGAGATATCCTTGTAGGCCATGGGCACTTCCTCTACCAAAGTAGCCTTGCTGGCTGCTCGGGCGTATATACCGTATTTGTCTATCTCTTCCTGGATGGACTTACCCCTTAGGGCCTTCTTGGCTGCATGGCGGGAGAGAATTCTTCCTGCCCCATGGCAAGTGGAGCCGAAGGTCTCTTCCATGGCCTTGGCTGTGCCTGCCAAGAGGTAGGAGGCCCTTCCCATATCCCCCGGTATAATGACGGGTTGGCCCGTTTCTCGGTAGTGAGAAGGGAGTTCTGGATGACCCGGTGGAAAGGCCCGGGTTGCCCCTTTTCGGTGAACGGCTAAGGATAGGCTGTTGCCGTTGACCTTGTGCTCCTCTATCTTTACTATGTTATGGGCTACATCGTAGATCTGTCTCATGCCCAGTTCTTGGGGATTTTTACCGAATACCTTGGAGAAGGCTTCTCGGGTCCAGTGGGCCAAACACTGGCGGTTGGCCCAGGCATAGTTGGCAGCGCAGGCCATGGCCGCTAAGTAGTTTTTGCCTTCAGTGGAGCTGTAAGGGGCACAAGCCAGCTGGCGGTCGGGGACTTTGATCCCGTATTTGGATAGGGCCTTCTCCATCATTTTCAGGAAGTCGGTACAGACCTGATGACCAAAGCCCCGGGAGCCCGAGTGGATCATGACGGTGATGAAGCCCTTCTCTAATCCCATGGCTTGGGCTAGTTTCCCTTGGAAGATCTCTTCCACCACCTGGACTTCTAAGAAGTGGTTCCCCGATCCTAAGGTCCCCAGTTGGTTGCGTCCCCTCTCCATGGCTTTGTTGCTTATGATGTCAGGGTCGGTCCCTGGTAAGCATCCTTGGGATTCTGTGTTCTCCAGATCCCCTTTCCAGCCGTACCCTGTTTCTATGGCCCAGGATGCCCCTTTTCTGAGGACCTCCCGATACTGGGATTTATGGATACGGATGGGGCCTTGGGACCCCACGCCGCTGGGCACGGTTTGGTAGAGGGTGTCTATCAGTTCCTTGAGCTTGGGCTCTACATCTCTCAAGGTAAGGTCTGTTCTTAGAAGCCTTACGCCGCAATTGATATCAAATCCCACTCCTCCTGGGGTAATTACCCCCTCCTGGGAGGTGTCTGTGGCCACTATACCACCGATGGGCAGGCCGTAGCCATAGTGAATGTCGGGCATGGCCAGAGAGGCTTTTACTATCCCAGATAGGGTGGCAGCGTTGGCTACTTGTTCTATGGATTGGTCCTTCTCAATATCCTTGATCATGGACTCTTTGGCGTAGATGATGCCTGGTACCCGCATGCCTGGTTTGTAGTCTTTGGGAATCATCCACCGGTAATCGTCTAATTTTTTCAGGATGCCCATCTCTCCTTCCTCCTTACACGTCCAGGATTACCACGGCCCTGTAACCCTGGGGTGTCTCTTTCACCGCTGCTTGGTGATAGGTGGCGGCTTTCACTAAGGTCTTTATCCGGTGCTTGCCTTTTTTAAACCTTTCTCCCTTACAGAGGGCCCTGATGGTATAGGGTTTCAGTTCCTCTATGTAACAGTCTTTAAAGAGCCATTCCCTGGCGTCTTGGAGGAAGATGAGTTCGTTGAGCCAGGTGACCATGAGGTCCGGCCAGTCTTCCCCTTGGGCTTTTACTTCTGTTTCTTCCCTTTCTTCTATCTTCTCCAGGTCGCTGATGATGGAGAAAAGGCCTCTCAGGGCATTGTGGAAGACCTCTTCGAGACCGGCTCCGTAAATCTCCAGTCCTGTGTCGGCGGTGGTGTCAAAAATCCAGAATCCCTTTGTCATACCCACCTCCCTACTCGTCACCATAGGCCTTTCTCAGCTGTTGTCCATGCCTATTTTCCTTATGGTGCGGGATGGGGCATGGTTTCAAGGTTGTATTAACCCATTCGGGTTAAGATCGCTTAGCCCGAATCCCATGTTCTTGCAACTCTCTACCTAACCTGAGCGGTTTTTGATAGCTCAGGTTAGGTTTAAGTCGAAACAAACCAGCTTGATTTCTGTCATCTCTTCTATGGCGTAGCTGGGGCCTTCTCGGCCTATGCCGCTCTCTTTCATGCCGCCATAAGGCATGAGATCTACCCTGAAGGTGGGCACATCATTGATGATGATGCCTCCAGCCTCTACTTCCCGGGCTGCCTGCCAGGCTTTGTATAGATTTTGGGTGTAGATACCCGCTTGAAGCCCATATACGGAGTCGTTGGTCAGCTCTATGGCTTCTTCAAATGTGGAGTAGGGATTGATGAGGACCACTGGTCCAAAGGCTTCCCCTGTGAAGAGTCTGACGTTCCTTGGGCAATGGGTGACTACTGAGGGGGTCATAAGGGTACCCTGGATATCGCCTCCCCACATTAGCCGGGCTCCCGCATTCACAGCTTCATCAATCCATTCTTTCACCCTTTGGGTCTCTTTTTCCTCTATCATGGGACCTACCTTGGTATCTTCCATGAGCTGGTTCCCTACCTTCAGGTCCTTTGCCTCTTCCACGTAGCGCTCCACGAGGGTGTCAAAGAGAGATTCATGAACGAAAATGCGCTGCACGGAGATACAGACCTGTCCTGCCAGGGCATAGGCTCCCAGGACCACCCTGGGGAAGGCCTTGTCCAGTTGGGCGTCTTCACAGATGATGACGGCGGAGTTGGAACCCAGTTCCATGGTAGCCCGTTTGTACCCCTTTCTTTTCATAATTTCCTTGCCCACATCCCGGGAACCTGTAAAGGTGACCATTTTCACCCTTTCATCCTCTACTAAGGTATCGCCTACCTCACCTCCGGGGCCGGTAACCACCTGGAAGGCCAAGGGGGGAATCCCTGTTTCCATGAGGATCTCTCCCAGCAGGATGTCTGTGAGGGGAGTGACAGAGGCGGGTTTAAGGATGACGCTGTTTCCCGCTGCCAGGGCGGGAGCGATCTTATGCATGGCCAGGTTTAGGGGAAAGTTGAAGGGGGTGATGGCTACAATGATTCCCAAGGGTACCCTGAGATAAAGCCCCACCTTTCCTCCTCCCGTCGGGGCGCCGTCAAAGCGTACCTCCTCTCCTGCCAGCCTCTTTGCCTCTTCTGCAGATAGAATGAGTGTCTGAATGGCCCTGGCTACCTCTCCCCTGGCCTCATTTATGGTCTTACCCACCTCCTTGCTCAGCATCTGGGCCATCTCTTCTCTTCTTGTCTCCAACCCCTTGGCTGCCTTAGAAAGGATGCTATATCTGTCATAGGGTGTGAGTCTCTTCATCTCCTGGAATCCTTTTAGGGCCGCCTCTATGGCTTTATTAGCATCCTCCAGCGTTGCCCTTGGGACGGTGTCCAGGAGAGAGTTGTCATAGGGATTATGCACTTCGATAACCTTGTCCCTTTCTATCCACTCTCCCGCCAGCAGCATCTTCATCGTTGCACCTCCCTGGATTTTTGGTTTCCCCTTACCTGTACTTAAACTACAACCAGTACCTTGCATCAATAGTTTGACAGCAAAGCGGTAAGATTGGTATAAAGCCCCTGCCGTTTCAAGATATAATTATTATTAGAGGGGGTAGAATCATGGGTCTTAACGTTGTTCAAAAGATACTCAATGGACATCTGATGGAGGGAGAGCTGGTCCCTGGCAAGGAAATTGCCATAAGGATAGACCAGACCCTTTATCAGGATGCAACAGGTACCATGGCTGCCATGGAGTTTGAGCAGATGGGCGTCCCTCGGGTGAAAGCGGATTTTTCCATTGTTTATATTGATCACAAGACCGTTCAGATGAGTTATGAGGACGCCGATGATCATGCTTATCTGCGCACCTTTGCAGCCAAATACGGGGCATATCTCTCTAAGCCGGGCAACGGCATCTGCCATCAGGTGCACCTGGAGAGATATGGAAGACCTGGGGAGACCCTCATAGGGTCGGACTCTCACACCCCCACAGGCGGTGGTATAGGGATGATTGCCATAGGTGCTGGAGGACTGGATGTGTCTGCCGCCATGGCGGGATTGCCATTCTATCTCACCTGTCCTCGGGTATATGGCATACACCTCACGGGTAAGCTGCCCGACTGGGTTTCGGCCAAGGACGTGATTTTAAAACTCCTCTCCATCCTCACCACTAAGGGGAATGTGGGATGGGTAGCAGAATATTTTGGCCCTGGGCTAAAGACCCTGGATGTCCCTTCGAGGGCTACCATCACCAACATGGGAGCTGAGCTGGGTGTTACCTTCTCTGTCTTCCCATCTGATGAGACCAGTAGAGAGTTTCTTAAGGCCCAGGATAGGGAAGGGGATTGGGTGGAGCTCGTTGCCGATCCAGACGCCCAGTATGACAAGGTGGTAGAGATCAACCTTTCCGAACTTGAGCCCCTGGTGGCCCTTCCCCACAGCCCGGACAATGTGGTGACGGTGCGGGAGATGGAGGGCAAGACAGTGGATCAGGTGTGTATCGGTTCCTGTACTAATTCTTCCTACAGGGATCTCATGGTGGTGGCCAAGGTGGCCAAGTCCTGGGTGGACAAGTACGGCAAGGGTTTTGCGCCTCATTTGGATGTGGTGGTGGGTCCGGGTTCCAAGCAGGTGGTGCGGATGATAGACAAAGAGGGTGCCTTAGATGATCTATTGACTGCAGGAATCAGGCTTGAGGAGAACGCCTGTGGATTTTGTATAGGCATGGGGCAGGCCCCCAGGGACAACGCTGTATCTGTAAGGACGAACAACAGGAATTTCTATGGACGCTCTGGTACCCTTAGTGCTGGTATTTACCTGGTGAGTCCCGAGACGGCAGTGGCGTGTGCGCTCACCGGGGTTATCACCGACCCCAGGGATTTGGAGACTAAACACGGACTAGAGTATCCCAATGTGAAGGTTCCCGAAGAGTTCCTTATTGATGATTCTATGGTCCTTCCCCCTGCAGAGGATCCCAGGACGGTAGAGGTCTATCGTGGCCCCAATATTGTGCCGCCTGAGTCCAACATTCCACTGCCTCAGAGTGTGGAGGGAGAGGTTACTATAAAGTTGGGGGATAAAATCACCACCGACCATATCATGCCTGCAGGTCAGAGGCTCAAGTACCGCTCCAATGTTCCCAAGTATGCCGAGTTTGTCTTTGAACCGGTGGATTCTACCTTCTCCAACAGGGCCTTGGAGAACAAAAGGCAAGGTGTTCATAATGTCATTGTTGGTGGAGAGTCCTATGGTCAGGGCTCCAGCCGGGAGCATGCTGCCCTGTGCCCCATGTATCTGGGAGTGAAGGCTGTTGTGGCTAAGTCCATAGAGAGGATCCACAGAGGTAACTTAGTCAATTTTGGCATCTTGCCCCTCTATTTCGCTGATCCCGATGACTATGACAAGATTGATCAGAATGATAAGGTGATCATTACCAATGTGCGCAAGGCGCTGATAGAGAATACCGGGGAGTTGGTCATGAAGAACTATACCAAAAACATCGATATTCCCCTCACCTTTAACCTGTCTGATAGAGAACGGAAAACCGTATTGCTGGGTGGTATGCTCAATGTGGCCAGGGAATTTGGAGGGAAGAGCTTTAAGGAGATAGAAATCAAGGAATAAAATATTAAGAAATAAAGCAGTTTGTTTTAGGCCGGAAAGAATCTTTTCCGGCCTTTTAACTTGTAATGTGTTGTAGTCATTAGAGTTATAGTTGCCATTTTGGCCCTTGACATCTGAATTTGTGTATACTATCTCTATCTTTGCCAATAAAAAGAGGAGGTGAGGTATGTCTGAGTTAAAGGAGAAGTTGGCTTCTAAGATCCCGGCTGCGGCGCAGAGATATGCCAAGATCAGGAAAGAGTATGGCAATGTGGTGATTGATCAGGTGACGGTGGCCCAGACGGCCGGAGGCATGAGGGGGATCAAGAACCTCCTGACTGATATCTCTTATCTCGATCCTTATGAGGGAATCAGGTTCAGGGGATACACTATTCCCGAGGTGTTGGAAAAACTGCCCAAAAGGGCAGGAGCTGAGGTTCCCCTGGTAGGCGGTTTCTTCCATCTCTTGCTGACGGGCGATATCCCCACAATGGAAGAGGCCGAGGAGGTAGAAGCCGAGTGGAAGGCAAGGGGCCAGGTTCCCCAGTATGTCTACGATGTGTTGAGGGCCCAGCCCAGGGACACCCATCCCATGGCCATGTTTGCCGAGGCTGTTATTTCTATGCAGCGGGAGTCCATCTTTGCTAAGAGATACGCCGAGGGGATGAGGAGGGACGAGTACTGGGATGCCATGTATGAGGACGTCATGAATTTTTTGGCCAAGCTCCCCACCATTGCTGCCTATATTTACAGGATGAAATACAAGGCTGATACCCCCATTGCTCCTGACCCTGAGCTGGATTGGGGTTCCAACTTCGCCCACATGATGGGTGTGGAGGACCCCCGGTACAAAGAGCTGGCTAAACTCTATTTCATTCTTCACAGTGACCACGAAAGCGGCAATGTGAGCGCCCATACTGCACATTTGGTGGCTTCTGCCCTCTCTGATATCTATTACGCCTGGGCAGGAGGTCTGTGCGGTTTGGCCGGTCCCCTTCACGGTTTGGCCAATCAAGAGTGTCTCTACTGGATTATCGGTCTATACGAACAGTTTGAAGGTGTGCCCACCAAAGAGCAGATCGAGAAGTTTGCATGGGATACCCTCAATTCCGGTAAGGTGATTCCTGGTTACGGTCACGCCGTGTTAAGGAAGACAGATCCCAGGTATATGGCCCAGAGGGAGTTTGCCCTGAAGCACCTTCCCGATGATGAGCTTTTCAGGGTGGTGAGTGTAGTGTATGATGTGGTGCCTGGTGTTCTGGAAAAACATGGCAAGGCCAAGAATCCATGGCCCAACGTGGATGCCCACTCTGGAGTCCTTCAGTATCACTACGGAGTCAAGGAGTTCGACTTCTACACAGTGCTCTTCGGTATAGGGAGGGCCTTGGGTATCAGTGCCAACGTTATATGGGATCGGGCAGTGGGGCAACCTATTGAGCGGCCCAAGTCCATTACTACCGACATGCTGGAAGATCTGGCCAAGAAGGGGAAACAAGGGGGTTAGTGATTCTGACTTGGATGGGAGGGGTGCTTCGGCACCCCCTTTATTTTTGGCGGGGGGATTATTACTGTACTTTGAATCTTAACAATAAAAAGTTTTACCAAAAATCGAATTTTCCTCATTGACAATTTGGCGTTGTTTATATAGTAACAAAGGCAAAATTTCGAAGGGGGGGCGAGTTATGAATAAAAAACCGACAATAATTTGGACAAAAACAGACGAGGCACCTTACCTGGCGTCCTTTTCTCTACTCCCTATTGTCAAACAGTGTGTCAAAAACGCTGATATTGATGTGGTGGTGAAGGATATTTCACTGGCAGGAAGGATACTGGCAAATTTCCCGGATTATTTGAAAGAAGACCAGAGAGTCCCCGATGACCTGGCTGAGTTAGGGGATAGAGTGTTAAATGATCCCGATTTCAATCTTATTAAACTACCCAACATAAGTGCTGCAGTGCCACAGCTGAAGGCTGCCATAAAAGAATTGCAGAGTAGGGGATACAATGTTCCAGATTATCCTGAAGAACCTAAAACGGAAGAGGAAAAGAAACTACATGAGAGATATTCAAAGGTTTTGGGAAGTGCTGTTAACCCGGTGATAAGACAGGGGAATTGTATTCGTGTGATTCCTAAACCGGTTAAAGAGAGTGCAAAAAAATATCCAGAACTCATGGCAGGGGGAATGCCTCTAAAAGAGTGGAGTAAGGATTCTAAGACTCATGTAGTACATATGAACGGTAAAGATTTTTATGAGCATGAGAAGTCTGTAACGGTAGAAAAGGCAACAAAGGTAAAAATAGAGTTTACCGATGAGAATGGTAATACCTCTGTAATGAAGGAAGTGCCATTAACAGAGGGAGAAATATTGGATGGCACCTTCATGAATGTAAGGGCTCTACAGGAATTTTATGAAGAGCAAATAAAAGATGCAAAGGAAATGGGTATTTTATGGTCATTGCATCTGAAGGCTACAATGATGAAGGTTTCTGATCCTGTGATGTTTGGCTATGCAGTAAAAGCATACTTTAAAGATATTTTTGAAAAACACGCCAAAACATTTGAGGAAGCAGGTGTAAATCCAAATAACGGTTTGGCAGATTTGTATTTGAAGATAAAAGATTTGCCAGAAGGCAAAAGAAAAGAGATAGAAAAAGACATACAGGCTGTTTATGATAAGAATCCAGCAATGTTTATGGTTGATTCCAGTAGAGGTACTACAAATTTGCACTCGCCCAATCTTGTGATCATAGATGCTTCTCTACCCACTATTGTCAGGGATGGTGGAAAAGCATGGGGTCCGGATAATAAACAGCACGATGTGAAAATAGTGATACCGGATAGATGTTATGCCACATCGTATAAAGAGATTGTTGAAGATTGTAAGAGAAATGGTGCTTTTGACAGAGCAACGATGGGAACAGTTATAAACATTGGGCTTATGGCAATGAAAGCGGAAGAGTATGGCTCTCATGATAAGACATTTATGGCACCATCCAATGGAACTTTTCGTGCTGTAGACGAGAGTGGAAATGTGCTAATAGAACATAAGGTTGAAGAAGGTAATATCTGGAGGGGTTGTCAGGTTAGAGATATCGCGGTCAAAGACTGGGTGAAACTTGGTGTAGAGCAAGCAAGGAAAACAGGTTATTCTACGATCTTTTGGCTTGATGAGAACAGAGGTCATGATACAGAAGTAATAAAGAAGGTAAATAAATACTTGAAAGACTATGATACAACAGGGCTTGATATTCGTATAATGAAGCCTCAAGAAGCTATGAGATTCACAGCGGAGAAGGTCAGAAAAGGTGAAAATGTAATAACCGTTACAGGGAATGTTTTGAGAGATTACTTAACAGACCTATTCCCCATCACCGAAGCAGGAACAAGCGCAAAGGTGCTTTCTGTAATTCCATTGTTGGTTGGTGGTCTCCTGTCTGAGGCTGGTGCTGGTGGTTCCGCTCCCAAACATGCCCAGCAACTGTTAGATGAAAATCACTTGAGGTGGGATTCTACCGCTGAGTTTACGGCACTGACCTCGGCTTTAAGATTTATTGAGGAAAAATACAATTATAAGAAGGCGAAGATCTTAGCTGATACCTCTGAAGAAGCGGTGACCAAACTCTTACTCAATAAATTGTGGCCAGGAAGGAAAGCCGGACAACATGACAATAGAGGAGAGCATTATTATTTCATTAGATATTGGGCTGAGGCTTTGGCAGAGCAGGATGAAGACGAAGAGTTTAAGAAAAAATTTGAAAAACCTGCTAAGGAGCTTGCAGAAAATGAATCTAAGATAAATGAAGAACTCCTCGCTGTTCAGGGTCGTTCCGTAGATATAGATGGATATTACTTCCCCGATGAAGAGAGGGCAGAGAGAGAGATGCGTCCCAGTTCCACATTTAATGCGATTATAGGCTCAATTTAAGTAGATATCCGGTAGGGAGCGCGGGGTCGGAGTACTTCCGGCCCCGTTTTTTTAGGGTGTTTGGGGTATTGGACTTTAGGTGCCATGTCATAGCAGGTGGGATTATGGCCCTTTTCAGACTGGTTAGATGTTAAGAGTGGCCCCATTTTTCGCTGATTGGGGTTTGTTTTAGGAAGGAGGTATTACAAAAAGGGTTTGGGCTTTTCCTGGGTGGGGGAGCTTGACATGAACTTTGAATAAGTGATACCTTTCACCATCTTAAAAATGGATTGACGTGGTGATGAATGGTGTATTTATAGTGGATGGGGATTCTTTGTTGGGGAGTTGGTTTCTCTTGTTAGGCACATGGACGACTGAGAGTTCCAAGCCGGGGACCGGGCCAGGTGCCTGGCCCCGAGTTTTAAAAAATCCGGAGGTGTGCAATGGCACGTAAAAAGATTACAGTAGTAGGTGCTGGCCATGTGGGTGAGCACGTAGCTTGGTTGTGTGCTCAAAAAGAACTGGGCGATGTGGTGCTGGTGGACATTATCGAGGACATGCCCCAGGGAAAGGCCCTCGATATGAGAGAGGCCCTGCCTTTGGCGGGATGGGACAGCAATATCATTGGCAGCAACGGCTATGAGGAAACGGCCGACTCTGATGTAGTGGTGGTTACCTCAGGTGTTCCCAGAAAACCTGGAATGAGTCGTGATGAACTCCTTGATGTGAATGCCAAGATCATTAAGTCTGTCACCGAGGAGGTGGTAAGGTATTCCCCTAACTGCATCATGATCATGGTGGCCAATCCTCTGGATGCCATGACGCAGCTCGCCCGGGAGGTGAGTGGATTTTCTCCCAATAGGGTCTTTGGCCAAGCTGGTGCTCTGGATTTAACCCGTCTGTGTTGTTTTGTCTCTATGGAGCTGGGTATCTCTACCCAGGATATTCAGGCCATGGTTATGGGTGGTCATGGAGATACCATGGTGCCCCTGCCTAGGTACACCACAGTAAGGGGTGTACCTATCACTCAGTTAATGCCTCCTGAGAGGGTGGAGGCATTGATGGAGAGAACAATCAAGGGCGGTGGGGAGATTGTTGCGCTTTTGAAGACAGGGTCGGCTTATTATGCCCCTGCTCTGGGAACCGCTCAGATGGTAGAGTCAGTGATCAGAGACAAAAAGAGGCTGTTGCCTTGCGCAGCCTATTGTCAGGGTGAATATGGGATAAAAGATCTCTATGTAGGTGTCCCTTCGATAATAGGGGACAATGGTTTGGAGAAGATTGTAGAGCTTGAACTGGATGAGAAGGAGAAGGCTGCCCTTCAGCACTCCGCCGATGCTGTCCAGGGCTTGGTAAATGATATGAGGAGGTTGGGCTATCTGCAGTAGTTTGAAGTTTGATATGGTAGGGGGAGGTTCTTTTTAAGGCTTCCCCCTTTAAATCCTTTTTATAAGGAGATGGTGAGATGAGGAAGGTGGATGTTTCTGAGGTGGCTGAGGTGATAAAGAAGTTGTGTATGGATGCAGGTTACTATTTACCTGAGGATGTGTATAGCGCTTTGCAGGAGGCTTTAAGGAAAGAGAAGTCCCCTGTGGGGAGATCCGTTCTGGAGATGATCATAAAGAACGCCGATATTGCCAGGGAGGAGCAGGTAGCCATCTGCCAGGATTGTGGATTGGCTGTGATTTTTATGGAGACTGGCCAGGATATACAGTTTGTAGGTGGAGATCTGAAGGAGGCCATTTATGAGGGGGTGCGTCAGGGGTACAAGGAAGGGTATCTAAGGAAATCTACCTGTCATCCCTTCACCAGGGCCAATGTGGGGGATAACACCCCTCCTGTGATTCACTATGATATAGTGCCTGGAGAAAAGATCCATATCGTTATGGCCCCCAAGGGAGGGGGCAGTGAAAATATGAGCCGTGTAACCATGCTGGCGCCTGGTGCAGGATTGAAGGGGGTTAAAGACTTTGTGGTCCAGAGGGCCAGTGAATCTGGCGGTAATCCCTGTCCTCCTGTCATTGTGGGCGTTGGTGTTGGCGGGACCTATGAGCGATCCGCTTTTTTGGCCAAGAAGGCTTTGTTAAGGCCTCTGGGCAAGCCCAGTCCCGATTTGGAGTTGGCGGCTGCCGAGCAGGAGATGCTGGAGAGGATCAACAAGTTGGGTATGGGCCCCATGGGTTGGGGTGGCACAACCTATGCTTTGGCTGTGCACTTTGAGATGGAGCCCTGTCATATAGCCAGCTTGCCGTGTGCAGTGAATATCAACTGCCACGCTGCCAGGCACAAAGAAGCCATTATCTGAGGGGGTGTTATCATGGCAGAGGATACCATCAGATTGACCACTCCACTGACCGATGAAGATGTGGAGAAATTGAAGATGGGAGACACTGTCCTTATAAACGGCGTCATTTATACCGGCAGAGACGCTGCTCATATGAGGATGGTAGATGCTTTGGACAAGGGTAAGGCTCTTCCTTTCGATGTGAAGGGCCAGGTGATCTACTTTGTGGGGCCTGCTCCAGCCAAGCCGGGTTGGGCTATAGGCTCTGCTGGTCCTACCACCAGTTACCGTATGGATGCTTTCTCTCCCAGGTTGATTGAGCTGGGATTGAAAGGCATGATCGGCAAGGGACCCAGGGCCCAGGAAGTGATTGATGCCTGTGTCAAGTATAAGTGCGTATATTTCGGCGCAGTGGGTGGTGCCGGCGCATTGCTTGCCAAGAGCATAAAGAAGGCCGAGGTCATAGCTTATGAAGAACTTGGACCCGAGGCCGTTAGAAGGTTGGAGGTGGAGGATTTTCCCGTTATCGTAGTCAACGATGTTTATGGGAGGGATCTTGAAAAAGAGGGAAGAAAGCAGTATGCGGTGGATTGATGGTCAGGGAGTTAGTGGGCTGGGATTTTTTCCCTGGCCCATTCGGTAAAACTTCAGTGAGGAGGTTTAGGGTATGCTGGAAAAACCAAGTGTTATTAAGCATTATCGGTGGCATATTGGTACCATTGCCTGGATTCTCCACAGAGTGACTGGTCTTCTGCTCGTTTTTTATTTGATGCTTCATATTTGGGTTACCCATCATCTATCCCAGGGTCCCGCTGGTTTCAACAAGGTTATGGGTGCTGTTCAGTCCCCCATATTTCTTCTCTTGGAGATAGGGCTCTTGGGGTGTGTCCTGTATCATGCTTTCAATGGGTTGAAGATCATCATTGTGGAGTTTTCCAAGGAGGGTGTGGAGGCTCACAAACAGATCTATGCCGCCATGATGGCGGTAGCTATTGTGCTCTTTTTGGTGGGTGGGGTCCCCATGTTTGTTCATTTCTTGCATGTGCTCTCAGGATAGGGAGGTGAGCTTATGAGGTTTCCAAGAACATCCGGTGGTTTTTATGCCTGGTTTTTGCAGAGGCTGACGGGTATTTTGTTGGTGATCTTGCTTCTCATTCACTTTGCCATCGTCCATAATTTACCCAAAGCTGGTGGGCTGAACTATGCCGTGGTGGCTCCCAGGCTGGCCACGGCTACATGGAAGGTGTTCGATCTCATGTTCTTAGTGTGTGCCCTTTTCCATGGTCTCAATGGTGTGTGGATGGTGGTCCAGGATTATGTGAGTGGAGAAGGGGCTCAGTCCTGGATCTTTTACGCTCTTTGCACCCTGGGGCTTATTTTGCTGGTCCTTGGTGCTATTACAGTGGTTCCATTCAAAGCTTAGGGGGTGATCGAGTTATGGGTGGAAAGTTTGGTGATTACAGAGGGAGTTTCAAGTGTCTTAGCTCCGTGCCTACTGAAGAGGCCAAGGAGCTGCATGAGCCCGTAGGGGTGGATCTTGCCAATATCCACTGCCATGATGCCATTGTTGTGGGGGCTGGGCTGGCCGGTGAGTATGGGGCCTTAGAGTTGAAGAGGGCGGGCTGGGATGTGGCGGTTTTGACCAAGGTTTTTCCCACCAGATCACACTCTACTGCAGCCCAAGGCTGTATCAATGCTGCCCTGGGTAATTTGGAGGAGGACCACTGGGAATGGCACATGTTCGATACCGTTAAGGGTGGTGATTTTCTGGTTGATCAGGATGCCGCGGAATTGATGGTTCGAGAGGCCATTCCTGTTGTTCTTGAATACGAACATATGGGTGTGCCTTTTTCCCGGACCCCTGAGGGAAAGATTATGCAGAGGTACTTTGGTGGTCACTTCACCGATTTTGGCCGTGGTCCCAAGGTCTTGCGGGGATGTATGGCTGCCGACAGGACGGGGCATGCCCTTCTTCATTGTCTTTGGGAGCAGTGCGTTAAGCTGGGCGTAAGGTTCTATCCGGAGTTCTTTATGCTGGATATCATTACCCAGGGGAATCGTTGTCTCGGTGTGGTGGCGTGGGATCTTGTCAATGGTGGTATCCATGTGTTTCATAGTAAGGCTGTTTTGTTTGCTACCGGTGGTTATGCCCGTCTCTTTAATATCTCCACCAACTCCAGGGCTAACACTTCTGATGGTCTGGCCGTGATGATGGATAACGGTTTTCCTATTGAAGATCTGGAGTTTGTTCAGTTTCATCCTACGGGCATTGCAGGAAAGGGCTTCTTGGTTACAGAGGGGGCCAGGGGTGAAGGGGGATATCTGCTTAACGATCAGGGCGAGCGATTCATGGCAAAATATGCCGCGGAGAAGATGGAATTGGCCCCCAGGGATGTGGTTTCCAGGTCGGAATGGCAGGAGATCATGGAG
>CAZBOO010000010.1:0-20564 GCA_964493535.1 uncultured Aquificales bacterium
CGCACTGGCATGGGGGGTCAGTGGTCGGCCGTTCAAATCGGCTCGCCCCGACCATGAATCTTTCTCCCAAAGAATACCTTCCGGAGGTAGAATTTAGTGATCATCCTTCTTTCCAATGACGACGGTGTGTATGCCCAGGGACTCCTCATCCTTGGGGATGCTTTGGAAGATTTGGCTACCGTTCACATAGTAGCCCCAGACCGGGAAAAGAGTGCTGTAAGTCACGCTGTCACCCTCCACAGACCCCTACGGGTTGAAAAGATCCGGGAGATGGTCTTTGCTGTGGATGGCACTCCTACTGACTGTGTTATTCTGGGGGTGAACAAACTTTTAAAGGAACGCCCCCATTTGGTAATGTCTGGTATAAACCAAGGGGGTAACATGGGGGACGATGTTACCTACTCGGGTACCGTGTCTGTGGCTATGGAGGGTACCATGTTAGGCATCCCTTCCATAGCCATATCCCTGGTGGTAAGGGAACACCGAAATTACGAAAATGCTGCCAGATTCGCTAAAAGGCTTGTGGAATGGATTCAAACTACTCCCCTACCCCCAGATACTTTTCTCAATGTAAACGTCCCGGACGTGGGAAAATATGAGGCCATCAAAGGGGTGGTATGGACCAGACAGGGGAAAAGGGTTTACACCGACTCCATCGACGAGCTGGTGAGTCCTCGGGGGAAGAAGTACTACTGGATAGGAGGTGTTCCACTGGAGGATGTGGAGAACGATGATGATACGGATATCGGTGCATTGAGCAAAGGATTTATTTCTATTACCCCCGTACACCTTGATCTAACAGACTACAGGGCATTAGATAGGTTCAGGAGTATAAAAAGAAAAATAACCTTATAGGTGAAATATGGCCCTTTGGCCCACTAGAAAGCCCGATTTTCAAAAGGCCAGGGCTGAGATGGTAGGTCTTTTGGCCAGAAGAGGCGTCAAAGACCCTAATGTATTAGAAGCCATGGCCAAGATTCATCGCCATCTCTTTGTTCCTCCTCACTTGCAAGATGAGGCCTATGCCGATTATCCCTTGGCTATTGGAGAAGGACAAACCATATCTCAGCCTTACATTGTAGCCCTTATGACAGAGGCTTTGGAGCTGGATTCCCAGTCCCTGGTCCTGGAGATAGGCACCGGATCCGGGTATCAAGCAGCCATACTGGCAGAGTTAGCCGCTGAGGTATACACCGTGGAACGCATTACCTCTCTTGCCCAAAAGGCCCAAGGGCTTTTGGAAGAGTTGGGATACACCAACGTGAAAATAAAGGTGGGCGATGGCACCTTGGGATGGCCCGAGTGCAGCCCTTATCATGGGATCGTAGTGACGGCTGCTGCCCCTTCCATACCCCCTCCCCTTATTGAACAGTTAGAGGTAGGGGGAAGGCTGGTCATTCCTGTGGGCAGCTCCTACTCCCAGGACCTTCTCAAGGCTGTGAAGCTGGATCTCCAGGGAAATTATTCTACCCATTCCTTAGGTGGTTGTGTTTTTGTAAAGCTTTACGGTAAATACAGTTGGCAAGAGAGAGGATAGGCGGGGCGTAGCGCAGCCTGGTAGCGCACCAGCTTCGGGAGCTGGGTGTCGGCCGTTCGAATCGGCTCGCCCCGACCATTCCTTTAAGGAGAAACATGGTCAAAGATACGGTAGGTATCATTGGGGCCTCCAAATGCACTCCCCAGGAGTATGAAAGGGCCTATAAGCTGGGTAAGGGACTGGCCCAGGCCGGGCACCCTGTGGTGTGTGGAGGTCTTTCAGGAATAATGGAAGCTGTTTCCAAGGGGGTAGCAGAAGAAGGTGGCTTGGCAGTGGGCATCCTTCCCCAATCCCATCCTTCTCATGCTAATCCTTATATCACCATTGCAGTGGCCACGGGACTGGGGCACGCCAGGAACTTTGTCATTGTCAATACATCTAAGGTATTGATAGCCGTGGGGGGAGAGTATGGGACCCTATCGGAAATCGCCTTGGCCTTAAAGACAGGGAAAACCGTCCTGGGACTGGACACTTGGCAGATCCCTGGAGTGGTAAAAATGACTTCTGTGGAGGAAGCCTTGAAAACCGTAAGAGAGATACTCCTATGAAGAGGACCCTGGGATCCCTTGTATCCCTTTTTCTCATTTGTTCTTTCTCTTCCCTCCTCTGGGCCGCCCAGGGAAAGTACGTGATATACAGGGTGAGGCGAGGGGATTCCCTGTATACCATCGCCCGAAAGTATCATACCTCTGTGAAGAGGCTTGCTGCCATTAACAGGCTGAAGTCGCCTTACATCATAGTGAGGGGCCAGCGCCTTAAGATACCCATTTCAAGAGGGGTATACCGCCTTTATAAGGTGAAGAGAGGAGATACATTGAAAAGGGTGGCCCGGCGTTATCGGGTCAGATGGAGGACCCTGGCCGGTATGAATGGTATAAAGCCTCCATACACCATTTACAGGGGCCAGCACCTCAAGGTGCCCTTGAAAATAAGGAAAAAAGGGGCCGTCCCGAAAAGGCTGGTGACAAAAAGGTCCGGATACCCTGTTCCTAAGGCCTTTTTACCTCCTGTATCTGTGGCAGTGAGGGTTCTCAAGGGAATGAATATGGGCTTGAATTATACCCTTTCAAAGGGAGGAGAAGTATTTCCCTCTTCCCCGGGAAAGGTAGTCTATTCTTCCTTGGATATGAGGGGCTTAGGTTCCGTTCTCATCTTGGAACACCCTGGGAGATACGAGACTGTTTATACGGGAAAAGGGATCTATTGGCTGGTGGGAGAAGGGGAAGAGGTGGATCAGGAAGTAACCCTGGGAGAGGCAGTGGATGACACCACCCTCCATTTTGAAATACGGCGGAAGGGAAGGCCTCTACCCGCCTACAAACTGGTCAAAGGTAAGAGAGGGAGGAGTAAATGAGGGTAGCTGTTATAGGGGCAGGATACGTGGGAGTGGTGACTGCTGCGGGATTTGCCGAATTTGGCAACGAGGTGGTCTGTATAGACAAGGTACCAGAAAAGGTAACCATGCTGGAAAAGGGAGAGGTCCCTTTCTACGAGCCAGGCCTAAAGGAGCTGGTAGGTAAGAACTTGAAAGAAGGAAGGCTGGTTTTTAGCGTGGATTCATTCCAGGCCATTAAGGACTCCTTGGTCATTTTTATAGCCGTGGGTACACCCCCCCGGGGAGACGGATCTGCCGATCTATCCTATGTGGAAGAGGTGGCCAAAGAGATAGCCAAGAATCTGGACGAATACAAGGTAGTGGTGACCAAAAGCACGGTACCTGTGGGAACCAGCTTCAGGATAAAAGAGATCATCCAAGCCCACAAAAACAACAGTACCCACTTCGACGTGGCCTCCAATCCCGAGTTTCTCAGGGAAGGTTCCGCCGTCTATGATTTCATGCACCCTGACAGAATAGTAATAGGGGTGGGAAGCGATGCAGCTAAGGCTATCCTCAGGGATCTCTACAGGCCTCTTTACCTCAGAGAGACCCCTTTTGTCTTCACCGATTTGAAAACATCGGAACTCATAAAGTATGCCTCCAACTCTTTTTTGGCCATGAAAATCTCCTTTATAAACGAGATAGCCAACCTCTGTGATGCCTTGGGAGCCGATATCCATGTAGTAGCCAAGGGCATGGGGTTGGATGGAAGGATTGGGCCTAAGTTCCTCCATCCAGGGCCGGGGTTCGGGGGCTCATGTTTCCCTAAGGATACCCTGGCTCTTTCGAAGATGGCCAAGGAGGCGGGATATAATTTCCAATTAGTGGATGCCACTATCCAGGTGAACAGAGACCAAATGGGAAAGGCCGTGGAGAAGGTCCGCCAAGCCTCCGGGGGAAAACTGAAAGGTGTGAAAATAGCCCTTCTTGGGCTCTCTTTCAAACCTAACACCGACGACATTCGGGAATCCCCTGCCCTCTATATCGCCCAGCGTCTCATAGAAGAGGGCTGCCAATTGAGGGTCTTCGATCCTGCGGCTATGGATAATGCCCGAACGGTCTTGGGAAACAGGTGCCTTTATTGTAAAGACTCTTATGAAGCTGCCTACAATGCCCGGGTGATGGTGGTGGCTACAGAATGGAATCAGTTCAGAAATCTCGATCTGGCCCGGATGAAAGAGACTATGGAAGGAGACGCCTTGGTAGATCTCAGAAACATTTATGACACTAAAAGGGTACAGGAACTGGGCTTCAAGTACTGGGGAATGGGGAGGCAATGACATGTCTGTTTTGTCCCAAGGTATACTGGCTTTGGCAAAGATCCTGAATAAAGCCCTCACAATTTACATCTGGGTTATTATTATTGGTGCCGTTATATCCTGGGTAAACCCCAGCCCATACCATCCCGTGGTACGCGTTATTAATCGCCTCACAGAGCCTGTGCTGAGACCTATAAGGAGGGCCCTTCCCCCCATTGCAGGTCTGGATTTCTCCCCCGTAGTAGCCATCTTCATTGTCTACCTCCTCCAGGGAGTACTGGTTCCCTTCCTCTATAGACTGGCCCTTCACCTCTCCTAAGGGAAAGGATGGATCCCTGGTATAGGGAGGTAAAGGGAGGAATTGTGGTTAAGGTGAAGGTAATTCCCAAGTCCTCCAGACCAGGCATTCAAGGAGTGGATGGCGATAGATTACGGGTGAGGCTTAAATCTCCCCCCGTGGAAGGAAAGGCCAACCGAGAAATCGTAGAGACCCTGGCCAAAGTCCTCAAGGTACCCAAAAGGGAAATAGAGATCATCAAGGGAGTAAAGGGAAGGGAAAAAGATGTCTTTATACCCCGGCTGACCCATGAAGACCTGGAGATCTTAATATGATTGCTCCCTTCACTTTTACCCAGGATGATACCCTCCTCTTTATTGATCAAAGGAGGCTTCCTTGGGAAGAGGTTTCCTTCCCCGCTTCCACTGCCCAAAAGGTAGCCCAGGCCATCAGGGAGATGGTGGTACGGGGGGCCCCAGCCATTGGGATAGCAGCGGCCATAGGGCTCTATTTAGGAATCAAAGATTACAAAGGGGATGATCCCCAGGGCTTTTTCTCTCTCCTGAAAGAAACCAAGGATCTCCTGGCCTCTACCAGGCCCACGGCTGTCAATCTGATTTGGGCCCTGGATCGTATGGAAAGGATAGCTGTCCAGTTTCCCCTACCCATGGGAAAGCTCAAAAAAAGGCTCAGGGCAGAGGTCCTCCGTATATGGGAGGAGGACGTGAATGCCAATAAGAGGATAGGGGTCTTAGGGGCGGATCTTTTCTCTTCTCCTGTCAACATTCTTACCCACTGCAATGCCGGGGCCCTGGCTACAGGGGGGTACGGTACAGCCTTAGGGGTGATGAGGACCCTTCATGAAAGGGCATTGATAAAACTGGTCCTGGTGGATGAGACCCGTCCTCTTTTGCAGGGGGCCCGACTCACTGCCTGGGAACTGCATAAAGAGGGAATACCCCACAGGCTCATCACAGACAATATGGCAGGCCACTTTATGACCAAAGGCTTAGTGGATGCTGTCGTGGTGGGAGCAGACAGGATAGGAGCCAATGGGGATGTGGCCAACAAGATAGGCACCTATACCTTGGCTGTCTTGGCTGAGAAGCATGGAATACCCTTCTACATTGCAGCCCCTATCTCAACCCTGGATCTGTCTACCCCTTCAGGCGACGCTATTCCCATAGAGGAACGGAGAGAGGGAGAGGTAACCTCCCTAGGTGGGCTAAGGATATGTCCTGAGGGAACCAAGGCATTCAATCCTGCCTTCGACGTTACCCCAGGGAACCTGGTAACGGCTATTATCACAGAAAAGGGCGTAGCCCAGCCACCCTACCCTATCAGTCTATCTTCCTTATGGGAGAAAAGATGAAGTGGGTTGTTGCTGTGGATCTGGGAGGCACCATGATAAAGGGAGCCCTGGTGAACGACAGGGGAGAAACTATAGCAGCTCAAGAACAACCCACCCAGGCCTTTAAAGGTAGAGAGTATGTATTAGAAGAGAGACTCCTTCCCTTCATAAGGGGATTAATCGAAACCAGCACCATGGAAGGGTTAAAGGCAGGGTCCATTGGGTTAGCTGTGGCCAGTCCTTTGAATCCATGGGAAGGAATACTTTACAATCCTCCCAATCTTCCTGGATGGGGGATATTTCCCCTCCTTTCCTACCTCCAAGATCGACTTCCTCTTCCTGTATATATGGATAACGATGCCAACCTCTTCGCCCTTGGAGAATGGTTATGGGGAGCAGGAGACGGGAAAACCCCCTTGGTGTGCCTCACCTTAGGCACGGGTATAGGGGGCGGAGTGGTTTATGACCATGGAAGGTTATGGCATGGAGCCCACGGCACGGGGGGGGAACTGGGTCATATGACCGTGGATATGAACGGCCCTCTATGCAACTGCGGAAACAGGGGATGCTTGGAGGCCATGGCCTCAGCTGCAGCTTTAAGAAAATGGATGGACCAGGCTTTGGAAAAGAGCAGAAATTCCCTTCTATCCCCAGGGGCTGATGCCAGAGAGATAGCCCAAGCAGCGTTTATGGGGGATTCTCTTGCCCTGGAGGCCTTTCAGTGGCTGGGCAAAAACCTGGGTGTGGGGTTGGCTTCTCTGGCCAATATCTTCGATCCCCAATTGATGGTCCTGGGAGGTGGACTATCAAGAGCAGGCATGTTATTATTATCACCAGCCGTGGAGGAGTTCAAAAGCAGAGTTCCCCTATTGATGAGGGAAAAAGTGGAGATTCGTTTGGCCACCCTGGAGAACAGAGGTGGTGTGTTAGGAGCCGCTCTATTGGCTCTTGGAAGAGAACCTAAAATATGAGCTGAGGAGGAGGAATAATGAAATTAACACTGAGTGTCATCAAAGCGGATATTGGTGGTTACATAGGTCACAGTCACATGCACCCTGAGTTGATGGATTCGGCCGGTGAGAGTCTGGACGGCGCCAAATCCGATGGGTTGATCCTGGACTTTAGGGTGCTCCACTGCGGAGACGATCTGGAGCTAATAATGACCCATACTAGGGGGGAGGAGGACCCCGACATTCATAAGCTGGCCTGGGATATCTTTATCAGGTGTACGGAAGTGGCCAAAAAACTGAAGCTTTACGCAGCGGGGCAGGATCTCCTGGCCGATGCCTTTAGCGGAAATGTGAAGGGCATGGGGCCGGGTGTGGCGGAGATGGAGTTTGAGGAGAGAAAGAGCGATCCTGTTATTATATTTATGGCGGACAAGACCTCTCCCGGCGCCTGGAATCTACCTGTTTTCAGGATGTTTGCTGATCCCTTTTGCACTCCAGGTTTGGTTATAGACCCCAACATGCACGGAGGCTTTAAGTTCGACATACTGGATGTCATCGAGAATAAAGTGGTGGAGATGAACTGTCCTGAAGAGATGTACGATCTGCTAGTCTTTTTAGGAGCCTCCTCCCGATACATGGTGCGCGGTGTGTACAGAAGTAAAGATGGCGAAGTGGCCGCCAAGGCATCGGTCCAGCGCCTGAGTCTCATGGCAGGCAGATATGTGGGAAAGGACGACCCCGTGCTAATCGTCAGATCCCAAAGTGGGTTCCCTGCCGTGGGTGAGGTGCTGGAGCCCTTCTCTTTCCCCCACTTGGTGGAAGGCTGGATGAGAGGTTCCCATAATGGGCCTTTCATGCCGGTATCCTTCAAAGATGCTAATCCCACACGCTTCGATGGACCTCCCCGGGTGATTGCTGCAGGCTTCCAGACAAGTAACGGCATGTTTGTGGGTCCCGTAGACATGTTTGACGACCCCAGCTTCGATTACGCCCGCCAAAAGGCTTTGGAGATCGCCGAGTATATGAGGCGTCATGGACCCTTTGAACCCCATAGGTTGGGGTTAGAGGCAATGGAATACACCACCTTACCCTTAGTAATGGAGAAGCTCCAGGGCAGGTTCAAAAAGCTTGACTGATAGACTGTTAATAAGGAGGTGGTTTCCTTGGGCTTTCGGAGGAAGTCACCTCCTTATTTATTCACATTGCTGATGAATAAAAGGCTTGTATACAAGTCCGTTATAGCCATCATCACGGCAGCAGGTCTGGCAGGTCTTCTTATCCTCATTCTAAAACCCTGGGCTGTCTCCTTGCCCACGCCCCTTTCTCAGATAATCCAGTCCACCGCCCCATTTCTTATTTTATGGGGCGGATGGGGGGCTTATCTCTCTTTCGCCTTTCTCCTTCTTTTCGGCATCACCCTGATATTCAGGTGGGGGCCACCAGCTATCCCCTATCTGGCCTTTATGGGCCTGGGGTCCCTTCTCCTGGATCTGCTCCTCTATCTCTTGGGTCAAAGGGGAGCTACGGGAAAGATAGGTTATTGGCTGGGCTCAGAAATCTCTGTCTACATAGGATTTTATGGATTGCTGGCTTTGGTCTGCCTTTTCTTAATAGGCCTCCTCTGCACCCTGGGTGCCCACAGGTTCATCATCTTCCTGGGCAAGGGGGGAAAGTGGCTGTGGAACCTCATATGGAACTCCTCTCTCGGGAAGGAAAAGAAAGAACCCACCCCCTCTCCTCGAAGTCGGGGGAAGGAAGTTCCCACCTTAGAGGTGGTAACTTCCAAAAAGCAAAAGGAGGAATCCCCTGAGGACGCCTTTGAACCCTTAGAATGGGAGGATTTTCTCGCCAAGGACGAGCCTTTGCCGGGAATGCCCAGGCACCACAAAGGGGAGAGACCCTTAGAAATCAAGGAAGCCCCGTCCCGGGGAGGAAAGGAACACTGGAAGGGGGGCAGGATGGGCAAATACCGGCTTCCCAGCTTGGATCTCCTGGATTTACCCCCTTCAGGCCGGGAGAAAGCAGACCACAGCCTCTTAGAAAGCAATGCCCTAAAACTGGAAGAGAGGCTGGGCAATTACGGAGTGACAGGGAAAGTGGTAAGTATTCACCATGGCCCTGTGGTCACCATGTTTGAGTTCCAACCCGCTCTTGGGGTAAAGGTGAGCAGGATTGCCAATCTGGCTGATGATATCGCCATGGCCATGAAGGCCATGGGGGTGAGAATAGTGGCCCCCATCCCTGGAAAAGACGTGGTAGGCATAGAGATCCCCAACGAGCACAGGGACATGGTTTACTTCAGGGAAATAGTGGGCTCGGACAGGTTCAAAGGGTCCTCGTCTCCCCTCACCATGGCTCTGGGCAAAGATATCTTTGGTAAGCCTTTTGTGGCAGACCTCAAAAGAATGCCCCACCTCTTGGTAGCCGGAGCTACAGGATCGGGAAAGAGCGTAGGGCTCAACACCATCATATGCTCCATCCTATACAAGGCTACTCCGGAGAAGGTGAAATTCATCATGGTGGATCCCAAGATGCTGGAATTTTCCGTCTACAACGGGGTACCCCACCTCATTACCCCCGTCATCACCGACCCCAGAAAAGCTGCTTCTGCATTGAGCTGGGCGGTCTCTGAGATGGAGAGGCGCTATGCGGTTCTCACAGAGATGGGAGTAAGAAACATCCAAGGATACAACAGTCAGGCCGATGAATCCCTTCCCTATATCGTCATCATTATCGATGAACTGGCCGATCTTATGATGCTGGCCGCTCGGGAAGTGGAAACCCTCATAGCCAGGCTGGCCCAGAAAGCCAGGGCCGCAGGGATTCATCTGGTAGTAGCTACCCAGAGGCCCTCGGTAGATGTGGTCACTGGTCTCATCAAGGCCAATTTCTCCAGCAGGATCTCCTTCAAGGTGAGTTCCCGGGTAGACTCCAGGACCATACTGGACATCATGGGTGCTGAAAAGCTATTAAGGTTGGGGGATATGCTCTTTCTGCCTCCGGGGACCTCAGATCTCCTTCGCCTCCATGGAGCCTATATCTCCGATGATGAAATTTACAAAGTAGCCCAGTTCTGGAGGGAACAAGAGGAACCCTCATTCAACGAGGAAGTGGTCTCCCGCCCCTTGGTGGAAGAAGGTGAGGCAGGCAACGATCTCGACGACGAGCTTTACCCCCAGGCCTTGGAGCTGGTGGTTAGAACAGGTCAGGCCTCGGCTTCCATGATCCAGAGATACCTGAAAATCGGCTACAATAGGGCAGCCAGGCTCATGGACCGTATGGAGAGGGAAGGGGTTGTAGGCCCTGCCCAGGGTAGCAAGCCCCGGGAAGTTCTCCTCACACCCCAGGACCTGGAAAGAACCCCTTCAGGGGAAGGGGGTTAGATAAACTCGTTGGTTGAAAGGATTTTGCATCAGCATCTATGTAACGCCTTTTATTGCCTATCTTTTTATCATATCATATATTAACGGCGTTTATGTAAGGGAGGGGGTTTGCTCCCAAGCTTAACAATAGGGAGGTAAAATGCCGCCAGTCCAGACTTTTCTTTTATGGATGGCTTTAATCATTCTCGCTTTTTTGCTCTTAATGCGCCTCTCAAAAGAGGTGGGTAAGAGGTCTCCTTACACATCCCCCAAGCCTTCTAAGAAAAAGGAAGAAGATTTATCACAAAACCAAAGGGCCCTGTGGGAATCCTTGGCAACAGACATTGATAAAGCCCTTTATATACTTTCTACTCCGGTAGAGGTAGAGTTTGGCATCCCCTTAGAAGAGGGGGATAGGATCAAAAGGCATGTTTCCCGGATGAAACGGTGGGTGGTGGGACAGGATCCCCTCCTGGAAAGCCTTGCCCAAACCCTTTACAGACGTCAGGTTTTCCCTAAGGAGAAAGGGGCCCTCCTTACCCTCCTTTTCTTAGGCCCCCGGGGATCGGGTAAGACCATGACGGCAAAAGCAATAGGAGACGTCCTCTTCGGCTCTCCCAGGGCCGCCTTTATCCTGGACTTAGCAGATCCTTTTTATCCTCCAGTCTCACTTAAGGATCAGGTCCAAAGGATCCTTTCAACTCAACCACGGGGGGTGTTGATTTTTGAAGGCTTCGAGAGAAACCCCCAGGAAGTGACCCAGGTGCTGGCCCCTTACTATGAAGACATGGAAGACCTTCACAGTTGGGTGGTAGTCTTGGCCACCAGTGCCCTCCATCCCTTCTACGAGAGGGAAGGGAGTGTGGAGGATCCAGCCTTTAAAAGGGTGATCATCAGAAAGATGAAAAACGCCCTTCTTGAAAAAGGCATGGCCACCCCCGAACTCTTAGGGTTTCCCGAAAAGACCTATCTCTTCTCCTTTTTAGACGACAAATCCCTTCTCACCTTAGGGGTAAAACACCTGAGGGAGGTGACCGAGGCCTACGGCCTCTCTCTAACGGGCATCACCCCAGATGCCCTAGCCCACCTGGTAAGGGTGAGCCAAAACTCCTCATGGGGTGCCAGGACACTTTTAGGATACATCTACTCCGTGATCCTGGGAAAACTCCTCCTCTTCAAGGATTACAGGGTGTGGTTGGATGTAGAAGATGGCAACCTGATCCTCAAAAGCGGCACGGGCAAGATTATGGAAGAAAAAACCCCTACTCCAAAGGAGTAAAGTCCATCCGGGGATCCAGGGAAGCTACCGTCTCCACGATAAGGTCTATGGCCCCCTCCACATCTTTAAGGGAAACCACCTCCACAGGGGTGTGCATATACCGGTTGGGGACTGAAACTAAAGCTGTGGCCACTCCTCCCCGGGTGATTTGGATGGCGTTGGCATCTGTTCCCGTGGCTCGAGGTTCCCCTGTAAGCTGAAAAGGGATCCCTTTCTCCTTCGCCTTTTCCTCCATGAAGCAGGAGAGAAGAGGATTGATGTTGGCTCCCCTGTGGAGTATGGGCCCAGCCCCCAGCTTAACCTCCCCTACCCTCTTCTTATCCATATCGGGATAGTCAGTGGCAAATCCCACATCAACGGCTACACCTATCTGGGGATCTATGGAGAAGGCACTGGTCCTGGCCCCCCTGAGTCCCAGCTCTTCCTGGACGGTGGCCACAGCATAGAAGGCAACCTTGAGGGGAAGCTGGGCTGCCCTCTTGAGCACCTCTAAAACCACAAAGGTGCCTATACGGTCATCCAAGCCCCTGGCTACCAATAGGTTATTGAGAAGGGGTACCGGATAGACATCCACCACTACGGGATCTCCAGGGCTTACTAAGGCCTTGGCCTCCTCCCCCTTGGACGCCCCAATATCTATCCACAACTGGTGAATCTTTAAAGGCTTACCCCTCTCATCCTCCTCCATGAGATGGATAGGCTTCTTCCCAATAACCCCTTGGATAACCCCAGCTTTGGTGAGAATCTTCACCCTTTGACCATCCAATACCCCCGGATCTACTCCTCCGATGGCAGAGAAGTAGACAAAGCCGTTATCATCCACATACTTCACCATAAGGCCAATCTCGTCGCAGTGGCCGGCTACCATCACCCTCATAGGGACTTGGGGATTGATCATCCCCATGACGTTTCCGTGGAGGTCTACCTTTACCTCCTGGGCCACTTGGGCCATCTCCTCCCTGATAAGCCCCCGGATCCTTCCCTCAAATCCAGAAGGAGACGGGGTTTCTACCAGCCTTTTAAGCAGCTCCATATCCAGTGTCATCTCAACTCCTTTACAATATAGGATGGGTAAAGTAGAACACGGTTCCCTTTCCCAAGGCTCCTTCCGCCCAGATCTTCCCTCCCAGCTTTTCCACAGCCTTTTTCACTATGGTGAGGCCCAGGCCTGTTCCTTTCTTCTCAGGGTGAAGGCGCACGAAGGGTTCGAAGATCTCCTGGGCCTTCTTTGGGGGGAAACCTTCGCCGTAATCCCTCACGGAGAAAAGATACCCCTTCCCCCTCCTTACACATTCTACATCCACCCGAGGGGGATCCCCTTTGATACCATATTTCTGAGCGTTCCTAAGGAGATTTCTAAAGATAAGCTCCAAGAGAAAAGCATCACTCTTCATCAGGGGAGGAACCCCGATAGATATATCCATGGTGATGCCCACTTCCCTGGCAAGATCATTCCATATACCCTGAATGATGAGATGGGGAGAGGTACTCTCCACCGTCACTGACCTATTGTCCAAAAAGGAATAGGCCGTCAAATGCTTCAGAGTAGACTCCAGTCGGGCCACGGCCCATCTCAGCTCTTCCAAAGGAAACCCTTCCAAAGAGGGCTGGGAAACTACCTTTTTTAAATACAAAAAGGGCCCTTTCAGCTCATGGGCAGCGGAATAGGCAAAGGTCTGAAGCTCCCGGTTTCTTTCCTCAAGGTTTTTTAAAAGCTTCTCCTTTTCTGTAATGTCTATAGCCACTCCCAGCACACCCCAGCCTCCCCTCAAGGGTGAAAAACTCACCAGCATGAACACTGAGTTACCTTCACCATCCACCAAAGTGATGGGTAATACCCCTAAGCCCCTTTCCCCTCTCCGTAGAGAGTCGAGGCTTTCTTTCATCCTCTCCAAACAGGAAGGGTGGATCATCTCCCACACCTTCTTGCCGAGGAGCCTGTTAGCCTCCCTCAGGGGATACCCTAAGGTAAGGGCAAAGGAGCTGTTGATGAAGGTGATAATCCCTTCACTGTCCAACTGGAAGACACAGAGAAGGGGGCTGGCCATGATACCTCTGTATCTTGCCTCCACGGGATACCCTTTCAAAAAACCCGCCAGGGCTCGGCTTAATCCCTGGCAGTAAACCCTGATCATGGGAAGGCTATCCCTATGAAGGGTCTTTGGCATAATAATCAGCATCCCCAGTTTTTTCCCTTCTTCCACAAGGGGAAAGGAGGCTAAATCCTCCATAAAAAAGGGCTCATCCCTATTGAGGGCCCTCTTGGCAAAGGCCATAACTCCTTCCGGCAGGGATGATGGGAAAGAAGGGCACCCCTCTTTCACGGTGACAAGCCACACATCCCTGCACCCGGTAAGGGCCTTAAGGTCCCGGGTGACCCGTTCCTCCATCTCCCTCAGGTCTTTCAAAAAGAGGAGTCTGTTGGCCTTTCTTTCTGTCCTGATCCCCCGGCTTATCCTCCGGATACGTCCAATGTGATTTCTGATCTGGTTTACGCTGCCCCCTGCCACCGATCCCAAGATCCTCAACTCTTCTATGGTGGTTTCCCTGAGGGATTTGCCCTTTTCCAGGGCCATGAAACCCAGTACCTTCCTTCTTGTCTGGATAGGAATAACCAGGAAAGAGGCAGGCATACCCAAAGATAACTCTCCCTCATCCTTAAGGTGAAGGATCTTAGATGCGAGAAGCCTCTCCTCATGGGGTTTAGAGGAAGGGTAACTCTCTATCAGCTTAGTATCCCCATCCAGGAGAAAGAGACATCCCCAAGGAAAACCATAGTCGTTAACCGCTCTTCTTATAAGAACAGAAAGGACCTCCCGGGGAGAGGTAAGTTCCTGAAGGTGGGCCAAAATACTTTCAAAACCCCGCCCCCTTTTACCCCTTATTCTTAGGGGGGATTCATCCATAGGTCACACCTTGTGCTTGCCGAAATCTTCAGGATCCAAACTCTCCAACCATTCCCTCAAAAGATCGCTCTCCTGGGTGAGGTCGAAGCTCTTGGCCTGGCTGATAACCTCCTGGCTTACATAGATGGGGGCGTTGGTCCTAAGGGCAAGGGCTATGGCGTCGCTGGGTCTGGAGTCTATCTGCACTTCCTTCCCTTCAGGGGTAGTAAGGTATATGGTGGCGTAAAAGGTGTTGTCTACCAGGTTGTCTACTACAATCTTTTGTACCTCCGTGGCCAAGTGCTCCAAGATGCCCTTAAAGAGATCATGGGTCATGGGCCTGGGGGTAATCACCTTTTCCATCTCCATAGCAATAGCATTGGCCTCAAAGAGCCCTATCCAGATGGGCAAGGCCTTCTTCTCCTCCAGATCCTTGAGGATCACTATGGGAGAGTTGGTCACGGGATCAAGGATGATTTTGGCCACCTTCACGCGGATCATGGGGCATCACCTCCTTCTATTATGGTGCCTGTAAGCTCATACATCTTTGTATGCTCTATCTTCACCTGGGTGATGGCGCCCAGATACCTTTTGGGGCCCCACGCAGTGACGATCTTGTTATCCCTGCTCCTTCCCTCCAACTTGCTATTATTCCATTGATGGAAGAGAACCTCCAGGGTCTTCCCCTTGTAAGAAGCGCTCACCTCCTGGGTGATGCCGTCCTGGAGTTTTAATAAACGAGAGAGCCTCTCCCTTTTCACAGGGAGAGGAACATCGTCTTCCCATGAGGCAGCCCTGGTACCAGGGCGTACCGAGTAACGAAAGGCAAATACGCCTTGATAGCGCACCTTCTCCAACAGATCCAAGGTGAGTTGAAAGTCCTCCTTCCCTTCTCCGGGGAAACCCACGATAAAATCGGATGTGATAACTGCTGTAGGGATGTACTCCCGGATCATTGCCACCTTTTCCAAGTATTCCTCCCGGGTGTACTTCCTCCCCATCTTCTCTAAGACCTTGCTGGAGCCTGCCTGGGCCGGCAGATGAATGTATTCGCACACCTTGGGGAGGGATGCGATGGTTTCTACCAACCTCAGGGAGAAATCCTTGGGGTGGGAGGTGATGAAGCGGACCCAGGAAAGCCCATCTACCTCATGGACCCTCTCTAAGAGCCCGGGAAAATCTATCCTTTCGTCTAATCCCTTGCCGTATGAGTTCACGTTCTGCCCTAAGAGGGTGACCTCCCTATAGCCCTCATCCGCCAGCCTTCTCACCTCTTCCAGTATCTCAGAGCTGGGTCTGCTCACCTCCCTTCCCCGGGTATAGGGAACGATACAGTAAGTGCAGAAGTTATCACATCCCTCCATGACAGTGACATAGGCCCTGTAAGGCTCTCTCCTGAGGACAGGGGTAGCAAGTGATGTGATGCATGAACCGTTAAGCTCTGTCTTGGCCACTCGCCTTCCCACCCTTAGCTCCTCCAAGACCTGGGGCAGAGAATAGATGTTTCTGGGGCCCAGTACAAAGTCCACGAAAGGCATGCGCTCCAAGAGCCTTCTGCTCTCTTTCTGGGCTACACACCCGCAGATCCCTATTAATGTCCCCTTCTCCTTCTGTCTCCTGATGCGACCCAGCTCGCTGTAAACCTTGTGTTCGGCCTTTTCCCTTACTGCACAGGTATTAAGCATTATGAGATGGGCCTCCTCTTCATTCTCTGTGGGTTGATAGCCCAAGGTGACCAGCACCCCTAAAAGCTTCTCCGAATCATGAACATTCATTTGACATCCGTATGTTTTTATGAAGACCTTCATGCCGTGGTTAAAGATAGGTTTCTCCCCTAACCAAGTCAAGGAAGGTCACATGCCAAGGATCTCTTTGAGGAAGGGAGAAGGCCTCTCTGGATACTGAGACCTGGGAGAGGAATAATGGTAGTAGGTGAGAAAGAGAAGATGGGTAGACCGGGTCATGGCTGTGTAAAAGAGGCGACGTTCCTCCTCCATTTCCTCCCTCACCCCTAAGGCCCTGCTAAGGGGAGATTCTCCCTCCACTAAGCCTGGAATAAAAACCACAGGAAACTCCAGTCCTTTGGCTCCATGAATAGAAAGGACCTTAACCCCTCTTTCCCCTTCGGCCAGTCCAGAGTCTTCAAGGAACCTTAGATATCTAAGGAAGTTAGGTATGGTAGGACTCTTGGCTGACCCCTCAAATTCTCGAGCTATCTTTAGCAGCCTAACCATACTTTCTCCCCTTTCCATCTGGAGGGGATCTTCTTTATGGGCCATAATCCTTCCCAGGGTCTCCAATGCCATGGTCAGGGCCTCTGAAGGACCCACCTTCCCTTCCAGGTTATCCAAGAGCCTCCCCACTTCCTCTCCAGCCCAGAGGTCATCCTTAAAGGCCAAGAGCCGGGAAGCTTCATCCATCACCTTTTTACGCCAGGTTGGCGTATTTCCCTTGGCTAAGCATCTCAAAAGGGTAACCAGAAGCTGGATCTCTTCTGAGAATCCCCTTACATCTCCCCCCTTGTAAAAAGGGATATTCCTTTTTCTCAGGACTCCCTCTAAGTATCTCTCTCTGGCATGGGTTCTACACAGGACAGCACAGTGGCTATAGCCTATGCCCTCTTTAATCCTGAGGATCTCTATCATGTCCGCTACATACTCTCTCTCCTCCTGGGGGGTTTTGAGGGGCTGGATCACCAAGCGGGCCTCCCCTCCTTCCCGGGAGGTCCAGTAGAGCTTGGAAAGCCTCTCCTGGTTCTGGGAAATGAGGGCCAAGGCTCCATCCCTGAACTCTGGAGGAAGCCGGAAGCTACGGGTGAGTCGGCGACAGGAGGCATCCTTCCCCTGAAGCTCCCTCATGTATCCTGGCAGGGCCCCTCTCCACTGGTATATGGATTGATCGTCGTCCCCCACCACAAAGAGTCTCCCCTTTCGGCTCAGGGTTTCCACCATAGCAATCTGTTGGGCATCCAGATCCTGAATCTCGTCCACCAAGAGGTGATCCAGCCTATCCTGGTAGAAGGAAGCCACCTCTTCATGGTTCAGGAGTTGGGCGGCGTAGTGAACCAGGTCAGCATATCCCAAGGTACCCTTCTCCTTAGAAAGGGCGATATAGGCATCATGAAACCCTATGAGCATCTCCTTCCATCGCCCTTGGGCCCCTCTTATTATACCCTCCCAGGATTTCCCCTTTTTTCTACTCTCAAGAAAGGCCTGAAGAAGATGGGGTGCCCCCTTGTCACCGCCCACCTGGAGGGCGGCCTTTTGGGCCAACCTTTCTTGATGGGATAAGGGCAACACCGCCGGGTTCTGGGGCAGGCCCAAGAGATGGCTAAATCGGCTCACAATCCTGAAAGCCAGGTGGTGGAAATTGCCCAGCCACATCCCCCTGTACTTACCATCTATCACCTCTTCTATCTTTCTCTCCATGGCCTTCCAACTTTCCAGAGAGAAAGTGAGGAGGGCCATCCTCTCTGGAGGGACCCCTTCTCTCATAAGAAACAAGGCCCGGGCCAAGAGGGTGGTGGTTTTACCCGTACCCGGCCCCCCTATCACGAGGACCACTTTGGAAGGATCCTCCACGGCGTCTCTCTGTTCCTGGGTAAGGGGGGGAAACCCTCCTGTTCTTTCTTCTGAAGGGGCAAGGGTAACGGGTAGGGAGCTTCCTTCAGAGGGAATTAGATCTTGGAGAAAGGCCCCGCAGGTGGGATACCGCTGCGAAGGTTCTCTCTCCAAGGCCCGGGTCAGGGTGCGGGCCAGGTCATCATTTAAAAATGATAAGGGACCTTCCCTCTTTACGCCCTTAAGGATTTTTTCTCTAACGGTCTCCAAGGCATCTCCCCCAAAGGGGTTTACCCCTGTAAGCATCTCCATGATCACCACAGCGGCGCTCCACTGATCCGAGGCAGGACTGAAACTCCCCTTCCAAACCTCAGGGGCCATGTAGGAGGGCGTTCCCCCCAAGGTGAGGCTCACATCCTCCTGGGCTATGCGAGAGAGACCAAAGTCTAAAACCTTAAGCCTCCCCTCCCCTGTCACCATGAGGTTTTCAGGCTTGATATCCCTGTGGATTACTCCTTGCTCATGGGCGTGATCCACAGCCTCCAAGAGCTGTTGGGCCAGACTCAAGGCCTGATCTTTCCTCATCCTCCCTTTGGAAAGAAGCTTACGTACTGTTTCCCCCCCGACAGCCTCTGTGACAATAACCAGGCGTCCCTCTAAGATATCCACGGTGTAAAAACGGAGAATGGCGGGATGGTCCAGCTTGGCCAAGCTCCTTACCTCCTTCAAATAGGAAGCAGGATCGTCCCGAATCCTGATCACCTTGAGGGCCACTTCCCGTTGGGAAAGGGAATCCAGGGCCAGATAAACATCGCCGAAACGCCCTCCTCCCAGCCATTTTAGAATATGATAACGACCGATACGAGCTAAGGGCATCTCAACCCTTGGGGTAAAAGGAGAGGTGGAGAAGCTCGCCGTCCATGAAAAGGGCCCTTCCCAAGTAGTCCTCGCCATTCACCAGATGCTCTCTCCCTTTCCCCCTTCTCCCTAAACATGGACCCAAGGAAGCCTCTGATAACCCCTCCCAACCCTCCTTCATGGTCTTTTCTGAAAGTCCCTTTCCCCCACCCCGCCAGCGCTCCTCTAATGCATCTAAGGCATAGCCCTTGAGGAGACCAGGCCATTCCTTGGAAAAGAGGGTATGGGTGGCCAAAAGATCGGCACACAGAAAACCCTTGGGGGTGAAGGCCATTATTCCCTGGATCTCTTCCGGAGGGCTCCAGCCACCGTAGATCTCCTCCAGAATCCCGTCCCTTTGGGAGAAGGAGTGATGGAGGCTCCCCGTAACCGAGTCGACCTTGAGGGAGGTGAGCTTTCTCTTTACCTCTTTCCATACTTCCTTCTGATTTACATGATTTTCCTTTTTCATGGAGAGGGTCATGATGGATCTCAACCTGGGATGAGCTATAAACCCGGTATGAAAGCTGCTTCCCTCCCCATGCCACCTTCCCTCCTCGCTGCAGACCACAGATACCATAAGGCTCTCGCCAGCGGACACCACCGCAGAGGAAGGGGCTATCCTGTCCTGCCTGGCTCCCAGAAGCTCTTCCCCCTCCAAAATAAAGAGATCCCTTAGGGATGGATTTTCCACCAACACCCTCTCCGCCGTCCCCAGTTCCCTGACCTCGGCCTTACCCTCTTCTATAGCCTCCCAGAGAGGATCAAGTTCTACAGAGCTATCCCTTCCCCTGATGGGCACAAGAAATAGATTTCCCAGAACCACGGGATCCTGGGGCTCAAGGCCCACTAAGGATTCTTTAAGCATCATGCCCTTTCCCTCTGCTGATCACCTATAAGACGGTAAGGATGGAGAAGTGGAGCCAGGGCTACCACATCTTTCATGATCCCCCATTCCTCATACAGCCTCTTCCAGCGGGAGAAACACTGGAGATAGTCCAATCCTCGAGGTAGGCTGCAATGTATCTCCCCTTCTACAATGGTTTCTATCTTAGGCTCCAGAGCCAGACATCCCAAGGGCCTTTTGGACCGAGGAAGCCTGCATCCCTCTGGGCTCCAAAAGACGCATCCCTGGTCGGTATAGCAGGGAACGGGAATGGGAACTCCCATGCAGATCTTCAAGGCCAAAGAGTTAGCCAGCAACATCGCCTTCATGTCCCATGGACCAGGGGGTAAATCCCAGGCCTCTTGAAACTGGATGGGATCCAGATACATCCCTGGATGGGACTGACAACACAACCCACCGCATTGGGTACAGAGGACCCTATCCTCTGTACCCAGTTCTCTCCATCTCCACAACCCTTCCATGTTGCCCCTTCCTCCTTTCCAATAAAGATAAACCTTTGCCCCATTATTCAACCCCACACTGATCAGGAGTTATCCCCCCAATAGATAGGGGAAGTTCCGGTTGACTGCAGCTTGACTTTTTGCAAGGCCATCAATTACATCAGGTTTTATCTTGTTTCCGCATTATGCTTAGAGATACTGGATGGTAAGAGGGGCGTGGCGCCAAGGAGCGTTAACGGCGGTAGCTTGTGTCAGATTGTAACTCCAGAGGGAAGGCGGTATATCTGCTTGTGGATAAACTCAAAAGAAAACCGAGGCACGTAAAGAACAAATAACCGCATCCACCCTTTTGCCCATTAACGCTTTCGATAGATTCTGAAATTAAACACCCACTTGTTAGGTTGGCTATCATCCATATCTAACAAATATCTTATCCAACATTTTCGCACGGGCCAAGCCCAAGAAAACAGGATTTTCGTGTT
>CAZBOO010000011.1:0-18320 GCA_964493535.1 uncultured Aquificales bacterium
CCCTATAAGCCACCCTCCCTCGTTGATTTTACACCATTTTCCAGGCTATTTTAGCCCCATGGCTGAAAGACAACTCATGTTGGGAAGCGAGGCGCTGGCTCTGGGGGTGAAGCTCTGTCGTCCCCAGGTCATCGCCGCCTATCCCATCACCCCCCAGACCCACATCGTGGAATGCCTGGCCCATATGGTGGAAGAAGGAGAGCTTAGCCCATGCCGCCTGGTCACCGTGGAGTCTGAACTGTCCGGTATCTCCCTGGTCCTGGGAGCCTCAGCGGCAGGGGCCAGGGTCTTCACCGCCACGGCATCCCAGGGGCTGGCCCTCATGCACGAAATACTTCACTGGGTGGCAGGAATGAGGTTCCCTGTGGTCTTAGCCAATGCCAATCGGGCCCTGGGGGGACCCTGGATCCTCTACATGGACCAGACAGACTCCCTGTCCCAAAGGGACACGGGTTGGGTTCAAATCTACTCAGCCAGTGCCCAGGAGGCCTTGGACATGGTGCCCTTGGCTTACAGGATCGCCGAAGCCCACCTCCTGCCTGTTATGGTGGTCATGGATGGCTTCTGGATCTCCCACACCTTAGAGCCTATAGAGGCACCCGGTCAGGAAGAGATAGACAGGTTCCTCCCCCCAAGGAAGGACGAACTGCAACTGGACCTGACAAACCCCCAGGCCCTGGGGGCCCCCACCTCTTCCACCACGTTCTACACAATAAAGAAGGGCATACAGGAAGAGATGGAAAACCTGCTGAGGGCCTTTACCGAATACGCCCAGGAGTACACCTCTTTTACAGGTAGAGGCTACAACACGGTTGAAACCTGGGATATGGAAGACGCCCAGATCGCCCTGGCAGGTCTGGGAGGTATCACAGGTACCGCCCACCATACAGCTAAGCTCCTGAGGAGAGAAGGCATCAAGGCTGGGGTAATCTTTCCCCGTCTTTTAAGGCCCTTCCCGGAAGGAGAGATAAGGAAGGCACTGGAAGGGGTGGAGATAGTCCTGGTCATGAACCGATCCCTCTCCCCCGGGATGGGGGGACAGCTCACCCAGGAACTGAAAACAGCCCTTTACCACTTGGATTCTCCACCTCAGGTGGTAGACTGGCTGGCGGGTTTGGGGGGGGTAGACCCCACCCCGGAGGCCATAAAAGGGGCTGTTACCAAGGCCTTAAAAGGAGAAAAGAGGATATGGAGCAGAAAACCCACAGGCCCCCAGAGATGATCCCCCAGGAAGAGCTCCTCCATCCCGGTCATCCCGCTTGTCCCGGGTGTGGAGCCGCTATATCCATGCGTCTGGCTTTAAAGGCCTTGGGCAAAAAGACCATGGTAGTGATCCCCGCCTCTTGCTGGTCCGTCATCGCAGGTACCCATCCCACCTTTTCCTTGGGGGTACCCCTCCTCCATGTCCCCTTCATCTCAGGGGCCGCAGCAGCGGCAGGGGTAAAGGCCTCCTTAGAGGCCCGGGGAGACAAGGAAACCACTGTGGTAGCCTGGGCGGGAGATGGGGGCACCTACGACATGGGCTTCCAGGGCCTCTCTGGGGCAGCAGAGAGAAGGACGGACATGATATTCGTCTGTTATGACAATGAGGCGTATATGAATACAGGGGGACAGCGAAGCTCTGCCACTCCTCTGGGGACCTACACGGCCACCACACCCCAGGGCAAAGGGGAAGACAAAAAGAACCTCCTCTCCATAATGGCCGACCATGGCACCACTTATGTAGCCACAGCCAACCTAGCATACCCCCAGGATTTCTTAGGAAAGTTCAAAAAGGCCAAAGCCAAAAGTGGGTTCCGTTTCATCCATATCCTCTCTCCCTGTCCCCCGGGATGGGGATACCCAGAGGATAAAACCGTCACCATGGCCAGGATGGCTGTAGAGTCAAGGGCCTATCCGCTTGTGGAGTGGGAGGGAGAAAGATGGCACATCACCTATAGGCCCTCTTTCCAGGTGAAGATAGAGGACTATCTCCTGTGCCAGAGTAGATTTGCCCACTGGGGGGAAGAAAAACTCACCCAGATAGCCCAAAGGGTAATCCACCAGTGGGACAGACTGACAGGCCTCTTGGAAGAATCAAAGGAGTAATATAATGGAAAAGAAAGACCTCCGCATTTTGGTAGTGGATGATGACAAAGCCTTCTCCCTTCTTCTGACCAGCATCCTCAAAGATACGGGATACCAGGTGGAAGAGGCCGACTCGGGGGAAAAGGCCCTGAAGAAGATCAAGAGACTTTCCCCTCATCTCATCCTGGCCGACCTAAAGATGCCAGGGATAAGCGGCTTAGAACTTATGGAAAAGGTGAAGGACGAATACCCCGAGGTGGACTTCGTCATGATAACGGCCTTCGGCACGGTAGAAACGGCTGTCAAGGCCATGAAGTTAGGGGCCTTTGACTACATCACCAAACCCCTCAAAGACCCGGAAGAACTCCGTCAATTGGTGACCAGAACATTTGAGAAGCAGAGTCTGACCTTAGAAAATCAACTTTTGAAGGAGCAACTGAGTCAGGATCTGCCCCCCATAGATCTCATCTTCTTGGGCATGGAAGAGCTGCGCCAGGAGGTGGAAAATGTGGCCCCCACAGAGGCTACCGTCATGCTTTACGGAGAAAGCGGCACAGGAAAGTCCATCATCGCCAGGGTAATCCACCACCTGAGCGGAAAGGAGGGGCCCTTTGTAGAGATCAACTGCGCCGCTATCCCGGAAAACCTGCTGGAGGCAGAGCTTTTTGGGTATGAGAGAGGGGCATTCACCGGTGCAGTCACCAGCAAGAAAGGGAAGTTTGAACTGGCCCAAAAGGGCACCATTTTCTTGGACGAGATATCAGAGATGGGGCTTTCATCCCAGGCAAAGCTCCTCAGGGTGTTGCAAGACGGCTCTTTTGAACGATTGGGAGGACTGGCCACCATCAAGACCAGCGCCAGGGTCATAGCCGCTACCAACAAGAACTTGAGAGAGGCCATACCAGAAAAGATGTTTCGGGAAGACCTCTACTACCGCCTCAATGTCTTCCCCATAGAGATCCCTCCCTTGAGACAGCGCAGGGAGGCCATACCAGAGATAGTGAGGTATTTTACCGCATGGGCAAGCAAAAGGATGGGTAAAGAGATTCACCAGATCCCCGACGGGGTTATGAAAACCCTGAAAAATTACCCATGGCCTGGCAATATCCGAGAGTTACAAAACGTTATAGAAAGGGCCGTGATTCTAAGCAAAAGCGAAAAGCTGGCGCCACCCCGTTTAGAAGAAGGGAGAGAAGAGGACATCCTGGAGGGCAGCCTTAAGGAACTGGAGAAGAAAGCCATAGAAAACGCCCTGGAAAGATTCGGAGGAAACAGAAAGAAGACGGCAGAGTATCTGGGCATATCCCTCAGGACCCTCCAATACAAGATAAAAAACTATAGTCTGGCCTAAGAGATAGTAAAATTTGCACCCATGGGAACTTTTTTCTACCCTGATACCACCAGAGCCAAAGAGACTCCATGGTCAACTGCATGTAAAAACGGCTATTAATGGAGTGGCATGTTTACAACCTGCACAAAGGCAAACACACCACAAATCGGAGGAAGACAGATGAAAACCAAAAGATGGAGAATTCAGCTTCGAGACCCCAGAACGGGATTGCCCCTGTGGGTGTGGTGGCGTAGAATCTGTATGAGATGGTAAAAAAAGCAAAGGAGGGGAAGATGAAAGGTAAGGTGCTGATATTTATATCCCTCACCTTCCTCTTCCCTTCCGTTCTTCACGCCCGGCCTCCCCTTTTCAGACTTATGGAGCTTTACGATCCCAATACAGAGCTTATCCTGGAAGGAAGATCCCTAATGGTATTTAACAGAGAGACCCTGCCCCTTAAAAAACCCGCCGTCCTCTCCATTTCCATGAGGGGAAGACCCCTCTTCATCCTCATGGGACCAACCCGATACGTAAAACAGCTTGGCATATCCATAAAAAGGGGGCAAAGGGTTAGAGTCATAGGATCCAAGGTATACGGTCCCGACGGAAGGATCTACATCATACCCAGAAAAATGGTGGTCTTTCATACCGGCAGAACCAGGGTCTACACCTTCCGGGATAAGCATTACATCCCTTTATGGCTTAAAAGAAAGAAGACCCCGGGCAAAGGTTGGAAGGGAAAGCCCCCGGATTAACCTAAACACTCCATCTCTTCCTGCGGGAAGGGATGTTCATCTCTTCCCGGTACTTGGCCACCGTGCGCCTGGCCACCTTGTATCCTCTCTCCTTTAGCTTCCTGGCAATCTCTCCATCCCCCAAGGGGTGGGCACGGTCTTCCCCTGCTACAAGGTTCTTGATGAGTTCCTTAATCCCTCCCCTTTCCCCCTGGAAGAGGGCCCGAAGGGGAAAAGTGCCCCGGGGGGTATGGAGGTACTTGCCGGTTATCAACCTGTTCACCGTAGCCTCAGAAATCCCCAGGGCTCCTACCACATCAGAGACGGACAGGGGCATGGGAGCATCCCTCTTCCCCAGAAGGAACTCCTTATGAATCTCAGCCAATAGAAGGCCCAACCTCCTGAGATACCTCTTCCGTAGCATAACCCCTCGCATAAGGCCCAAGGCCTTGGCCCTCTCGGTCCTGAAGTACTGGAGAGACTCATCCCCCGCCCCCCTAAGAGTCATCTTCCTTACCTTGAGAGGCGGTACCCTATCCCCTGCCAGACACACCACAGGCTCCTCCCCCACATACTCAACAAGGATATCAGGACGAAGGCCGGGGACCCCGTCATTGCCAGTGGAGAAACCACCACCGGGATAAGGGGTAAGCTCTCTGAGGCGCTGAATCACCTCATCCAACTCCTGGGAAGACAGTCTAAGCCGCGTGGCCAACCTGCCCCTCATACCCCTCAACAGTAACTCCCACCCCCTCTCCAAGAGACCCTCCAGCCTCTTGTCCTGTGGAAACCTGATACGGGCCTGGAAGAGGAGGGACTCCTTCACATCTCGTGCCCCGCATCCTAAAGGATCCAAGGAAGCCAGGACCCATCTCCCTTTCTCCAGCTCCTCTAAGGAAAAGGGGAGATGGGAAGCCAGCTCTTCCAGATCCAAAGCCAAAAAACCCCGGGAGTCCATATAGGGCAAAAGGGCCCGGGCCGCCTCCACCACTCTTGCGGGGAACTCCGCCAGGGCTAATTGAGCCTCCAAATGCTCATGGAGGGTCTCCCCCCTGTCCTCCAACCTCTCCCACCAGGGTGTTTCCTCACCTTCTCCCTCCCTCTCCTCACGCCACCTCTCCTCATCCAGCTCCAGAAAAGGGTTTTCCTCTAAAAGCTGCCACACCCTGACCTCCAATTCCATTAGGGGCAGGGCCACCACCTCCATGGTTTGAATGAGGGCAGGGGTAACCCGAAGCTCTGGACGGAGGGTAACCCCTAAATCCGTCCCAAAACCTACTCCCCGTGTATCCCTTCCCCCCATCCTCCCCTCCTACCTTTTATTATCGCTCATCCTGCCTCAGACCCGATTTCCCAAAACGCTTACCCAGCTCACCATAGACATCTGCCGGCGGGATACCATGATAGCCCATGGCCACCAGGGTGTGGAAGAAGAGATCTGCCACCTCATAGACCACCTGCTCCCTGTCACCATCTTTGCAGGCCAACACCACCTCTGTAGCCTCTTCTCCCACCTTTTTCAAAAGGGTATCGTGCCCTTTCCTGAAGAGGGAAGCCACATAAGAGTCCTCCCTATCAATGTGATGCTTTCTGTCCAGGATCACCTCATAGATATGCTCCAGAATGTTACAGCCCTCTCCATAGACCTCCTCGGGCTTGAACACCTTCTCATGATCCACCTGCCAACCTTCATGACCCAGGCTCCGGAAGAAACAACTCTTGTAGCCCATATGACAGGCTGCCCCCCTTTGCTCCACCTTCACCAAAAGGGTGTCACTGTCACAATCAATCCTGATCTCTTTCACCTTCTGGACATGGCCAGACTCTTCCCCCTTCTTCCAGAGACGATTCCTGGATCGGCTCCAAAAGTGAGTATAGCCAGTCTCCAGGGTCTTTTCCAAGGCCAACCCATTCATATAGGCTACCATGAGGAGCTCACCGTTAAAGGCATCCTGGATAATGGCGGGCACCAGCCCTTTCTCGTCAAATTTCACCTCTCTTAGCAGGTCTTCCATCTTCTCCTCCTCCATCCGAAGATGCACAAGGGCTATATAATATGAAAAATCCCTTTGCAAAGGGACATACAGCTCATCTATACTTTACGCAAATGAAGGGTGAGGGAAAGATGGATGGAGCTATCAAACATCTGCGCATTGCCTTAGCCCAGGTAAACGTCACCGTGGGGGATCTGGATGGCAATGTCAAAAAGATCCTTCAGTACACCCAGATGGCCAAAGACAAGGGCGCCCACGTAGTGGCCTTTCCGGAGTTGGCCATCACCGGCCACCCCCCTGAGGATCTCCTCCTGAAACCTCAATTCATCGAAGAGAACGTGGAAGCCCTCCACCATTTGGCCGGCCAGATCCACGGGATAACGACCGTGGTGGGCTTTGTAGATGCCATGGATGATATTTGCAACGCCGCCGCCATCATACATGATGGAGAGGTAAGGGGGATATATAGAAAGATCTTCCTTCCCAATTACGGGGTCTTCGATGAAAACCGATACTTCCAGCAAGGCCGAGAAACCCCCGTTTTTATCATTAACGGAGCAGTGGTAGGGATCAACATCTGCGAAGACATATGGTATGCAGAAGGCCCCACCTTAGCCCAGTGCTTAGGAGGAGGGGCGGAGGTAATCATCAACGTCTCCAGCTCCCCCTTCTATATAGGCAAAAGGGCCTTCAAGGAAAGGATGCTATCTGTGCGGGCCTCGGACAATAGGGTCATCGTGGCCTATACCAACATAATAGGGGGCCAAGACGAGCTGGTCTTTGACGGGGGCTCCATGATTTTTGATGAGACAGGCACTCGCATGGTCCAAGGGAAGATCTTCCAGGAAGACCTGGTAGTGGCGGACCTGAATGTAGAGTCTGTTTTCAGGACCCGTCTTCATGACCCCCGAAGAAGGAAGGAGAAACTCACCTTCCAGGATGACATCCCCGTTATCTCTATTTCCACCTTGGATCCCACACCCCTGCCTCCCTTGCCCGAAGAAGAACCCCTTTCCCCCCTCTCCCAGGAGGAAGAGATTACCAGAGCCCTGGTAGTCGGCACCCGGGACTACATAAGAAAAAACGGCTTTAAAAAGGTGGTGATAGGGCTGTCAGGGGGAATAGACTCCAGCTTAGTGGCGGCTATAGCCGTGGAGGCCCTAGGTGCAGAAAACGTGGTGGGTGTACTCATGCCCTCCCAGTACACATCCCATGCCAGCAATAAGGATGCCTTGGACCTGGCCAAGAACCTGGGAATAAAGACCCACACCCTATCTATACAGGAAGTGTTCCATGGCTATAAAAAAGAACTAAAAAAGGAGGTGTTCCAGGGACTGGCAGAGGACGTGACCGAAGAAAATCTACAGGCACGGATCAGGGGAAACTTCCTCATGGCACTGTCCAATAAGTTTGGCTGGATTGTACTAACCACAGGCAACAAAAGTGAGATGAGCTGCGGCCATTCCACCCTTTACGGAGACATGGCCGGTGGGTTCGCCGTTATCAAAGATGTGTTCAAGACTGAAGTCTATCACATAGCCCGTCACATCAACTCCCGATCCGGCAAGGAAATTATCCCCCAAAGCGTATTCGTAAAGCCACCAACAGCGGAACTACGTCCCGACCAGACGGATCAGGACACTCTTCCCCCTTACGAGATCCTGGACCCTATCCTGGAGGCCTACGTGGAGAAAGACAAAAGCTTCCAGGAAATAGTAGCCGTGGGCTTTGATCCCCCTCTGGTGAAAAGGGTTATCAATATGGTAGACAGAAACGAATACAAGAGGCGCCAAGCCCCCCCAGGGATCAAAATCACCCCCAGGGCCTTTGGAAGAGATAGAAGGCTCCCCATAACCAACAGGTTCAAGCCCTTCCACAAAAATTGAAGAGATAACCTCTAATAGAAAATTGTAACTTGAAACTGTTTCAAATATGTATTGTAAATCTCCATAGCTTTTAAAAAACCTATTAAGGATAACGGCCATGGGAGAACCTTGTGTACCAACGGGAAGAGGACCCACACAAAATTCCCCCTCTCCAGAGGGGAAGGGAAACTTTAAAAAGGAGGAGTAGTCTATGAGTTTAAAACCTTTAATGGAGGCCCCGGATTTTGAGACCCAGGCTTTTGCCAACGGGGATTTTAAACCGGTAAAGCTATCGGACTACAAAGGGAAATGGGTGCTTTTATGTTTCTATCCCGCCGACTTCACTTTTGGCTGACCCACAGAACTGGCTGCAGTCGCAGCTAATTATGCCACGTTAAAGAAGCTGGGAGTCGAGGTATTGGCCATCAGTTGTGACACCGTATTCACCCACAAAATCTGGCAAGAGACGGAACTCTCCCAAATGGTCCCAGGGGGAATTCTTTTCCCTATGCTTTCCGATCCGGGAGGCAAGATCGGCCAGGTTTATGGGGTCTATGACGAAAACCTGGGTCTAAACATCCGGGGAAGGTTCATTATTGACCCCGATGGGATCATCCAGTCCATGGAGATCCTTGCACCACCCGTGTGCAGAAAAGTCCAGGAATTGATAAGACAGATCCAGGCCTTCCAATACGTGCGCCAAAGCCAGGGCACAGAGGCCTGTCCCGCTGGATGGGAGCCGGGTAAGCCCACTCTCAAACCCGGACCGGATCTGGTAGGTAATGTTTGGAAAGTCTGGAAACCCTAACAACCCCCATCCACATAAGTAGGGGGCTGGAATACTCCAGCCCCTTACCTATAATCTTCTTCAGGTCGCCTCTTTAATCCGTAGGATTGAACATGTCCTTGCTTGCACTGCACACGGGGCAGACCCAATCCTCGGGAGCTCATCAAAGGGGGTACCATGGGCCACGCCATTCTCGGGATCTCCCTTGGCGGGATTGTAGACGTAACCGCACACACTGCACACATGCTTCTTCATCTCCTTTCTTCTTTTGGTTTCTCTGCACGCTCATCTATGTAAGTGGGGGCCCTCTTAGGAGACTTGCCCCCCTTCACCTGATGGTAGTAGGCGTAGGTCATAGGATTGCCACCCTTCACCACTTTGGCCCCCACAACCTCCCCCACAAATACGGTATGAGACCCCACGTCCATTGTTTTAACCACCTTCGCCTCCATGACAGCAACAGCGTGGTCCGTCACCAGGGGCGCCCCCGTTTCACCCTTCTTGAACTCGACCTGGGAGAGCTTGTCCACATCCCTGCCCGACTTGAAGCCAAAGAGCCCTATGAAGAGCATGGGGCTCTCCTCCTCCAAAACGGAGACAGCAAAGACTCCGCTCTTTGCCACAAAGTCGTGGGTGAGGTTCTCCTTGTTCAAGATTACAGCTATCTTGGGCGGGGAAGATGTCACCTGCATCACCGAGTTGGCTATCTGGCCATTGAGACGCTCCCCGTCCCGGGACGTCACTACATAAAGGCCATAAGATATGTACCTAAAGGCCTTGGTATCCACGCTCATATCATTCCCCCTTGCAAATTCCGTCCAGTTTCTGGGCTATCTGGAGTCCAAGATCGAAGCACTCTTGAAGCACTTCCCGGGTAGGCACGTGCTTGGCCTTTACCTCACCCAGTACATTCACCTTTATGGCCTCCAGGAGTTCCCTCACCTGCTTCGCAGACTCTCCGCTCCAGCCGTAGGAGCCAAAGACAGCACCTATCAAATTTTGGGGCTTCAGACCCTTGAGATAAGTGAGGATGTCAGCCATGGAAGGAAAGAGGTTGTTGTTTAGGGTGGGAGAACCAGCTATCAGGGCACCAACATCCAACACCTCGGTGGCCACATCGCTTCTGTGGGAGCCGCCCATGGACATCACCTTGGCAGTAGCTCCACCCTCCCTTAAGCCATCTGCAATGGTTTTTGCCATGAGGTCGGTGCTTCCCCACATGGTGTCGTAAACCACCACTGCCTTCTTCGTAGGCTTCTGGAGCGCCCACTCCTCGTAGAGGGATAATATCTTTGCTATATCCTCCTTTTTCCTCCAGATGGGGCCGTGGTCCGTTGCCACAATCTTCGGCCTCAGACCCATCTCTTTAACCTGTTTGAGCAGCTTAAGAATTAGCGCTGAGTAAGGCATAAGGATGTTGGCGTAGTATGTAGCTGCCTCTCTCCGTACAAAGCCGGGATCCAATTCATCCACGAAGAGTTCGCTAGAGGCTAAGTGCATAGCGAAGGCATCCTGAGAAAAGAGAACCCCCTCGTCCTCCAAATAAGTGAACATGCTGTCCGGCCAGTGAAGCATCCTGGTCTCAATGAACGAGACCTTCATGTTCCCCAGATCCAGGGTGTCTCCCGTCTTTACAGGCACCACCTCCACGTCCCAGTGAAAGAGTTCTTTCAGGGTCTTGGCGCCCATGACAGAGGCAAAGACCTTTTCAGGCTTCACCTGCTCAATCATCCATGGAAGAGAACCGGTATGATCCATCTCCGAGTGGTTGGAGACAATGTAGTCTATGCGCTTGGGATCTATAACGCTGGCAATCCTGGCTAAAAGTTCCTCTTTGAAATAGACCTTAGCCGTGTCCACCAGGATCACTTTGTCTGCCAGAATAAGATAGGCGTTGTATGTTGAACCCTCATGGGTGGTGTAGCCATGGAAGTTGCGAAGACCCCAATCCACTACTCCTACCCAGTAAACCCTGTCAGTAATCTTCACCGCTTTGAAACTCTGCATACTATGTATCCCTCCTTTGCATGAGACAATGGTATGGGTACCCCATCTGTGGGATCTTCAATGACTCCAAGCCTCAAACGGCCTCTGAGACTACTTGGACTTTTCCTTTGCCTCCCTTCTCATCTGGGCAGTCAGCTCCTTAATCTCCACCAGGTCCTTCTTCATCTTGGCGTAACCGTACCAGGTGGTGTAGTCAGGGTTGTTGTGGAAGGCCGCCTGGAAGGTCTTCATCCTATGATCCATGAACATCTCATAGAGTATCTGCTCCACGTATGTGTCCACCTCGTAGAAGTTTAGCAGGTCTGGATAGGGCCAAGTAGCTTGGTTGGTCTTTTTATTGATGATATCATCCCTATAAAGATCCGCCACCGTCTCGATGGCCTCGGCGAAGAGCTTGTCAACAGACTTGAGCATGAGATCAGCATTTTTCAGGTTTTCCCGGGCAAAGTTGGCAGAATGGCACCTTTGGCACGTGGCCAGATCATTGTTCCTCTCCTTCTGCCAGGCCTCCTTGGTAAGCCTTACCATGTCAGCCGCCTTCACCAGATCCAGTCTCTTGGTGGGCTTGCCGTTTGCATCCAATACCCCAAGGGCCTTGAGAATGGTGACTCTGTAACCCAGCCACTCTTTGTCTTCTTCAGGAAGTCTGAGACCCAGGAACCCCCAAGCAGTCATCACCCTGTGATCTCCGTCAGGCATGTGACAGTCCTGGCAAGTGGGACCTCTATGTGCCTTCTTGTCCGTGAGATAGGCCGCCCCATGCTTGGAATGGAACCAGAACTCCCACTGGGCATGATCGAAGCCCGTGTGGCAACTGTTGCAGGCCTCGGGACTCCTGGCCTCCTCAACGGAGAAGGCGTGCCTGGTGTGGCAGTTCTGACAGTCCATGCCGTACTTATAGTATTTGCGGGCCTCGTTGTTTCTCACATGCTCGTCGGTTATGCCCAGGTTGTGACAGCCGTTACACCCCTTCTGCCCGGCAATAAATGCATTGGGCTGCTTGTGGGAAAAACCTGGAAAGGCAGTGATGGGCAACAACCCCAGGGCGTGCTTGCTGCTCATGTACTGTTTAACCTGCTTCTTGTGGCACCTCTTGCATGTGCTTATGGTGGGCAGCTCGGCCTTATCTGCATCTTTGGTACTGGTGTGAGCACTGCCGTGGCACGATTTACAAGTGAGCCTCTTGGCCATCTTGCCCCGGTTAAAGTCCTTCACGATACCAGGGGTCACTTTGTTATGACACTCCTCGCACTTGGACGGCCTCGCCTGGACAGGAACAGTAACCCACATCAACAAAAAAGCCAGAGCCACACACCAGCAAAACATGCCTTTCAAACTACCACTTACCCTTTTCATCCCATACCTCCAACAATATGGAGGATTCAGCTCCTCCAGAGACCATGGATATTGCAGTACTCCCTGGCCGTCACTTCCTGGGCCTCCACGGGGAAAAAGGCCTCGGGGGCATCGCCGGGTCTCAGAAACTGCCTATAGACCTTGCCATCAGCGATGAACTCAATCCACTCGATGTAGTGCTTCTCCTCCATGGGATGGGCTACGCTTCCCACCTTCACCTTGTAGCCCCCAGCCACCTTTTCAATCACTGGCACATGCTTCTCCTGGGCAGCATCAACAGAACCTGCCTCCAGCTTAACCATGGGCTGGTTGCAACAGACCAACTTCCCTTTACCGCCGTGAAGGACCTCTACAATGTTTCCACAGATCTCACATTTGTAGACTTCCAACCTCTCTGCCATCTCAAATACCTCCTAATCTAAAATGATTTTGCTATACAATTTACTGAAACCTAAAAAGGGGACTTTGTCAAGCCCCCTCCAAGAAGACACCATAGGATCCTTCAGCCCCGCTGGCTTCTACCTTCCCCTCTCCTGGATGTCCTCCAACAATGCCTGAAGGTCGTCTTCATGCTCCACTTCGTCCTCAAGGATCTCCAGGGCCATGTGGTAGGTGATGGGGTCCTTGTCCCTGGTAGCCTCAAGGAGTCTGTTGTAGACGTCAATGGCACACTGCTCACCCTTAATGTTCTGCTCTAAGATGCTTTCCACATGCGGATCCTCCGGGACATCGTATCCACAGTTGCTCACTTTGTACCAGTCTTCCGGCTTGAGCAGAGGTGTACCCCCCAATTGCAGGATCCTCTCCAGGATCATGCCCGCGTGCCTCAGCTCATCCGCTGCGTGCTCCTCAAGCTCCGCCACCACCTGGCCCTTCATGCGTCCCTTCACCACCTTGGCCCCTATCCAGTACTGGTAATAGGCAAGCCACTCATCCGCATACGCCTTGTTGAGCAACTCTATAAGCCTCTCAACATCAAGTCCTACAATCTCTCTTCCCTTTGTTCCCATTTTCCCCTCCTAAGATTTTATTTGGAATAACTATCAAACTAAAATAAATTTAGACCGTAAGGAACAGGTTGTCAATACCCATCCCCCTCCAATTCACCTCGCCTTGGCCTTCAGCTTAAACTTAAGCCAGTCAGACATCTGCTGGAGGTTCTTGCTCATGTACCACCTACCATTGGCAAAGACTCCATAGTCAGCTCCGGCCATAGCAGAAGCAAATCTTGTAGAGTTGGCAAAGAAAAGCCATTGCTCCACCCACATCTTCTCAATGGCCTCGTTGAAGATGCTGTCACCCTGGGCCAGACCCTTAGAACCTCTCGGACATCTCGAACTCCTTGATGCCCATAAAGAATCCCGCATTAGGGAAACGAAAAGCTATTTCTCAACCTTCACTCTCAAGGTCCCGGTGTTCACCACTTTTTCTGTGTACTCGCTCACGGGGAGCTTCAGAAACTCGCCCACGGATGAGGGCACCAGGCTGTAATAAAGGATGGCTTTGATGGTGACAGGACCAGGGGCTATCTCAGTGGGCACATTCCATGTATAGCCCTCCACCTTGGTCTCCCGACGACCGATACGATAGTCCACCAGCGTATTTTGGGCGGCATACCACTGGCAGATGGTCATCCTGCCCTTGGGATCCAAGAAGGGTTTTCTAAAAATACGGGCCCCATCGGGCACATCGCCATCCCTCTTAATACCCTTGAAACCCCTGATATTCATAATATCTCCCATAGCCTGATAAGCCAGGACCTTGGAGTCAGCTATGGTGTACTCCTCACCCTTGAACCCCTTTTTGTCCACGGGAATGCTGTACTTGTGCCCCGCTGAATCTACAGCCCACACCTCTAGCCAAAGCATCCTCTCCTCCGTGGAGCCAGAGGGAATATAGTGCCCCACCTTGCCATTGAAGAGCTCCACACTGAATTTCAACTGCGAACCGGGAGCCACATCCTTCCACTCCCTGTAGGTGCTCTTCACCCAGGCCCCGTAAGGACTGGCCTCGTCATGGCAGGTAGCGCAGAACTGGGAGGTCCTCAAGAAAGCGGAGTACCTGACGCCATGAGGAGCCTTAACGCCTTTCCTGGAAGCCTGCTTAATCTTACCCGGCCCAATGGCATAGCTGAAGTTGTAAGGCACCTTTTCCGTGGTGCCCGTGATGTTGTGGCACACCTCGCAGCTCACCCCCTCATTGGCCCGGGTATCGGCGGCAGGGGATTTGGGGGGAATATCACCAGTTAGAAAAGCCAAAGGCCCGTGACAGGCGATGCAGCCGCCCTTTACCTCGGCCACCTTAGCAAATTTCATGGCATGGGGCAGCGCCAGCTTGAAGTACTCCACATCGTCCCAGGCATGTGTGAAAGATTTGGCCATAAGGCACTGCTCCCATTCTTGATAGATCTGCTGGTGACACACGCCGCATCTTTTGGGACTCTTAAAGTCCTCGTACTTGAACTTCCCCATTTCTGCCCCCCCCCAGGTCAGAGGACACATGGCCACAAATACCAGGGCCACCAGCAGAGAAATCAAGCGCTTACCCATAATACACCTCCCTTTAACTTGACTTAGAATCAATTTGAACAAAAAATTCTTTAGATATTGCTATAATTGATAAATAGTATAGAGTTTCAATAAAGTGTTGACATTTTGATACACATTGGCTATCCTTCAAGAAAACCGGGGAGGTTAGCCATGGCACGAAGCACCAAGCGGGCAGGGTTGATTTTAACTGATAAACAGCGCAAAAAATTAATCCAGTTAAGCAGGTCGCACAAGGCGCCCGTGCGGGAAGTGCAAAGGGCAAAGGTCTTGCTTCACTATGCTGACGGGGTGCCGATTAGCAAAATACAGCAGTTGGTCAATGTTAGTCGTCCCACCATTTACAAATGCATCGACAAGGCTCTTGCCGCCGGTCCTGAAGCAGGGCTGAAAGATTATTTTCACAGACCCTTTGATCCAGTTATTACCGATGCAGCAAAGGCCTGGGTGGTTAACCTCGCTTGCACCAAACCAAAAGAGCACGGCTTAGCAGCAGAGCTGTGGACACTGAATGAACTTGCAAAATATACCCGCAGCCATGCTCCGGCTGCTGGACATGACTGCTTGGCCAAAGCTGCAAAAGCCACGATCTGGAGAATTCTATCGGCACATGAAATACGACCGCATAAGATCAAATACTATCTCGAGCGTAGAGACCCTGAATTCGATCAAAAAATGCAAGAAGTGCTCATGGTGTACCAGGAGGTGAACCTCCAAAACGACAATAAGTCAGATAACCGCGACCATCCAGCGATAATCACAGTGTCTGTTGACGAGAAGCCTGGAGTACAAGCCATTAAAAATATTGCCCCGGATTTGCCCCCTCAACCGGGAAGACAGAAAAGCGTTGGGCGAGACTATGAGTACAAACGCCTTGGCACTGTCTCCATTCTCGCTGCTCTGGACTTGCATACAGGGGAAATGATAGCGCAGGTCCATGACCGACATCGTAGCAGAGAATTCATAGAGCTTCTCGAGGAACTTGATGCCCATTATCCTGAGGACAGCATCATTCGAATCATTTTGGATAATCATTCCGCTCATGTCTCTAAGGAGACAATGAAGTTTCTTGAATCCCGTCCAGGCCGTTTTGCATACGTCCATACACCCAAACACGGATCATGGCTCAATTTGATTGAATCAGTGTTTTCTAAAATGGCACGAACATTTTTGAAGCATATTCGTGTTTCTTCCAAGGATGAACTTAAGGAGCGAATATTGAAAGGTGTAGAGGAAATCAATGCTGCTCCGGTAATTTATCGCTGGAAAAAATTTAGTCATGAATTTACTGAATCTTTAACTTGACAATTTCCTGTGGCTTGCCACAGGGTTTCCCTATGGTTCCTCCCCCTTGAGGGGGAGGTTAGGTGGGGGTGATTAGACTTTTTCCTTTCACCCTCCCCTCCCTTCTCCTCAAGGGAGGGGAGATTTTTAGATACCCTGCGGCAAGCCGCAGGGTTGTTCATTGCCTTGGATGTGCGTGAGGCTGATTTTTGGGGAAAGTCCTGAGGAAAACGGATTGTTTGGGCCCACCCCCAGTGCTATAGTTGCAAAGAGAACACAGGGGGAGAGTAAAATGAGAGGGAGACTTTGGTGGTTGCCATGGATAATGGTGCCGGTTCTTTTAGGAGCTACTGCTCAGGCCGGGCCCGCATTTAAAAAGCTAAAAGACACCATAGAGGTAAGGGCTCAGGGGGATACCCTGCACTATAGAGAGGCATCCCTTTACTCTAAACAGGACTTTGCCCAGATCCTCAAAGAAAAGGAGGGCTTCAAATCTACTGTGATAGCCTCCCTGAAGAGGCGCTACGGCTGGTATGTCTTGACCCCAAAGGTGATGTTCAACGAAGAAGAAAGCACCGTCACAGTGCAATGCCTCATAAAGGGTGCCATGTACGCCCCCAAATCCTACGACTTTCACTGGCTGCTGAAGGATCTACCTTTTGACCTCTACCAGTTCAAAGAACAAGGGAAAGGGCTTGTCTACGATGGCACCATAGAGGGTGTTCCCACGATCATCAGACTCCAGTTCCCTTACGAACCGGCCCATTGTCATGAGCACGTCTGGCCAAGATGGAAATAGAGATCCTGGCCACAGAATCCTTAGGGGTAAGGGGCCTCTGCTGCTTTGTCACTACTAAGAAGAGGAAAATCCTTATAGATCCAGGCATCGCCTTGGGTTACACCCGATTTGGGCTACATCCCCATCCCTTCCAGGTGGCTGTGGGGGAGAGGATCCGAGAGAAGATCATAGAAAGATGGAAACAAGCCACGGATATAGTGATCAGCCACTTCCACGGAGACCACTCCCCGTTGGCAAAGCCTAACCCCTATCAGCTTGACGTGAAGAGGGTGGCCCATCTGAATCCAAAAGCCAGGATATGGACCAAGGGAACCTCCAGCCTATCTCCTTTAGAGGAAGGCAGAGCAAGGGAGATATTTTTGGTCCTGGGTAGAGCACCCCATGTGGCAGAAGGGGAAAACTCTGGTGAACTCCATTTCTCCTTTCCTGTGCTCCATGGCGACAAGGCCTCCCATCCCATTACCGTGATCATGACAAGGATAACGGATGGGGGTACATTCGTTCACGCCCCAGGGATCCAACTCCTCAACGATAAGGCTATACAACAAATAATAGATTGGCGTCCCAATGTGGTCCTTGTGGATGGCCCATCCCTCTATCTCCGGCACAGGGTCTCTAAGGATCAGGCCTTAAGGGCTTGGGAGAATGCCAAACTCCTCTCTATACACGTCAAAATCCCGATCATTGATCACCACCTGATGAGGAGCCCTGAAGGGATAGAGTGGCTTGAGGCACTCTCTCAGGAGACAGGAAAGAAGGTGATCTGCGGCGCCGACTTCATGGGTAAAAAGAGGCTCCTCTTGGAGGCCCTAAGGGGAGAGCTGTACAAAAGGATGCCGGTTCCCCAGGGTTGGGATGAAAGATACTCTCGGGGAGAGGTTAAGACCGATACTTACCGGAAACAAGGCCAAGACCTGTACGGGATTTAGACCCACAGGGTCCCCCTCCCCAAGAGCTTAAGATACCAGTCTTTCTCGCCCTAAAGAGAAACTTAATCCTTCTTTAACCTATCCTTCATATTACACGGGATATGTTTCAGAAAAAGGAAAAGGAGGTAGAAGTGATGAAACTATTGAAGAAGCTGGCAATCGTAACACTGATCGGGGCAATGCTCTTACCCGTAGCAGGAGAAACCAGGGCAGAATCGAAAGGGGTAAAGACCCTTCTGGGGGCGGGAGCCACCTTTCCCTATCCCCTGTACTCCAAATGGTTCCACATCTACCACCAGATGAGGGGAGTCAAGGTGAACTACCAGGCCATTGGCTCGGGAGGGGGCATCCGGCAGCTTCTGAGCAGGACGGTGGACTTCGGCGGCACCGACGCCTTCATGTCTGCTAAGGAGATGGCCATGGCCCCTGGTAAGATCCTCCACATCCCCACCACATTGGGGGCCGTGGCGGTGGCCTACAACCTACCCGGGGAACCCACCCTTAAGCTCTCTTCTGATGTGTTGGCAGGGATATTCCTTGGCAGGATCACCAGATGGAACGGCCCCGGACTGGTCAAAATCAACCCAGAGGTGAAACTCCCCAACATGAAAATCATTGTGGT
>CAZBOO010000012.1:0-6764 GCA_964493535.1 uncultured Aquificales bacterium
GGAGGGGAAGAGGACCCTTTTGATGAAGAAGACCAGGGGTACCAGCACCGCAGTTTCTCCCGTGGGGATTAAAGTCAATTTACCCTAAGGAGACCCCTGGGTCCATAGGAACTCCTGCTCGGCTCTTCCTTGACCTGGCCTCTTGGTGGCAGTATTCTTTTGAAGAAGTGGGGAGTTTTCATGCGATTTTGGACCAGAGACTTAGTTGTTAGGGAGGTGGGCTATGAACGTCGGTGTAGTGATCGTGGTGGGCCTTGCCCTGTACGTCTCTCTTTACTGGATTTATGGACGCTTCCTCCAGAACAAAGTGGTCCGGGCTTCTGAGAAACCCACTCCAGCGGTGAGACTCTACGACGGGGTAGATTTCGTTCCGGCCAACAAGTATGTCCTTTTTGGCCATCATTTTGCATCTATTGCCGGAGCGGCGCCCATAGTGGGTCCTGCCATTGCCTTAGCCTGGGGATGGGTGCCTGCCCTTCTGTGGGTGTGGGTGGGGAATATCTTCATTGGCGCTGTTCACGACTACCTCTCTCTCATGAGCTCTGTGCGCTACGATGGCCACTCTGTCCAGTGGGTGGCGGGACGGGTCATCAAGAAGCGCACGGGTTATATCTTTGCTTGGTTCATCTTCTTTGTGCTCATCCTGATAGTGGCTGCCTTCGGGGCGGTGCTGGGCAAGGTTTTTGTGAAGGTCCCTGCCGTGCCCAGTGCCTATACATTTAAGATCATAGCGGGTCTCATCCTGGGGGTGCTTCTTTACAGAATCAAGCTGGACTTCAGGCTTTCTACCATCATCGGTATCATTATGCTGGTGGCGGCCATCGTCCTGGGGGAGAAGTTCCCCATCAAAGCCGCATACAACACCTGGATGGTGGTCTTCTTCTTCTACATCATCATAGCCGCGGCCCTGCCCGTCCAGGTGCTGCTGCAGCCCAGGGATTATCTCAACGCCTGGCTCTTAGTGGGTGGTCTGGTCCTGGGAGGAGCAGCGGTCATAGCCTCCTTCAAGCCCATCACCATTCCCATGGCCACTGTCTTCTCTGCTCCCCTCATCGCCGGTAAGCCCACCCCCTTCTGGCCCGTAATCCCCCTCATCATAGCCTGCGGTTCCCTTTCCGGCTTCCATGCCCTGGTGGCTTCCGGTACCTCTTCCAAACAGCTCTCCCGGGAGATAGAGGGCCTCTTCGTGGGTTACGGCTCCATGCTCACCGAGGGTTTCCTCTCCACCCTGGTGGTGGCCTGTATCGGGGCCTACGGCATGAGCCTCATGAAGCCCGAGGTTCTTCAGTCCCTGGGGGCGGGCGGGGCACAGTTTGCCAACCACTACATGAAGGCGGTCAAGAGCCTGGGCGGCCCTGTGGGTATCTTTGCCAAGTCCTACGGAGCAGTGACCAGCACCGTCCTGGGTCTGCCCAAGACCTTCATGGTCATTCTGGCCTCCATGTGGGTGGCCTCCTTCGCCATGACTACCTTGGACACTACCAACCGGCTGGCCCGTTATACCTTTGCCGAGATCCTGGAGCCCGTAAAGGATGCTGTGCCTGCTTTTTACTCCCTCATGACCAATCGCTGGGTGGCCTCGGCTGTTCCCGCCGCCATCGGCATAGGGCTGGCCTGGTCCGGGGCGTGGACCATCATCTGGCCTGCCTTTGGTGGGGCCAACCAGATGCTGGCCTCCATCGCCCTCATGACAGCTGCGGCCTGGGTCATAAGGGTGCAGAAGAGACCTGGATGGATGGTTCTGGGACCGGCCCTCTTCCTTTGGGTTACCGTGACCCTGGCCCTGGTCTGGTACCTCTTCATAGCCGTGCCCACCTTCATGGCCAAGAACCCCGTTCAGGCCTATGCCCTGGGCATAATGGTGGTGGTCATGCTCTTGCTCAACCTCATCCTCATCTATGATTACTTCACCCCCAAGACCCCAGAGCTCCAGGAAGCCCATGAAATCGAATAGTCTGTGGTCCAGATTCCTGGAGGCCTTCAGGGCCTTTTCCCGGGGCTTCCGGGACCGGGCTGTGGACACCATAGAGAAGGAGCTCTCCGAGATGGAGGGCTCCTTCGCCCTTTTGCTCTATTCTTCCCTGGTGGGGTTGCCCTCTCCTCCTCCCCTGGTGGGCCTCTCCCTTTTGCCTTATATGGAGCGGGAGCTTTCTATTATGCTGGCCAAGTCCCGGCATCTGGACGACGCCTGGGCCCTGTGGGCAGATCTGGCGGATATTTGATGAGGAGGGTCTCCTTCTTCCTGGGCAAAGGAGGAGTGGGGAAGACCACCTCGGCGGCCAGCCTGGCCCTTTCCCTTGCCAGCAAGGGGTATTCTGTCTTCTGGGCCTCTATAGACCCTGCCCATAACCTGTGGGATGTCCTGGGCATGGAAGGGGGCCACGGGGTGAGGCAGGTGGAAGAGAACCTGTGGGCTCAGGAGGTGGATCTGGAGGGTTACATCAAGGGCTTTCTGGAAGAGACCGTCAAGAGGATGAAGAACCTCTACAGGCACCTCCAGATCCTCAACCTGGAAGGGGTGCTGGACGTTCTCCGCTACTCCCCGGGCATGGAGGAATCGGCCGTACTTTTTGCCTTGAGGGACATCCTGAAGGCCCATGGGGACAAGGACTATCTGGTGGTGGATACTCCTCCCACGGGGCTCACCCTGAAAATTTTTAGCCTGCCCTTTTCCACCCTTCTTTGGATAGATCAGCTCAAAAAGTGGAGAGAGAAGATTCTGGATCGTCGAGCCATAGTGAAGGGCATCAAAGGGGAAGGGGCCCTGGGTCCGGGAGTGGCCACGGAAAAGGGAGAGGACAGGATTTACAGGGAACTGGAACGCCAGGAAGAAGCCTCCAGGGAGATGGCAGAGCTCCTGAGGGATGGGGAGCGGGTGGCCAATATCCTGGTGATGAACCAGGATAGGCTTTCCCTTACGGAGAGTAAAAGAATAAAAGCTTTTCTTGAGAAGATTAAGGTTCCCCTTCGCTTGATACTCCTCAATAAGTTTGGTTTGGTGGAAGGAGGGGAGATTGTGGATGAGGATAGGGTAGTGGAGGCCTTTTCTCCTCTTCCTGTGAGGACCCTTCCTTTTGTGAGGGGAGACCTGGAGAAGGAAGATCTGGTCTCTTTGGGGAAGGGCTGGGTGGAGGGGTTGATGTGAAGGTCTCGAAGGAGGTCTTTGGGGCTTTAATTGGAGCGAGCCTGGTTCTCACGGTGCTCTATCCCCTGGGCCACAGGAGAAACTTGAAGCTGGCGAAAAAGATGGCGGCGCTGCTGGAGGAGCAGCTTCAGCCTCAAGACCAGGAGTACACCTGGCTGGGAGGGGTGATGGGTTTTACGGGAGAGTTTAAGGTCTCTGGGTTCAAAAAGGCGATGGTGGTGTATCGGCTTCTGCCTCGACAAAGTGTCTTGTGGCTCCCCTTCCATTTTCTTACAGGTGACAGGGATACAGTACAGGCCCTATTTTACCTTAGAGAGCCTCCTAGCCAGGAGATCCACCTGGTGAAAGGGGGTTTGCTTAACCGTCCGAAGATCTATAACCTAGCCTCTTTGAAAGAGAAGAGAATAAAGCACAGGGGCAGCAAGATCAGGGTGCTTTATGAGAGGGACCCTGACCCGGCGGAGAGCCTGGCGGAGTTTCTGGGGGATGAGCTTCCTTTGGTCCGGCATCTTGCTGTCACGAGGGAGAAGGGAGTCTTTTGTTTGGAGTTGCCCCTTCCTCCGTCGCATCTAGAAAAAGGGGCCTCCCTGTTGGGGCGGGTGGTTCGGAAAAGGCCTGCTCTGGAGAAGGTGATGTGAAGAAGGGGGAAGAGGACGGTGTAAAGGTGGAGATTCCTAGAATCTTCCCCAAGGGATTGAGGATCTTCATCATTAGGTGGGGGAAGGGCATGTAAGGCCCTTTTGGAGACCATCATGGGGGACGCGTCCATGGAGGTGCTGGGTTTGGCAGAGATAAACCCCGAAGCGGAGGCCCTGCCCCTGGCTAGGCAGTTGGGTATCCCCATTTTCGAGGATTACAGGGTGGTGCTGGACATGCCCCAGGTGGATCTCATCCTCAACCTCACGGGGGATAAGGCCCTGGAAAAGGAGCTCCGGGAGCTTCTTCGGGAGAGGGGGTTGGAGACGGAGGTCCTGGGAGGGCTGGGAGGCCGCCTCCTGTAGGCGGTCCTGGCCATAAAGGACTATCTGGCCAGGACGGATCCTCTTACATGGCTCTTTAATGTTGGCCTACTTCTACAGGGTTTTGGGGGAGATGGCTCGGGGGAACCCCGAGGAGGAGAGGCTATAGTGGAGAAGAGGGAGCCTTTCAAGATGGAGGTGCCCAGGGTTTTTCCGGAGAAGGTTCGGGTGGTTCTCTTAGGTGGCGGAAAGTGTGCACGGGCCTTCTTGGGAACGGTGGTAGGGGATCCTTCCGTGGAGGTGCTGGGGATAGTGGAGCCTGACAGGGGAGCTGAAGCCCTTTCCCTTGCCGAACACATGGGTGTGCCGGTCTATGCCAGCCCAGGGGAATTGGATCTTTCCCGGGCGGATATTATCCTCAACCTTACGGGGTACAGAAAGCTGGATAGCAGCCTCCTAAAGGGTTTGAAAGGTACAGTAGAGGTGGTGGATCGTCTCAGCGGGAGGTTGCTTCAGGGGCTGTTGGAGAGGAAGGGTTTTCTGGCCCTCATGGATCCCCTCACTGGACTTTACAATGTTACATATTTTTACAGATCCCTCAAAGAGGAGGTGGAGAGGGGCATGCGTTATGGATCACCCTTCGCCCTTCTATTCATGGATGTTGATAGCTTTAAGAGTGTCAATGATCAGCTGGGGCACCTCAAGGGGGATGAGGTCCTGAGAGCCGTAGCTGAGGCAGTGATGGCTTCCCTTAGAGGATCTGATATCGCTTGTCGTTACGGGGGAGACGAATTTGCTGTTATTCTGCCTGAGACCGGGTTAGAAGGGGCTGAGCGGGTGGCGGAGAGGAGCAGGAAAGGGGTGGAGGGGCTTTCCTGGAGGGTGGGTATAGGTGGTCTCTCTGTGAGTATCGGATTGGCCCTTTTCCCCACCGATGGGACCAGTACGGAGACCCTGGTGAGGAAGGCGGACTGGTCCATGTATCAGGCGAAGAAGATGGGTGGCAATATGGTTTATCGGATGGTGGAAGGGGAGGAGCCTCCCTTCTTCTTCCGGGTGGAGGATGCCCTTTCTTTGGTTTCCCAGAAGGGTGACAGGGATAAGTTTCAGAGATCCCATTCAGAGGTGGTTTCCTTCTTGTCGGCGGAGATCGGCAAGGTCTTGGGGCTTAACATGGCCGTGCTCCGTTACTTAAGGGTGGCCGGGGCCCTTCATGATATAGGTAAGGCCGAGGTTTCTTCCGAGGCCGGGGCATGGGACTATGAGGAGCACGCAGTTATCGGCGGTTATATGCTCCGCCATGTCCCTTATCTCAGGGCCATAGTCCCCTACATCCTCTTCCACCATGAACGCTTTGACGGTAAGGGTTTTCCTAAGGGTCTGAAAGGAGAGCAGAGCCCCTTGGGGGCCCGGGTAATATTCCTGGCTGACAGGCTTCATCACGTGCTGGAGCATGAATCCCAATGGAAGGTAGAGGATCTACTGAGGGCACTGGATGAGATAGATAAGGATACTGGAGCAGCAGATCCCCAAATTATAGCGGCCTTTCGCAAGTCCCTGGAGTCCAGGCCTAAAGATCAGGTAATTTCCCCTTTTTGATCTATCCATATGGCATTTACAAAGGTTCCGAGGGGCGGGGTGTTTTTCCCCTTGTGCCTGATTCGCCGCAGACCTGCAACCTCTGTCTTTAGTTAGTTTTGGCTCAGGACTGGGAATTTGTCTCAAATTCTGCCGCCAAGGGGGTATGGTCCGAGGGCTTGGTGGCCAAGCGGGGCTCCAGATCTATCCAGCAGTCAGTGGATCGATTTGCCAGGGGAGGTGTGGCCAGGATATGGTCCACCCTCCAGCCCAGATCACGATCTATGGCCTTGGGTACCCGATAGTCGTAGAAGGTGTACTGATTTGGTTCTCCAGGGTGGTGTTTCCTGAAGATATCCACAAAACCCCAATCCTTCAGCCTTCCAAAGGCCTCCCATACCTCTGGGCGGAAGCAAACGTGACCTAAAAGTCTTTTGGGATTGTGGACATCCATCTCCTCCGGTGCCACATTGAAATCTCCACACCAGATGAGGGGTTCCTGGGGGGAATAGTGTCTCTGGAAGAAGGCCAGGAGTCGCTGAAACCATTCCAGCTTGTAGGGGAACATGGGGGAATCAGGTTTCTGTCCCTGGGGCACGTAGGTGTTCACCACGGGGATACCGGAGACGATTTCCCGGATGAGCCGGTCTTCGTCGGGAGGACCCCCGTCATCGAAACCAAAGGATACCTCTTGGGGTTCCTCTGTTGATGCTATGGCCACCCCGTTTCTCCCCTTGTCTCCTCTGAACGCCACGTAGTAGCCGATTTTCTCGAACTCCCCAGCGGGGAAATCCTTGTCCGCCACTTTGGTTTCTTGCATGCACAGGACCTGGGGTCGGTGCTTTTCCAGCCAGGGGATAACGATAGGGAGGCGGGATCTGATGGAGTTCACATTGAAGGTGGCGATCTCAAAGGTCTTCACCCTTCTTCTCCTTTGTAGGGGATTCTTTTTCATGTGTTAGTAGCCCGGAAAGCTTTTTGGAATATAACCTTTCCTTCATGGCCTCCAGAGCCTCTTTAGCCCATAGCCCCCCCAGGGTGGATGGGGTCTCCTGGCCACAGACCGCTTCCACCATCTCCCA
>CAZBOO010000012.1:6774-13767 GCA_964493535.1 uncultured Aquificales bacterium
CTTGAGGAGGGGCTGAAGGCACCAACCTTTCTTCCTCTCCCTGGATGTTTCTAATGAGGCCCCTCTCTTTAAGCTTTGAGATGATGGGAATGACCACCCCCTCCGGCTGGCCCACCCTTTGGGCCAGATCTCGTTCTTTGGGGGCTTGACGGTCCTTAAAGGCCTGATATAGGCCGTCCATGATGTCATAGGCCAGGGCTAAGGAGAAGACGGGTGTCCTATCTTCCCCTCGGGGCAGATAGGTTTTCCATGTACTCATGGCGTAGGCCACTTCAGTGCCGGCAAGGAAGGTAACCCATCCCAGGTACACCCAGAGGAGAAAAAGGGGAAGGGTGGCAAAAGACCCATAGATGGCGTTGTATTTGGCTATGCCAATTTGGAGTTTCATGTAGAGGGTCTGGACGAGGATCCATCCCAGTCCTCCCGTTATACCCCCCACTAAGGAGCTTTTAAGGGGAACCCGGGTGTTGGGGATGAAGCGATAGAGGGTGGCAAAGGTGGCTATGATGACCAGGAGGGGGAGAAGGCTTAAAAAGAGGGTCCAGAGCCAGGGGAAGGGAAGAATGTGGTTTATCTTGGAGAGGAGGGTGGGGCTTTCCAGGGCAGCGGCGGCGGCCAGGCCCACGTTGATGGCTACAGGGAACAGAATCATGAGGGCTAAGTAATCCATGACCTTCCTTCCTAAGGGCCTGCCCCTGGGAGTCCTCCAGATAGCGTTCATGGCTTCTTCGATCTTGCCGAACACAGAGATCACGGTGAGGAGGAGACCCAGGATACCGAAGGCCCCCAAAGTGGCAAAGTTGGTGTGATCCACGTAGTCAAAGACCTTGTCTACGGCTAATCGGAGGTGGGAAGAGAGGGTCTTCCCCCCCCTTTGAGCGCTCCCCTCTCTTAAAGGAGCTGGAGGAGGCTGGCCCTTTCCTTCTTTCTCCATTTCTTCCAGTTTGTGGATCATTTCATAGGCGGCCTGGCGCATCTGGTTCCCCGCCCCTAAGCCCTTTAGAAGGGCGGTACCCAGGGCCAGCATGGGGACAAGGGAGAGGATTACTGTATAGGTGAGGGCGCTGGCCCTCAGGGTGACGGCGTCTCTCTTGAATTCCCTGTATACGATAAAAAGGATCCGGAAGCTGGCCCTGAGGAAACGCTGGAATTTGCCCCCTTCACTCAAGGGGCTTTCCCATGCCCAGCGCCAAAGGGCCTTCCTCTTTTCCCTAAATCGGGAGAGGGGGCCTGGCATCTTTTGTCCCTTTTCTCCCATCAGCGACCGAAGAGCTTCTTTAGGGGGTTCTTTTCCTCTGGGGGCTGGGATTTAGAGTCCTCCTCTTTCTTCTTTTGGCCCGAAAGGAGTTTCTCTAAGCCTTTGGAGGCTTCATCTTTCAGGGACTTCTCCAAGCCTTCCTTCACTGAGCTGGTGTCCAAGATGGGAAGGGGACGGCTCAATGTGCCGGTCAGTTTCAATGGTACGATAGTCCAACCCTCTTTTGTCTCCAAATACCGAGCGAATTTTACTCTGCTTCTCAGTTTTTCACTGAGTTTGGGGGAGAGCTGGAGCATGATAGGGAGGTTGAGACTTCCATCCAGTCCTACTTGACCTTGGGACCGGGCCTTAACATCATCCCCCTTCATGGAGCTTTTAAGGAGAATCTTGCCCTTATTAATCCGGAAGTTCCCCCCCATTTCCTGGAAGGTTAGCTTCTTGAGTTCATCGAGGTTTAGAAGGGTGGCCAATGCGTTTACTGGTGTAAAGTCCATGAATCGACCATTCTCCAAGGTGTAGTCTCCCGAGGCGGTAAGGTTTTTACGAAGCACTTCCCACTGAAACCCCTTGCCCTGGGATGTCATGTAGGCCTGGAGGGTACCTGTAAGAACACCTTGGCCTTTGGGGAAGAGGGCAGCCAAAAGGGGTTCTATGGCTATGCCTTTAAGGGAGAAATCTCCTTGGTGGGGGGGCTGGGGTTTGCTGAGATCGGCGGTGAAGTTGCCTTTAACCTCTCCCTGGGCCACCTGGGCCATGAGGTCTTGAATAGAGAGGGCCCCTTTCTTGAGGGAGTAGGTCAGGCTCACGTCCTTTGTCGATAAACCCTTGTAGGTCATCTTTCCTATCTGAATTTTTCCCGAAGCCTCCATTTGGGGTGGGACAGGGGGTTCTCCTTTGGCGCCAGAGGGTTTTTGGGTGGAACCCTGTCTTTTGGGGAGTTTCTCTTTCAGGGCTAAGAGCCGGTCTACGTTCAGTTTGTCGCTGGTGATATTTAGTGTGACCTTGGGGGCCTTTGAGTAATCTACGGCCTCCCCGCTGAATTGGATTTTCTCCTCTTCAGCCTCCACATTCAGATTGTAGCCTACCCGCTCCTTGTCGAAATCCACTTTGCCCTTTAAGAGGCTTTTTAGCTGGCCGTAGGCCACTTTGGTGGAGAAGTCTGTGACACCTCGGTAATGGAAGGATGGGGGGTTTGTCCCCAAGGATATGGAGAGTTTCATGTTGGTCAAAGTGTCGGCATTGGGCAAGGTGCCTGAGGCGTCTTTAAAGACGAGATGGGCTTTATTAACCCTGATCTCCTTAACAGTTACGGGCAGGGGAAGCCCTCCTCCCTCCTTCTTTTCTTTGGGAGCTTTTTTCTGTAAGACCCCTAAGGTTTCATAATTGAAGTGGCCCGAGGCGTCCCGAAAGATCTGTACGTAGGGGGACAGGAGTTTTATTCGGGTGATCACCAGTTTCTTTTTCAAGAGGGGAAGGAGGCTGTATCGGAGGGCGAAACCATCCATGCGGACAAAGTCATGGGTTCCGTCTTTCTCCTTGATGGATAGGTCATGGAGGGTTGCCCCTCCAAAGAGGCTTACCTTTACAGATCCCAGGGTTACTTTGCGTTGTAAGGCCTTCTCTGCCGGGGGAATCACCAGGGTCCTGACCCTATCCTCGGTGACATAAAGGTGGACCAGAATGACCAGACCTACGATCACCACCAGGAAGATGGTGACTAAGGTTGCCAGTATCTTACCTATCTTGCCCATCTTTTACCTCCTCACTTTTGGCCGAAGACCTTTCTTAGGATATCTGTGGTCCTGGCCACAGGGTCTTTTCCGATCTTTTTCTCCTCCTGTCCCAAGAGGAAGAAGAGGCCTTCTAATGCCTTATTGGTCACATAACTGTCCAGGTCCATGTTGGTGCCTTGGGTGATATTCTGGACCAGGGGCTTCTCTGTAAGATCCTGATAGGCCTTGGCTACTCCCACCTGCTGGATAGCTTCATGTACCACGGGGTCGAAGGCCTTAGAGAGGGGTTGCCAGGTTTTGCCTTTGAAGTAGTTTGTGGCTGCCGTGTCTTCTCCTTTCCATATGGCTTTGACATCTTGGAAGGTGAGGTCTTTTATGGCCTGAGTGAAGATGGGGAGGGCCTTGGCCGAAGCCTTTTCTGCGGCGTGGTTGAGGGTGGCTTCAAAGGTGTCCACATCACCCTTGTACCCTGTGTGTTTCAGGATGCTGGCCACCTTCTGGAGTTTTGGGGGAAGGGGGATGTTGGGATTGTTCGGAAACCCCCCTTCTGAAGACGCCCCCTCCACTGCCTTTTTTGCCCCTACCTGAAGGGCGTCTTTGAGACCTTCTATGATTTCCGGTTGGGAAAGGGAGGAATCGGTGGTATGGGAGGTATCCTCTTTGGGAGCGCCTACTGAAGACTTAAACCTTTCCCAGAATCCGCCTTGAGCCAAAGGGACAAAGAGAAGAATCAATAGGACTCCCAGGCTCAAAACACTCACAAGTTTTACATAAGCACTTTTCACGATGAGCCACCTCTTTTTAAACAATAAATTTTTTTACCATACAAGGCGGAAAAGGCAAAGGTTGCGAGGACTTTCCCCATTTTTGCTTCTCACTTCCGTTCAAAGGGAACTATCTGATATTCAATGTCTTAGTACTATCCAGATCTTCGTTTTAGGGGAAGTCCTGAAAGGTTGCTCAAGGAGGACTTCCCCTAAAACTGATCACTATGTCCACGTAGAGTGCTGTTTTCAAGCACTTGATAACTCATCGTTTGCCTTCCTGGGCGGCTCATGGCTGTGGGGTCCCCAAAAAGTCTATGACTTTTTGGGGGTGAGAAGGGAAATGGGGGAGGTCCTGTTGCCCAGTGGGTTTCCCTGAAGGCTTGGTCTCAATAAGTCTTTAGGGACTTCGTTGTTTTGATGGCCTGGGCTTTAGTTTTTACCATTGACTTCTCCCTTTGCCATTGCACCCACTACTTCTACATGGCCTGTGTGGGGGAACATGTCTAAGGGCTGGAGAAAGGTGAGGCAGTAACCCTTCTCCTTCCAAAAGGCCATGTCCCGGGCCATGGTGGCGGGATTGCAGGATACATAGATGATAGCCTCAGGGGTTAGATCCCTTATAGCCTGGCGTACGTGGTGAGAGCAGCCCGTTCGAGGTGGGTCCAGGATGATGAGGGAAAAGGAGCGGTCCTTAAGTTGCTCTAAGGCCTTCTCGCAGCTTGTCTCCCATACCTCAATCTGGGGGACGTTTTCTTTAAGGAATCGGGCTGAGGGGACGTGTCCTTCCACCGCTGTGACTCTTGCCCCTGCCTCCACCAAGGGCAGGGTGAAAGCACCTGCCCCGGCGTAGCATTCCAAAATCTCTCCATCCAGCCAGGGTGTTGCCTGTTCCAGGACCAGGGCCGCTAAGCTTTCTCTCAGGAACCGATTGTTCTGGAAGAAGGTGTCGTGGCCTACCAGGAGTTTATGGCCCAGGATTTCTTCTTCCATGGTTCTGGGGCCTAAGTGACTGGCTTTGCCCTTCCAAAGTACCCTGAGGCCTATCTGACCTTGGGAACCTTCCTTCAAGGCGTGGAAAATCTGGTGGATGGCTTTCAGTTTCCCCCGGCTCTTCATGGAGATGAGAAGGGTTTTCTCCCCTCCATGGGAGAAGAGGTCCACCTCTTTTACTTCCCGGAGTTCCTTCAGGTGGTGATAGAATGTTAAAAGGGTCCTGTTCATGATGGATGTCATCACCGGGCAATGGCCCATGGCCACTATCTGGTGGCTCTTTTCCTGGTAGAAGCCTATTTGATCTTTGAACAGCCGGAGCTTGGCCCTGGTGCGGTACTCCAGATAGGGTTCTGAAGGGATGATGGGCTGAAAGGCCCCATCGTTCTCCAAGACCTCACGCAGCTCCCTTTTTGCCAAGGTCTCTTTGGCCTTTAGCTGGATGGGATAGTCTATATGGAGCCATTGGCAGCCTCCGCAGCTACCAAAGACGGGACAGGGTGGGGTTACTCTGTGGGAAGAGGGTTTTTTGATGCTCGTAATCCGGGCGAAGGCGTAATCCCTGTGGTCCTCTGTCACTTCCACATCCAGCAGATCCCCGGGTGCACCATAGGGTACGAAGATCACTTTCCCCTCCCAGCGCCCCAGGCCGTAACCTCCCACGGCCAGGGAGTCTATCTCTATTTCCATGCTTTTCTCCTTGTGGTTCTTGACGTTGGAGAGGGGAAGATACTTGGATGGAAAGGAAAAGGGAAGGGGCTAAAGGGCCCCTTCCCTTTGCTTTATTTGCCGTCAAATAGGGACCAATGGACCCTATGCTTTGCGAAGGATGCGGCCTTTTCTTTTTCCTCTCCCGGCACACTCCGGGGAAGGGATAAAACCTGTCCAGGACAGATGAGATCTGGGTCTTTGATCTGGGCCTTGTTGGCCCAGTAGATGAGGGGCCATAGGAGGGGGTCGTTGTAAATCTGGGAATAGCCGGAAATGACCCAGAGACACTCTCCCTTTTGGACCACATGGGTGCTGGTTCTTGCCTTTCCCCTTTCGGCCAGTTCTTCCTTTACCTTAATGGCTGCCTCTTTGGCCCTTTTGGCCAGATTAGCCGCCCTCTTGGCCTGCTGGAGGGCCTGAACGTAATCCTCTCCTTTAAAGGATTTGACGGCATCCTTTAGGACGCTGCAGGCAACCTGATAAAGGTCGGGGGCGTATTTGGGGGCCTCTGCCTCCTGGGCCGCTTCCAAGGCTCCTTGGGCCTCGTCAATGGCCTTCTGGGCAGACATCTTGGTCTGGGCCTTCTTTTTCAGGGCTTCTTCTTTGGCCTCGGCTGCTTTCTTTTTGGCAAGTTTTACTGTTTTCCAGGATTTTTTGCATTCCTTCTTGGACTCGGCCTCGGCCTGGGAGAGGAGGGTTTCCGCCTCTCTGTATTTCTTGGGGGCATACTGGGGTGCCCCGGCTTCTTGGGCTTCCATGAGCTGGGCCTTGGCCATGGAAATCTGCTTCACAGGAGGATGACAGCATCCCCCTATGAGGAGGGCTATGGGAATTAATAAGGCCACTAATTGCTTTTTGGTTGCCATGCTGCACCTCCCTGGGAAATTTCCTTAAATTTAATCCCCTTCAGGGGAGACCGTCAACCGGATTTTCAGCTCCTTCAGTTGATTTTCACTCACCAGAGAGGGGGTTTCTGTCATGAGGCATTGGCCCTTCTGGGTCTTGGGAAAGGGGATCACCTCTCGGATGGATGGGGAGTTGGTGAGAATGGCCATAACCCTGTCGAAGCCCAAGGCGATGCCGCCATGGGGAGGGGCGCCATACTGGAGGGCCTCCAAAAGGAAGCCGAATTTTACCCGGGCCTCCTCATCGCTGATGTGGAGGAGCTGAAATATCTTTCTCTGGACATCCTTCTGGTGGATCCTTATGGAGCCTCCGCCGATCTCCTGGCCGTTGAGGACAACATCGTAGGCCTTGGCCCTCACCTTGAGGGGGTCCGAGTCCAGAAGGGGGAGGTCTTCATCCATAGGGGATGTGAAGGGGTGATGGACGGCTATGTAGCGTTTATCCTCTTCGTCCCATTCCAGCAGGGGAAAGTCTACCACCCAAAGGGGAGCGCAGGTGTTTTCAGGGATGAGATTTAGGGTCTGGGCCACCTCTATCCGGAGCCTCCCTAAGGTCTCAGCGGCTACAGCTTCCTCGTCGGCTATGAGAAAGAGGGCGTCCCCGGGTTCCACCTGGAAGGCATCCTTCA
>CAZBOO010000012.1:13777-16224 GCA_964493535.1 uncultured Aquificales bacterium
GGTTAGACTGGAGGGCTTCTTCTGCAACCTTTATGGAGATGAGCCCTTTGGCACCCAGCTCCCGAGCCCTGTTACCCCAGTTGTCCAGCTCCTTTCTGGAGAACCGGGCCCCGCCGGGGGCCTTGAAACCCCGAACCACACCTCTTTTTGTTAGGGTCTCCTTGAAAGCAGCGAAGGAGGAGGCCTCAAAGAGGGGTGATACGTCCTGGATGAGCATCTCGAAGCGGCTGTCCGGCCGGTCTATGCCGTATTTGAGCAGGGCATCCTGATAGCTCATGACGGGAAACTTCTGGGGAACCTCCACATCTACAAGGGCGAGGAGGACGCGTACCAGGCCCTCTATTACCTCCATCACATCTTCCCTTTCCACAAAGGACATCTCCAAGTCGATCTGGGTGAACTCGGGCTGGCGGTCTGCCCTGAGATCCTCGTCCCTGAAGCACTTGACGATCTGGTAGTACCGATCGAAACCGGCAACCATGAGGATCTGCTTGAAGAGCTGAGGAGACTGGGGCAGGGCGTAAAACTTTCCAGGGTTCACCCGGCTGGGCACTAAGTAGTCCCGGGCGCCCTCGGGGGTAGATTTGGTGAGGAAGGGGGTTTCCACATCAATGAACCCTAACTGATCCAGGTAGTTCCGTACTTCCACGGCGGCCCTGTGGCGGAGGCGGAGGATACCTTGCATCTCCGGCCTTCGCAGGTCCAGGAAGCGGTACTTGAGGCGTATTTCTTCGGTGACTTCGGGGCTGTCCGGGCGAAGGGGGAGGGGCAGGCAGGGGTTGAGAATATCCACTTCTGTGGCTGCCACTTCGATTTCTCCTGTTCTGATCTTGGGGTTTTCCGTTCCCGGGGGACGGTGGCTCACCTGACCCTTTATCCGGATGACGTATTCACTTTTGATCTCTTTGGCCTTTTCATGTATGGGACCGCTTACTTCGGGGTTAAAGACCACCTGGACCAGGCCTTCCCTGTCCCTCAGATCGACAAAGGTGACCCCTCCATGGTCCCTCCTCCTGTTGACCCAACCCTCCAAGACCACTTCTCTGCCGATATCCTTGGCTTCCAGCTCTCCGCAGTAACAGGTCCTCTTCAAGGTCCTTCCCCCCTTTTTATGTAGGTCAGGAGCCTTTCCTCATCTAAAGGGCAGGCCTCCTGGGTCCCTTTTTCCATGTCTTTCACTATCACTACCCCTGCATTTAGCTCGTCATCCCCCAGGATGAGCACCAAGGGAACATTCAGCTTGCTGGCCCCACGGAGTTGGGCCTTTAGACTCTTTTCCTGGTGGGTCATCTCTAAGCGCACTCCCCTCTCCCGCAGCCCCTGAGCCAGTTTGAGCCCTTCTCTCAGGGCTCGGGGACCTAAAGGGGCTAAATAGCAGTGGAGGGGAAGGGAATGGGTTTCGGTTTCCCCTTTCTGGAGGAGAAGCAAGGTCCTCTCCATGCCCGCGGCGAAGCCTATGCCGGGGATGTCCTTCCCTCCTATCTGGCGAAGGAGGTCGTCGTATCTCCCCCCGGCGGCCACGGTGTTTTGGGCCCCTAAGGAGGGTGTGGTGAGTTCGAAAACCGTGCGGGTGTAATAGTCCAATCCCCTGACCAGACGGAGGTTGACGGCGTGGGGCACATCCAGATCCTCCAGGTGGAGGAGGATCATCTCCTGGTATTCCCTGCATGGGGGGCACAGGTGTTGGGATATGATGGGGGCCTTTTCAAGGATCCTCTGGCATGTCTCCACCTTGCAGTCCAAGACCCGTAAGGGGTTCCTCTCTACCCTTTGCTGACAGTCAGGGCACAGGTCACCCTTCATTCTGTTGAGGAACTCCAGGAGGTGCTCCCTGAATATGGGTCTGCACTCTCTGCACCCTAAGGAGTTGATCTCCAATGTGGTGAGGTGGGCGATTTTCAGGTGTCTATAGAGGCTATAGAGGAGGGAAATCACCTCGGCGTCTAAGCTGGGGCTCATGGTGCCGAAGGCCTCCAGATCAAGCTGATGGAACTGGCGGAGTCGACCTGCCTGAGGTCTTTCGTGGCGGAACATGGGACCGAAGAAGTAATATTTGCCCACGGGATCGCTATGGTACAGGGCATGTTCTAAATAGGCCCGGGCCATAGATGCGGTAGCTTCCGGCCTCATGGTAACGTTTTCTCCCCCCTTGTCCTGAAAAGTGTACATCTCCTTCTCCACGATATCGGAGGTGTCCCCCAGACTCCGCTTGAAAAGTTCCGTCTTCTCAAGGATAGGGACCCTCAATTCCGAATAGCCGTAAGCTTCAAATAGGCCTCGGGCCTCCTCTTCCACCTTTCTCCAGAGGGGGGTCTCGTGGGGCAAAAGGTCCTTGAACCCCTTGACGGCTTTGATCATCCTTTTTCTCCGAGGTTTTGCACCCTAATAAAACCGGGGAGAGGGGCTGTCAAGGAGAGGCGAATCAGGCACAAGGGAAGAACACCCTG
>CAZBOO010000013.1:0-11584 GCA_964493535.1 uncultured Aquificales bacterium
ACCGGTTCCTCTTTCTCTTCCGGAATCTTCTTCTTATCCTCAACCTTCTTGGGCACCCTCTTCCTAATCTTCTCCACCTTCTTAGGGGGAGCCTTCTTCCTGACCGAAGGCTTGGGTTTAATGGCATCAGCCAAGAGCTGGGCCTCTTCCGCAGTCACAGAACTCCAGTGGTTGGTTAACTCAATGCCCAACTCTCTCAACTTTGCCAGGGCCTCTTTGCTGGTGATACCCAACTCCTGGGCCAGCTGATAAACCCTTACTTTACCTGTGCCGCCTTTGGCCATGTTCCCCATTCCCCCTTTCCATCTGCCGCAACTTTTCTGCCACAAAGAAAAGCCTGCGGGCAAGGCCCACTTCTGTGACGGCCAGGACCCCCACAGGTCTCGTGGAGAAGGCTTCACCATACTCCTCCAATCTCCCTACCTCCACCAAAGGAACCATAGGATTCTCAAAGATCCTCTTACTCCGGGCAGAAAGATCCTCAGCCAAGAGAAGGAGGCACACCCTCCCCCTCTTCAACTCCTTCTCCACCGCTTCTCTCCCCATGATGAGACGACCCACCTTCCTGCAGAAATGGATAAGAGAAAAGAAACGATCCCTATGGGTCTCATAAATCAGCGACTCCAAAGCCTCAGGGGTTATCCCTTCCAACCTCCTTTTTAAAGCCTTGGGTATCCTCTCCTTTTTCACAGCCTCTCTCATGCACTCCCTCCTGGGGCAGAGATAAACACCTCTGCCTTCCAGCCTTTGATCTACATCCACTAACAAACCGCCCCCTTCAGGAGCAACCAGCCTCACCAACTCCTCCTTGCTACCCCTGTTTCGGCATGCCACACAGGTCCTCTCAGGCCTCCTCTTCAACCTCCTCCATCCTCACTTCAGAAGCAGGCCTAATATCGATCTTCCAGCCTGCGAGCTTGGCGGCCAGCCTCACATTTTGACCTTTCTTTCCAATGGCCAAAGAGAACTGATCGTCATCCACCACCACAAAGGCCTCTTGGTTCTCCTCGTCCAACTCAATCTTCTTCACGGTAGCGGGTTTCAAGGCATTCATGATAAAGGTCTTGGGATCATCAGCATATTGGACAATATCGATGTTCTCCCCTTGAAGCTCCCGAACAATCCCCTGAATCCGGGCTCCCCTTATACCTACACAAGCCCCCACACCGTCTATGTCAGGGTCTCTGGACACAACAGCCACCTTGGAACGCTCTCCAGGTTCTCGAGCCGTAGCCTTAAGCTCCACCAAACCACTCATCACCTCAGGCATTTCCCTCTCGAAGAGACGGGTCAAGAGTCGGGGGTGGGTCCTGGACAACACTACCCGGGGTCCCTTTCCCGTTTTCCTCACCTCTACCACATAAAACTTCAGGGTATCCCCTCTTCTGTAACGCTCTCCCCTCACCTGCTCTTTTGGAGGAAGAATGCCCTCCCCCTTACCCAAATCCACGATGACGCTCCCCTTCTCATCTCGAATGATCTGACCAGAGACAATGTCGCCCTCTCTACCCTTATAGGTCTTGTAGACCATATCCCTCCCCGCCTCCCGGAGCTTCTGAATCATCACCTGTTTAGCGGTCTGGGCGGCTATCCTGCCAAAATCAGAAATGGTGTATGGAATCCTCAACTTATCTCCCAACTCTGCCTGGGGATCTATCTCCTTAGCCTCCTTCAGGAAGATCTCCCTCTCAGGGTCCTCCATCTCCTCTACGATCTCCTTTAATTGGTACACCTTGGCCTCTCCTTGAGACAGGTCAAACTTTACATCCAAATCTATCCCCGGAGGAGCCTTCTTCCTGGCAGCAGAAAGGAGGGCCATCTCAAGGGCTTCCACCAGCACCTCTCTACTAATACCCTTCTCCTGCTCCAGCTGCTCAAAGAGGTAAAGCATCTCCTTTCGTCTCATGGCTCCTCCTATAGGTCTTCAAAATCCAAGCGGGCCCGAGCCACCTCTTCATAGGCCACCCTCACTTCACCCTCTTTTGTCATCAGGGTGAATCCCTCCTCATCGGCTGCTATCAAGGTGCCCAAAAGGATTTTACCCTTGCCCTTTCCCCCCTTAAGCACCACCTTTGCCAGGCTTCCCAGGCTCTTTCTGTAATGATCCCTCTTCTTCAACTCCCGGGTGAGCCCGGGGGAGGAGACCTCAAGAAAATAACGGGTGGTGATGAGATTCTCCACATCCAAAAGATCACTAATCTGGAGGCTCACCTTCTCACAGTCCCCCAGGGTAACGCCACCCTCTCTGTCTATATACACTCTCAGATAGCTGTGCTTCCCCCCAGGGTTCCACTCCACATCGTAAAGCTCCAAGCCCTCCTCCTCCAGGACAGGCTTTACCAGCTCCGCCACCCTCTTCTCTATTTCCTCTTTAGTGCCCATATCCCTTCCTTTCACCAAATAAAAAAGTGGGCCTCGGCCCACTTCCAGGCCTCTATTCTTTGCTATAAGAGATATACGAAAACTCTTTTTTTTGCAAGGTTTCGTCATAAAGCCCCCTCAAGCAACCCTCTCCTTGAAGGGGATTATGGGACAGGCGAGGTTAAAATTTTGTGGGCCAGTCGGCCAAGAAATGTCTACCCATCCCTTGGTCCTTAGAGCTACGAACCATCTCCAATACCCCCACCAGAGACTCCCTGGTCTCCATGGGATCTATTATGTCTTGAGGGTGAAGGGAAAAAGTCCAATCATCCCCACCTAACCTATCTCTCAGGGGGGAGGAACCATAAGGTAACCCTGTGACAAACCACAGGGAATTATTAAGTTAAAGTAGGAGTATGGTTTGGAAATGCCTTTCTACGTGCTGTTGCCCTCTGCCTTCGGCCCTGTCTGGCAGGAGACTTAAGGCTATCCCCAAAATAGGGGCTGCTTCAGTAAGAACTCCCGTTGGTTCTGAATGGCCTTGCCCATTTTAGACTTTGTGAGTCCCTCTCCTTGAGCGTGACAAACTGTATATTATATTTAACTATGAGTTTAGTCTGCTTAAAGGGGGTGAAAAGATGGAGTTGCTGATCGCTATTGGCTCAGACGATGGGGAGTATTTGAAGGATGACCACGTGGGCATGTCAAGGTTCTTTTATATCTATAGATTCTCCCCGGAGAAAGAGGAACTCGTGGAGAAAAGGGAGAATATGATGCCGGAAGGTCACAAGAGGTCAAGGCACGGGGATCACCAAAAGGCCCAGGCTACCTCTGATGTTCTGAGTGGGGTGGATGTACTCGTGGGGAGGAAATTTGGACCTAACCTTCCAAGGTTGTTGAAAAAGCTGGTCTGTGTGGTGGCAAGGGTTAATGGTGTCTGTGAGACTATGGTGAGGCTGAGAGAGCACTGGGATAAAATTATGGAAGAAAAGAGAAAAGGGGAGCATCGGAAGCACATTGTATTGTAGACCTGATGGTAGAAAAGGGCTATGGGAAAAGATGGGGCTTTTCTGCCAGTTCCTGTGCAAGGATTTGGGCTTTTTTGTGGGCCTTGAGCACACCCTCAAGGCTGTCAGCCGACTCGGACTGCCACCCTCTCAGCACCCCCTTCACCACATGAACGATTTGGAGAAAGGGAATCTTTCTTTGCAAGAAGGCCCCTACGGCCACTTCGTTGGCGGCGTTCAGGGCAGCGGGGGCCGTGCCTCCCATCCTCAAGGCCTCATAGGCGAGGTCCAGGAGGGGAAATCTTTTAGAGTCAGGTTCTTGGAAGGTGAGGAAAGGGCAGCGGGTGAGATCCAAAGGCTTCACACCACTCTTTAGTCTTTCTGGAAAACCCAGGGCGTAAGCGATGGGCACCCGCATGTCTGGTGGGCCCATCTGGGCCAGAAGGGCCCCATCTTTGAATTCTACTAAGGAATGGATAATACCCTGAGGATGGATGAGTACCTTGATCCGGGAGGGATCCATAGAGAAGAGCCAGTAGGCTTCAATCACTTCTAACCCCTTGTTCATGAGGGTGGCGGAATCTACAGTGATCTTGGGACCCATGTTCCATACGGGATGGGCCAAGGCCATTTCAGGAGTGACCCCGGTCAACTCCTCCGAAGAGAGATCCAAGAAAGGGCCTCCCGAGGCAGTAAGCCAGAGGTGTTTTACATCCTCCTTTCTGTGGCCCATGAGGCACTGAAAAAGAGCGCTGTGCTCGCTATCAACAGGCATTAGCCCTCCCGGATTCTCTTTCACCAGAGGCATGATCAACTGGCCTCCGACCACCAGGGTTTCTTTGTTGGCTAAGGCCACCCTCTTACCCCCTTTTAGGGCTTCATATACGGCTCTGAGTCCAGAGACTCCCACCATGGCTGCCACAACCACCTTAGCCCTGGGATGGGTGGCGGCTTCCACTATTCCCTCTATACCTGTGAGGAGCTGGGTGCCAGGAAGGGGGGAGATTTTTTTTGCCTTGGAGGGATCCCCCACTACTACCAAGAGAGGCCGGAACCGATTAACCTGCCCCTGGAGCAAATCCATATGCCCTCCCCAAGCGGTTAAGGCCACTACTTGGAACCGGTCCCTGTGTAGGTCTATCACCTCTAAGGTCTGGCGGCCTACAGATCCTGTGGAGCCTAACAGGGTTACGCCTGTCACTTTCCCCTTCTCCCTTTTATCCTGGCAAATTCCTCCATGGCCCCTTCCGCTTCCTCCCTGCCCATGTGCTGGACCAGGGTGAATCCTGCCTGGGGAAGGGCTTTGTGAAAAGCCCCCAAAAACCTCTCTTCTCCCATGTTTTCCCTCAGAAGGGCTATCCAACCTTCCACCGTGGCGGCTTGGGGGATTCCCAAGGAGGCCAGGAGTATTTGAGAAGCCAACAGCTCTGCCAGGGCTCTATCTTCCAGGCCCAGATCCATGTTCACCTGGCCCAGTTGGCCCAGGATCCTACCCAGGGCCTCACTATCGGTGCCTGCCTGCTCTAATGCCTCTTCCAGGCGTTCTTTCATATGCAACAGGTTTTCTCTCTCCATGATTCTCGTCCTTTAAATAAGGGAGATCAGTACCGTGATCAGGGAGTAAAAGGGAAGGGCTAAGAGGAGGCTGTCTATCCGATCCAAGACGCCCCCATGGCCGGGGAAGAGGGTCCCCGAGTCTTTCACCCCAGCCACCCGTTTCAGGAGGGACTCCAAGAGATCCCCCAGTTGACCCGATATGTTCACTAAGGCCCCTAAGATCAGTCCCCCCCACCAGGGGAAAAGCCCTCCTATGAGTCCGGCCACCATGGCCACCAAAGCACCGACAACCAGCCCTCCCAGGGTACCCTCCCAGGTTTTTTGGGGACTCAATGGGTGGAGGGGGTATTTTCCTATGGTCTTCCCCACATAGTATGCCCCTGTATCCCCTGCCCAGACCGCTGATGCCACAAAGATGAGGGGCCATATTTCCCCCCGGGATTTGTATAGGATAGCCAAGCCCAGGGCCAAACCTATGTAGAGGGGGGCCATGGCAAATAGGCCCAAGGCGGTTCTTCTCTCGGGCCATTCTTCAGGCTCCTTGCCGAACATGAAGAGATCTCTGGTGAAGCAGAGGAAGGGTAGGGAGAGAGCACCTAAGATGATGGGGAAGGCCCTAAGGTAGCATCCGAGGATGAGTAGAGAGAATGAGAGCAGCGCTGTTCCTACCCTTATCCCTGAGGCCAAGCCCGTCAGGTCTAGGTACTCCCATACGCCTATCATGCCCAGGGCCCAGACCACTAAGGTTAATGGCAAAGGATGGGGTGCAAAGAGGACCACCAAGGCCAACACCAGGAGGATCAGGCCTGTTAAGACGCGGGTAGAATCAAAGAATGGGGTTTTCAAGGATGGGGGATGAGGAATGAAAGAAGAGAGTTTCCTCCCTTCTTCCTCCTTATTCCCTTTGCCTTCCGCCCTCATCTTCATATCTCCCCCCCCACCAAGTCTCCCATCTCCTGGGTCTTCACAAGCTCGCCTTTGCCCCTGTAGAGGTCGCTTGTGCGATACCCCTCCTCCAGCACAGAAACTACGGCTGACTCTATGGCTTTGGCCTCTCGGTCTTGATCGAAAGAGTGGCGAAGCATCATGGCCGCTGAGAGAATCGTAGCCAAGGGATTGGCGATGCCCTGACCTGCTATGTCAGGGGCGCTACCGTGGACGGGTTCGTAGAGACCCTTCCCCCGGCCAAGGCTGGCGGAGGGCAGCATACCTATGGAACCCGTGAGCATGGATGCCTCGTCAGAGAGGATGTCACCGAACATGTTACCTGCCAGGATCACGTCAAACTGGAGGGGATCCCTTATGAGCTGCATTGAGGCATTGTCCACCAAAAGGTGGTTCACCTCTACTTGGGTATAATCCCAGGCCACCTCCTTCACCACATCCCGCCAGAGGACCATGGAGGTAAGCACATTGGCCTTGTCTACCGATGTCAGCTTTTTCCTCCTCTTCATGGCGGCCTGGAAGGCCACCCGGGCTATGCGTTCGATCTCCCAGTCAAAGTAGATGAGTGTATCTATCCCCTTTCTCTTTCCATTTTCCTGAAACATACCCTTGGGCTGACCGAAGTAGATGCCCCCTGTGAGTTCCCGGACCACGAGAATATCGAATCCCTTGCCTCCCAGTATCCCCCTTTTTAAGGGAGAGGAGTCCATAAGGGGGGGGAAAACCAGGGCAGGCCTCAGATTGGCATAAAGCTCGTAGCGCTTCCTCAGGGGTAAAAGGGCCGCCCTCTCAGGTTGCTCTTCTGGAGGTAAATCCTCCCACTTGGGTCCCCCCACGGCACCGAAGAGGATGGCTTGGGACCAGTCACATACCTCTTTGGTTTCATCGGGGAAGGCCGTTCCTTTCTCATCAATGGCTACTCCTCCTACCAAGGCCTCCCTGTATTCAAACTCCAGCCCGAAACGCTGGGAGACGACGTCCAACACCTTCAAGGCCTCTTCCATAACCTCAGGTCCGATACCATCCCCTGGCAGCACCGCCACTTTATAAGCCATTTTCACCTCCTTGTAATCTGGGGAAAAGGAATTATTTCATCCTTTCCTTAACGTACTCCAACAGGCCCCCTTTCAAGAGGAGGTCCTGCATGAAGGGGGGAATAGGGGTAAAGGGATACTCTTCACGGCGGGTGAGGTTTCTCACCAGTCCCTGCTCCAGATCTACCTCTATCTCGTTTCCCTCTTGGATCATGTCCACCCCTTGGGGGCATTCCACGATAGGGAGCCCTGTATTAAAGGAGTTTCTGTAAAAGATGCGGGCAAAGGACTTGGCTACTACGCAGGCCGCCCCCGCCGCTTTTATGGCTATGGGAGCGTGTTCCCTGCTGGAGCCGCAGCCAAAGTTTTCCCCTGCCACAATGATGTCCCCAGGCCTCACTTTTTGGGCGAAGTGGGGATCGGCGTCTTCCATGCAGTGTTTGGCTAACTCTGCAGGGTCCGAGGTGTTCAAATACCTGGCGGGGATGATGACGTCGGTATCTACGTGGTCTCCAAACTTCCATACCTTGCCTCTAATCATCACAGCACCTCCCGGGGATGGATGATGCGGCCTGCCACGGCTGAGGCGGCGGCCACATAAGGGTTGGCCAGATACACCTCGCTTTTGGGATGGCCCATGCGCCCCACGAAGTTCCTGTTGGTGGTGGCCACGGCCCGCTCCCCCTCAGCCAAAACCCCCATATGCCCTCCCAAACAGGGTCCGCAGGTGGGGGTGGAAATGACCCCTCCGGCATCCAAGAATATATCGAAGAGGCCCTCCTTCATGGCCTGGCGGTATGTCTCTTGGGTGGCAGGGATGACGATGAGCCTCATATAGGGATGGACCTTTTTCCCCTTCAAAATAGATGCTGCCTGGCGGAGATCGGTGATGCGTCCATTGGTACAGGAGCCTATGACAACTTGGTCTATGGTGATTGCACCCACCTCTGCCACGGGTTCCACATTTTCGGGGAGGTGGGGGAGGGCCACCACAGGTTCCAGTTGGGAGACATCTATCTCTAAGGTCTTTACGTATTGAGCATCTGGATCGCTTTTATAGACCTTCCAGGGCCGTTTGGCCCGATCTTTCACATAAGTCAAGGTCTCCTCATCGGGGGATATGAGTCCTGCCTTTCCTCCCGCCTCGATGGCCATATTGCTCATGGTGAGGCGTTCTTCCATGGGCAGTGCAGCTATGGCTTCTCCCGTGAACTCCATGGCCCTGTATCGGGCTCCGTCCACCCCAATGGTGCCTATGGTGTGGAGGATGTAGTCTTTCCCTGTGACAAACTCCCTCCTGGATCCATAATAGATGAAAAGCATGGACTCGGGCACTCTAAACCACAGTTCCCCCAAGATCATGGCTGCTGCCAGATCAGTAGAGCCTATTCCCGTGGCAAAGGCCCCCAGGGCCCCGTAGGTGCAGGTATGGGAGTCGGCCCCCACCACCAGGTCCCCGGGTACCACCAATCCCTGCTCGGGGAGGAGGGCGTGCTCTATGCCCATTTGGCCAATTTCAAAATAGTAGGGGAGCCCTTGCTCCCGGGCGAACTCCCTCAGGATTTTGCACTGCTGGGCCGATTTGATATCCTTGTTGGGGGTGAAGTGATCGGGTACCAGCACCACCCGGCTTGGATCGAAGACCTTCTCTGCCCCTAAATCCTTCAAGGCCTTTATGGCAATAGGGGCGGTCACATCGTTGCCCAGTACAACATCCACTTTGGCGTTTACAATTTGTCCTGGCATCACATCTTTTACCCCGGTATGGTCCGCCAGGATCTCTTCTGCCACGGTCATGGCCATTACTCTTCTCCCTTCAGCACCTTATCTCTTCACCATCGGAGCGGGCCAGGGCCATAATGACGGGTCCGTAGACCTCCTGGGCTACTAAGGATACAGCGTGGGCATCGTCTTTGCCCAGGGCAGGGCAGCCTGCGTCAATTACATCTACCCCCAAGCTGGTTAGTTGTTGGGCGAATCTCAGCTTCTCCTCGGGAGTAAAGGAGATCTCCGAAGACTGTTCTCCATCCCTTAAGGTGGTATCCACCACATAAACCTGCTCCATAATCTCCCTCTCTTCGGTTTTGGAATGGTTTAGCACAAGGCAGGTTCAAAGACAAAGGTGGATAAGTTAGGGGAAGCTCCCGGACTTCCCCTAACAGGTTCTGAGCGGGGCTATTTTAGTTGGGAGATGGCCTCTTCTATCCTGTCCAGGCCCTTTTTGATGTTTTCCATGGAGGTGGCATAGGAGAGGCGGGCGCACTTGTCCTCGCCAAAGGCCACGCCAGGAACAATGGCCACATTGTATTTGTTGAGGAGGTAATCGGCAAAGTCCAAGGAGTTGTTGATCACCCTGTCTCCGTGGTGCCTGCCATAGAGCCCGGCAAAACTGGGGAACACATAAAAGGCCCCTATGGGATTGAAGCAGGAGACCCCTTCCATGGCATCAAGCCTCTTCACGATATAGTCCCTTCTTTCCTTGAAGGCCGCCACCATCTCCCGGGTACATTCTTGGGGTCCTTGTAGTGCCGCTAAGGCTGCAGACTGAGCTATGGAGGTGGGATTGGAGGTGGATTGGCTCTGAAGCTTGTTCATGGCGGCTACCAGATCCCTGTTTCCTGCCACCCATCCAATGCGCCATCCTGTCATGGAGTAGGTCTTGGATACTCCATTGACCAAGAGGGTCCTCTCTTTCAATTCAGGGGAGAGGGTGGCTAAGGGAACGTGGGTGAAAGCATCGTAAATGATCTTGTCATAAATCTCGTCGGAGATAATCCACACATTGTGTTTCAAGGCTACCTGGGCCAGTTGTTCCAACTCTTCCCTGGTGTAGGAGGTGCCTGTGGGATTGTTGGGGTAGTCGAGGAGGATGGCCCGGGTTTGGGGGGTGATAGCCTCTTTTAGCTGTTCGGGGGTGAGTTTGAACAGGTTTTCCTCTGATGTTTCCACTATAATGGGGGTGGCCTCGGCAATGTAGATTTGGGCGGGATATGTGACCCAGTAGGGGGCAGGAATAATCACTTCATCCCCCGGCTCAAAAAGGACCATGGCTATGTTGTAAAGGGAGTGCTTGGCCCCGCAGGAGACAATGATCTCTTCCTTGGCGTATTCCAGCCCATAGTCTCTGGCCAACTGGTCGGCCACAGCCTGGCGCAGCTCGTCGGTACCAGGTACGGGGGTATACTTGGTGAAGCCCTCTTTCAGGGCCTTGACGGCGGCCTCTTTTATGTGTTCTGGGGTGTCAAAGTCGGGTTCGCCGGCTCCAAAACCTACCACATCTACTCCTTGGGCCTTGAGGGCTTTGGCCTTAGCGGTGATGGCCAGGGTAGGAGAAGGCTTGATCTGGGACATGCGAGGTGCAATCTTCACTTCCATAACTATCTCCCTCCATAAGTTAAAATTTTCACAACTCGAGACAAACCGCAGCATATTACCCACCAATTTTGGTGTCAACATCTCCTTTTCCAGGAGTTCCTCCAAAATTAAGGGGGATGTTCTGCTCTTTATTTATAAGGACTTTCCTTTTTGATATTGAACTCTTGCCCGAAGCGGCTTGATGAGATAGGACTGGTGTCGAAAGCAGAAAATTATTGCCCATACAAATGGGCCGGGAAGGCAGGGTTGTTTAGAAACTGTATCTATCTTAAATGATTGCGCTGCACCTTTCCATACTGAGTGGAAGGCCATTCCTGTGGAGTGAGGGCGAACAGATCGGTGCCTTAGAGGAGCTGCGTGTCGCCGTAAAGGCCATCGGTTTAAAAACCAGGATACTGAAGGGCAACACCGATGCCCATGTGACCTGGCTCCCGAGTCGGGGCGATGTGCCACTGCCCTCTTCACCCTTAGTGGGGCCTTCCCCTGGCAAAAGAAGAAAAAATCAATTGCGGGCGTTTCCCGTCCTTGCCAGGCCTTTGCAGGTGGAAGAGTTGATTGAGCTCACATCCATTTCCGGGGTGGGGAATGTCCCTGGAAGCGGGGTGATCTTCGGAAATTCCGTTACATGGGCAGGACAACTGGTGAAGATTGCTCTCCATCTCGTGGCAGAAGAGGCTTTCCTGCCAGCTCTGGTTCGGCGTGACAACCGCTGGGAGGCACGCTGGATCCCTGTCCCCAATGAAAATACAGAGCAGCTTTTGAAAGGCCTTATAGATGGCCTGCCAGGGATTTGCCGGTGTATGAACGGCTCCATGGAGAAGATTCCGGACATCCCGAGGCAGATCGTTGCCGATAGCTTGCTGGCACATTGCGTTGACGGCCTTGTCCGCAATGCCAATACCCCTGAAACAGAGGAGAAAGACCATGACAGTCTCCATGACGCATGGCTGTATGCCTTGGTCAGCGAAGATGCGGACCTTGCCTGGGATGATGAGCGGGAGATCCGGGAATTTACAAAACAGTTGAGCGGATGGAGGCGCCTGATAGACCTGAATGTCAGGTCTCCCTTCAAGTTCTGCTTCCGACTGGCGGAACCCCCGGAAGATGCGGATAAGTGGCGTGTGGACTACCTGCTTCAGCCCAAGGCCGATCAGAGCCTGTACTTGCCGGTGGCCGATTTGTGGAAAAAGGGGAGCAAGGCCGTAAAGCTTTTGAGGCAATTTGGCGGCGTTCCCGCGGAGTTCGCCTTGACTGCCCTGGGCCAGGCCTCCGGTCTCTGTCCCGAGGTGGCGGCCAGTATGAAGC
>CAZBOO010000013.1:11594-16137 GCA_964493535.1 uncultured Aquificales bacterium
ATGAAGCGTAAACATCCGTGGGGCTTTGAGCTTGATGCAAATAGCGCATTCACCTTTTTACAGAGATATGCTCCGGCCCTGCAAGCCGCTGGTTTCACCGTTCTGCTACCTTCATGGTGGGTTGGCCGTGGCCCCCATAAGCGCCTTGGCCTCAAGGTGAAGGCAGCCAGCCCGAAGATGCAGGGCATCGGCAATGGACTGACCTTAGATACAATGGTCCAGTTTGACTATACGGCGTCCCTTGGCGGAGAGCCGTTGCCTTTAGAGGAACTGGAGACCCTGGCAGAATTGAAGGCCCCCTTAGTGAAGGTTCGTGGACAATGGACCCAGATCGATCAGGATCAGATTAGAGCCGTCATCCGCTTTCTCAGAAGGCAGGAGGATCAGTCCATGTCTGCCCGGGATCTTTTGGCCATGGCCCTTGGTGCCGACCAACAGGCAGGCGGACTCCCCGTGGATACTGTGGAGGTAAGGGGCTGGCTCAACGACCTCCTTGAGGGGCTCACTGGTTGCAGGAAGTTTGATCAATTGCACCAACCGGAGGATTTTAAGGGTGAGCTCAGGCATTATCAGGTGCGGGGTTTTTCCTGGCTGGTCTTTCTCCGCCAGTGGGGGCTGGGTGCCTGTCTTGCCGATGACATGGGGCTGGGTAAAACGGTCCAGGCCCTGGCCTTCATCCAGCGGGAGCGGAGGGCCGGAGAGGAACGTCCTGTGCTCTTGATTTGTCCCACATCGGTTATCAATAACTGGAGGAGGGAGTCAAAACGCTTCACCCCGAATTTGAGGGTGATGGTGCACCACGGTAATGACCGACTGAAGAAGAGAGCCTTTTTGAAAGAGGCCTCGAAATGTGCCATCGCCATTTCCAGTTATGCCATCTTGCAGCGGGACGTCGATTTTCTCAAAGAGATGAAGTGGGCTGGTGTGATTCTGGACGAGGCCCAGAATATCAAAAATCCAGAGACCAAACAGTCAAAGGCCGCTCGGGCCTTGACATCGGATTATCGTATTGCCTTGACAGGCACCCCTATCGAGAACCATGTTGGTGAGCTCTGGTCGTTGATGGACTTCCTTAATCCGGGGCTCCTTGGCAGTCAGAGGAGGTTTAAAGAGGCCTTTTATCGCCCCATACAGATCTACCACGATACCCGTGCCGCAGCCCGATTGAAGGGGTTGACCGGGCCCTTCATCCTTCGCCGTCTGAAGACGGACAAGTCCATCATCTCTGACCTGCCCGAAAAGATCGAGGTAAAGGAGTACTGCACCCTCACAAAGGAGCAGGCCTCCCTTTACCAGGCAGTGGTCAACGATATGCAGGAGCATATCGAGGAGACAGGAGGCATGAACCGGCGGGGGTTGGTGCTGGCCACCTTGATGAAACTGAAGCAGGTTTGCAACCACCCTGCCCAGTTTACGGGTGACAACTCTGCTATAGGCAGGCGTTCCGGTAAACTCCAGCGGCTAATGGATGTCTTGACTGAGATCAGAGAGATGGGAGAAGGCACTTTAATCTTCACCCAGTTTGCCCAGATGGGACAGATGTTGCAGAGCTATCTTCAGGAGCAATTCGGCGAAGAGGTTCTTTTCCTGTATGGGGGCATCCCCAGAAAGAAGAGGGATGAAATGATCGAGAGGTTTCAAAAGGACCAGAACGCCCCCCAGATTTTTATTCTCTCCCTAAGGGCGGGAGGTACAGGCCTGACGCTGACGAGGGCCAATCATGTTATTCATTACGACCGATGGTGGAACCCTGCGGTTGAGAATCAGGCCACGGATCGGGCATTCCGGATAGGTCAGGAAAAGAATGTTCAGGTGCGCAAGTTTGTCGTTGCGGGGACCCTTGAGGAGCGGATTGACGACATGATCGAGAGCAAAATCGGTGTTGCCAGCCAAGTTGTGGGTACAGGTGAGAGGTGGTTGACCGAACTGTCCAATGAGGAGTTGCGCAACCTGATTGCCCTTGGCAAGGAGGCAGTGGGAGAATAGCGTCATGGGGTATTACGGTTACTGGTATGAGCCGGCCACTCCCAAGAAGGTGAAGGGCGGAATAAAGGCCCAGAGCAAGAGGGGTGCCTTTGCCCAGAAGTGGTGGGGAAGACGCTGGATCCAGACCTTAGAGAGCTTCAGGATCGACACCCGCCTTTCCAGGGGGCGTTCCTATGCCCGCAGAGGGCAGGTGGTCAGCCTCGAGATCGAGAAGGGCAGGGTCTTGGGCAGAGTGCAGGGGACGCAAGATGAGCCCTATCAGGTCTTTGTCAGGCTCAAGGCCTTTTCCAAAAAGCAGTGGAATGAGGTGATAGAAAGTCTGGTGGAACAGCCCATATTTACAGCCCAGTTACTTGGTAACGAGATGCCCGAAGACATCGAAACTATATTTGAAGAAGCGGACCTGTCCCTGTTCCCCCAAAAGAGTAAAGACCTCAAGACGGAATGCTCCTGCCCGGATTGGTCGAATCCCTGCAAACACATTGCTGCCGTTTTTTACCTCATGGCCGAGGCCTTTGATAATGACCCCTTTCTCCTCTTCAAATTGCGGGGCATGGATCGGGATGAGTTTCTGGAACTACTCCAGAAGGGCGGCACCGACGAGACACCGGCCGAGGCAAAAATTGTGCCCGAACCCTTACCCCTGGGGATGCCACTCTTCTGGGGAGAGCCCCAAAAGTATGAACCCCTGCCTGGTGTATTCCCTGTTGACTTACATGCTGCCCTTCCTAAGCGCCTTGGGTACCTGCCCTTTTGGCGATCAGAAAGGGACTTCATCCGGGAGATGGAGGTGATTTACCAAAACGCTTCCTGTCATGCGGAGGTTCCCCCTCGAAAGCCAGCTTAAAAAGAAAGCATTTGTCGTTGGGCAATTCCTCCTCTCCCTTTCTTCATGGTAAAAGAAAGAGGGCTACATCCATTACGTTGGTACCCGTGACCCCTGGAACAAAGAGATCTCCCAAAGCCTCAAAAAAGGGGTATGAGTCGTTGTTGTTCAGAAAGGCCAAGGGATCCAGCCCTTTTTCTCTGGCCCGGGAGACGGTGCTCCCGTCTCCAAAGGCGCCGGCTGCCCGGGTGTCGCCGTCTATCCCATCGGTGCCTGCCACTAGAAAAGATCCGGGCCATCCTTCTAACTCCAGGGCTAAGGCCAGGGCCATCTCCTGGGCCCTACCCCCTTTGCCCTCCCCCTTTACGGTGACGGTGGGTTCTCCTCCCCAGAGAAGGAGTTTAGGTTCCTCATTGTGGAGGGTTTCTTCCCAGGCCAAGGCAGCCATCACCTTGGCCACCTCCCGGGCTTCCCCATGGAGTCGGGAGGTATATATTATCGGCTTGATCCTTTTCTCTTGGGCCATTCGGGCTATGGTTTCCAAGGCCTTTCTATTGCTGCCCAGGATGTGATGATCCACCCTGGACCATAGAGGAACATCCCCCTTGGGAGTCTCAGGGACTTCCCCTTTCTGGCCTTTCTGGAGATAGGTCACCACCTTGGGAGGGACATGGGAAAGGATACCTCTCCTTCTAAGGGTCTCTAAAGCCATGGCAAAGGTGGTGGGATCGGGATGGGCGGGCCCAGACCCTATCACGTCTAAGAGGTCACCCACCACGTCCGAGAGCACCAAGGCCTTTACTTGAGCAGGCCAGGCTTTCAGGGTCAGGTGTCCGCCCTTGATGGCTGAGAGATGCTTCCTCACCGCATTTGTTTCCTGGATGGTGGCCCCAGATAAGATTAACCTCCTGTTCACGTCCACCAGGTCTTTTAGGGTGAGGCCGGGTCGGGGTACCTCCATAAGGGATGAGGCGCCCCCTGACAAGAGGAGGAGAAACATGTCTCCTTCCTTTGCCTTCTCAGCAAGCTCCAAGGCGGTTTCCCCTCCTTCTAAGGAGCCGGGTCCAGGCAAAGGATGCTCTCCCTCGATCACCCTCCAGGACAGGTTTGCCCTTTTCCATCCCCTGGGTATCACCATCAGTCCCTCTTTTACTCTCTCCCCCAGGGTCTCCCAGGCCCCCAGGGCCATGGCAGCTCCCCCCTTCCCTGCGGACAAGAGGTAGATCCCCTGGTCCTCCAGTGGATGGGACTCCAGATAGTCCCTCACCAGGGAGCGGGGGTCCACAGCCCCAACACCTTCCCAATAGAAGAAAGTGAGGAGGAGCCTCTCATCCATCAAAACTTCTCCCAGGGGTGAGGGATGAAGATGCGGTGATAGAGATGGAGGGCGTAGCGATCTGTCATGCCGGCAATGAAATCACATACCCGGGAGGCTATAGCCTTCCCTGGAATGGGGGGTAGTTCCTGGGGATGCTCCAGATAATAAAAGTACAGCTCCTTCACCACCTTGGCGGCCTTCTCGGATTCTGCATGGACCAAAGGGTTAGAATATACCTTGTCGTATAGGAACCCCCGCATCTCCATCATGGCTTTCAAGACCTGGGGAGAAAGGGCAATCCTTTTGAGGTCTTCTTTAATAGAGGCCTTGATCACCTCTGTAACCATGGTGTTGATGCGGCGGGCATGGGTATTTCCCAAAAACCCCAAGAGCCTTTCAGGTACCTCTTGGGG
>CAZBOO010000014.1:0-10021 GCA_964493535.1 uncultured Aquificales bacterium
ATGAGAAGGGAGGGGTTTTGTGTGTTGGTTATTCCCTGGCCAGTGTGAAGCAGAAGAGGGTACTCCCGCCGCCCTGTCTTGTGAGAGTTCTACCCCTTACCATGGTGATATCTTTAAGCGGTTTTCTTGCCAGGAGATTTCCAAGAGTTTGGCTTTTAAGGGAGATAAATGATGGACAAACCCTGGTTGAGATTTTATCCCTCAGAGTTGCCCTTTCACTTAGAGTACCCCTTGGCTAACGCCTTTTCCATATTGGAGAGGGGTGTGGAAGTGGCAGGAGAGAGGGAAGCCCTGATCTTCTTTGGCAAGAAGATCAGCTACAAAGAGCTTTATCGTTATACCCTTAACCTGGCAGCTTCCCTCCAGGCATTGGGGGTGGATAAGGGGGACAAGGTTGCCCTTCTTTTGCCCAATTGTCCCGTCTATCCCATGGCTTACTATGCCCTTTTTAAGATTGGGGCTGTGGTGGTTCAGTTTAACCCCATGTACACCCCTCGGGAGTTGGAGCTTCTCCTCAAGGATTCAGGGGCCAGGATAGTGATTACCCTGGATCTTCTGGCCCACAAGTTTGAAGACATCTTGGCCGAAGGCATAGTTGATACCCTCATAATGGCCAAGCTCCAGGACTTTTTACCCTTTCCCCTGAATCTTCTTTTCTCTTTGAAGGTTCGGAAGGAGCCTAAGCTGGACAAGGGTGAGTGGGGGAATAAGGTGATGGACTTTCTCTCTTTGATCAGGGAGCAGAAGGACCCCCACCCGATAGAGGTGGATCCCCATGAGGATGCGGCGGTTTTTCAGTATACGGGGGGCACTACGGGATTGGCCAAGGCGGCCATGCTCACCCATGCCAATCTGGTGGCCAACGCAATCCAGACTAGGACCTGGACCTACAAGTCCCAGGAAGGGATGGAGGTGGTTCTTTGTGTGCTACCCTTCTTCCATGTCTATGGCATGATGGCGGCCATGAATGTGGGGTTTTATTTGGGTTCAACCCTCATATTGGTGCCCCGATTCGATGTGAAGGAGGTGGTGAGACTCATCGGCAAGTACAAGGTCACCATGTTTCCCGGGGTTCCCACTATTTATGTGGCTATGAATGAGTATGCCTCTCGGAGGAGGGTGGACCTTTCTTCCGTAGAGGTATGTATTAGTGGAGGGGCCCCTTTGCCCGTGGAGGTGGCCCAGGAGTTTGAGCGCATCACCGGAGGCAAGGTGGTGGAGGGTTACGGCCTCTCCGAGGCTTCTCCTGTTACCCACGCCAACCCTGTGTGGGGCGAGAGTAAGTTTGGTTCCATAGGTATCCCCTTTCCGGATACGGAGGCCAGAGTGGTGGATCCGGAGACGGGAGAGGAACTCCTTCAGGGAGAGGTGGGGGAGTTGACTGTGAAGGGGCCCCAGGTGATGAAGGGGTACTGGAACAGACCTGAGGATACGGCCCAGGCCCTGAGAAAGGGATGGCTTTATACGGGAGATATGGCCCATATGGACAAGGATGGATACTTCTACATAGTGGACAGAAAGAAGGACATGATCATATCCGGTGGATACAATATATATCCCAGAGAGGTGGAAGAGGTGCTCTACGAGCATCCTCGTGTTTTGGAAGCGGCGGTTGTAGGCGTTCCCCATAAGTATAAGGGGGAGATAGTGAAGGCATATGTGGTTTTGAAAGAAGGGAGTGGGTTAACAGAGGAAGAGGTGATAGAGTTTTGTAAAGAGAGACTGGCTTCTTATAAATTGCCTAAGGAAGTGGAATTTGTCAAAGACCTACCCAAGTCCATGATAGGTAAGGTCCTGAGGGGAGAGTTGAGAGAAAAAGAGCTTTTAAAAAAGAAAAGACGGGGATGGGGATTAAAAAACTACAACATGGAGGTGGAATGGTGAGAAGGGTGGTAAGTTCTTCGGTTTTTCTGTTTTTCTTCCTTTCTACTGCGCTGGTGTGGGCGGGTAATGTGGACACTTACGGAATCGGGGCCAAGGCTACTGCTTTGGGGGGAGCGTTCACTGCCAGGGCTGACGATTTTTCTGCTGTCTACTATAACCCTGCTGGTTTGGCTCAGATTGAACGTCCTCAGGTCTCCGTGGGTTCAGCCTTTGTGAATGCGGCGGTGAGTTCTGAGGTGAATTTCAAAAACGACTACGACCATCGTGACGGCAAGTATGTGAAGGATGACACCCAAATCCTGATCTATCCCCATGGTGGTGTTGTTTATCCCTTCAAACTCTTTGGCAAGAATGCGGCCTTTGGCGTGGCCACTTATGTACCTTACGGCCTCTGGCTGCGCTGGGAACCCGATCCCAGGGTAAATGCTGGTGCTTACAACACTTACGAGGCTTGGTATTACCGGGTGGTGAATGCGGCTCCTACATTTGCCATTCAGTTGACAGATAAGCTCTATCTGGGTGCAGGACTCACCTTTGGAAACTCCCATTCGGGGGTGAAGAGGAGAATATACCAAAGTCCATTAGTAATGCAGTCAGGATCCTTTTTCTCTCAGGCTTTCTCTATGTTTTCCCAGGCCCTTCCGGCTGCCATGGCATCCGATGTCTCGGCAGGCTTGATTCTTTTTCAGAAGCCAGAGATTCAGCAATTGGCCATCTCGGTTGGGGGGCTAACCCCTCAACAATTGCAGGCCCTGCTGACAGGAGTTCAGGCGGGAGACCCCGGTGCCATTTCCCAGTTTAACACCCTCATAGGTAACTTTTCCGCAATGAGTCCTGATTTTGCTTCTGCCCTTCTCTCTGTTAAGGCTTCTCCCCTGGTGGCCAATCTCAAGGACGGTAAGATGAAGACCTCCGCCGTGGATGAGTTTAACTGGTCCTGGAACGTGGGACTCCTTTACAAGGTTCGTAACAACCTTCAGATAGGGCTGTGCTACAGGGGGCTCACCAAAACCCGTTTTTGGGTGAGGACCCACATTTATGATGGGAACGGGAACAGGGTGGATAGTGTAAAGGGGCATACCTGGGTGGATCACCCTGATCAGTTCCAGGCGGGGATTTACTGGCGGCCTTTCAAAAGGCTTCACCTGGAGGCTGACGTTACCTGGACCAACTGGCAGAGGATAGACCACTACAAGGTGGACTGGAATCACCCCTTGCTTTACGACTATTTCTACAATGGACTAATGGCCGAAGGTGTTGACCCTGCTGCTGCCAGGAAGTTTGCCAAGGACGCTATAGGTGAGACAGAGGACTTTAACCGGTGGTGGAGAAACACCTTACAGTATCGCTTTGGTGTGGAGTATGACTTGTTTGACTGGCTGGCCTTGAGGGCGGGTTATTTCTACGATCCTACGCCTATTCCTGAAAAGTCAGCAGATGCTACCTGGCCTGATACCGATAAGCAGACCTTTGCCTTTGGCACTGGGTTGAAGATCTTCAATGGCAAGCTAATTGTGGATACCACTTATCAGTTAACTATAACCGATGGCAGGAGGATTATCGGCTGGGGCGACAGTGTGAACCTGGACGAAACCTATGGGACTGAGGACGAGCACCCTGAGGCCCAGTTGGTGGGCAGGGGGTATGTGCACAACATTACAATGACCCTTACTTATATGTTCTAATTTGGCTTAACCCGTCGTTGGATTCGTATTTAGGAACGCGTGGATACCTTAACTCTTCGAAAAAACTTGAGAATTAGATAGAGGTATAAAAGAGCTACTTAAAGGTAAAAGGAGGATAGGATTATGCCTGAGGAGCAGGTTCCTGCTGAATACAGCAAGATGGATCTTCAAGAGGCTAAGGGCTTTGATATGAAGGTGAGAGAGAACTTTATGCCGGCCATCCGTTCTACCGTCAGTCAGATTATCGAGGATTATGGCGATTTGAAGGGCGTATGTGTGGATGTGGGTGCCGGCACGGCCATCTTTGCCATTGAGTTGTGCAAGGGCACCAGGCTAAAGATATATGCCCTGGAGAAGGAGGAGGCCATATACGAGATGGCCCGCATGAATGTAGAGGAGGAGGGCCTAATGGGTAGGATAATCCCCGTGTTGGGTGACGCCCATGACCTCCCCTTCGACGACGAGTCCGCCGATTTCATAATCAGCAGGGGTGCTTACCACTGTTGGGATGATAAGGTGCAGGTGTTCAAGGAAATTTACAGGGTGTTGAGGAAAGGGGGCATCGCCTTTGTCGGCGGTGGTTTTGGCCGACATGTCACCGATGAGGATTTAAAGAGAATGAGAACCCTGAGGGATCGTTCCTTGGGGGAGGCAGCCGTGGCCTATAGTTCCCTCGGGAAACTGGAGGAGGTCTTACGCAAAACTAATATCTCTAACTACTGCATCATCCCTGATAAGGCGGGTTTTTGGGCGGAGATCAGGAAGTAACAAAGGAATCTCTTTCAGATTTTTATGGAAGACCCGGGCCAATAGAGATGGAGAAGGACCAGAGAAAAGTTACAGCCTGGAGGGCGGGGGAGTACATCTCCCACAACGACAGGCTTAAAAAGCTGCTGGGGGCCCGGATTATAGATGCGGCTTTTGGATATGCCACCGGAGGAGCCTTGAACCATCAGGGCCATGCACTGTGTCTTAAAGAGGGTGAAGAGAGTGAGGAAAGAAGAGGGTGAACAAAAGTAAAGACCAGACCCCCAAAGCATCTTCTCCGATTATCCTTGAAGAAGGATGGAACATACAACTGTAAACTGTGAAAGAATAAATCCATGATTAGAGTTACTGTTCAGTACTTGTCTCGATATATTTTCCGATGTATATAGTAAAACCTTAGCTGAGGACGCTTACAGGCGGAATGCAATAAACAGGGGTTAATTATGGTAACGTTACTTGATTACGGGGCGGGCAACGTTCGTAGTGTTGTTAACGCCATTGAAAAGTTGGGTGAAACGGTAAAAGAGGTGCAATCCGGAGATGACATTCTTCGAGCGGAGGAGCTTGTTTTCCCTGGAGTTGGAAATTTTGGCGAGGTGATGCGGGTTCTCCGGGAACGGAGACTTGCCGAGCCTCTCCTCGAGTATCTGAACTCAAACAGGCCTTTTTTGGGAATCTGCCTGGGCTTACAGGTCCTTTTTGAAGGGAGCGAAGAGGCCCCGGACATTAAAGGACTCGGTTTTATACCTGGCACCGTGCACCGGTTCCGGACTGACCTCTCGGTGCCTCATATCGGTTGGAATGGCTTTAAGGCCAAACAACCTTCTCTAATTTTCAAGGATATCAAGGGGACTGAAAAGGTCTACTTTGTCCACTCTTTCCATGTTGTTTCAGATGACCCATCCGTGATTTTGACGACGACGGATTATGGATATGAATTCGTGAGCAGCATCCAGAAAGGAAACATTATTGCAACCCAGTTTCACCCGGAAAAGAGCGGCACTACGGGGCTGAAGCTCCTGGAAAACTTCCTGCGCGGCGAGCAGAAGGGCTTGTGGCCTCCGTCGGTTCTTAAGCACACAAAACTGGCCAAAAGGATCATTGCCTGCCTCGACGTCCGCACAGACGATGAAGGTAACCTGGTGGTTACAAAGGGGAATCAGTACGATGTGCGAGAAAAGGGATTGGTGCGGAACCTTGGAAGACCCGTAGATCTTGCCCGTCGTTATTACGAGGAAGGCGCCGATGAGATTACTTTCTTGAATATTGCCGGCTTTCGGGATTTTCCTCTCGAAGACATGCCTATGCTCGAAGTCCTTCGCCGTACTTCAGAAAACGTTTTTGTTCCTCTCACTATCGGCGGGGGTATCCGGGAGTTTACTGATAGAGATGGCCGATATTACAGTGCTATTGAAGTTGCAGCCGAGTACTTCCGTTCCGGGGCAGACAAGGTTTCGATTGGGAGCGATGCTGTTTATATTGTTGAGGATTATTTGAAGCAGGGAGACTTTACAGGAGAGAGTGCCATTGAACAAATAGCGAAGGTATATGGGAGCCAGGCTGTGGTGGTTTCCATAGATCCAAGACGTGTCTATGTTTCATCTCCCGAAGGCATCCCGCAGCATGTTATCCCAACTGCCATTCCAGGTCCGAAGGGAGAACGCTACTGTTGGTATCAGTGCACCGTCAAAGGAGGACGAGAGGGGCGACCCGTGGATGCTATCACTCTGGCACAGGTTTGTGAAAAGCTGGGAGCGGGTGAGATTCTTCTGAACTGTATTGATCGAGACGGTACGAACCTCGGTTTCGACACCGAACTTATCGCCGCTGTAAAAGGTGCCGTGTCCATCCCTGTGATTGCCTCGAGTGGTGCAGGAAAACCGGAACATTTTCTTGAAGTCTTCGCGGTAACGGATGTGGAATCTGCCCTGGCCGCCGGCATCTTTCATCGGAGGGAAGTGGCAATAAGTGAAGTTAAAGAACATTGCCAGGAAGGTGGAATAGGGGTCAGGTCCTCCACAGGCCGTTGAAAAATTCATTTTTCATTGGGCTAACTCATAGGGGTAATAAGGGCACAAAATCGATCTGTAGGGCGTGTCGATGAGTTATAACTATTTCCGGTGTATGGGCGGAAGTGGCGTATTTTTGCTGAGGTGTGTTCGGCAAAAATCACACTCAGCAAAGCCTGCCTGCTGCAGGCAGGGAGAACACGCCACATGGGGAAGAATAGCGTAATACCCTTCGAGAAGCCGGTAGAATTTGAGGATGAGCTGACGGCATTACTAGGGAAAGGGGCTCATCAGTTGCTTTTACAGGCGGTGGAGGCTGAATTGGAGGTGTTTTTGGACAGGAGCTTCTGGCATTCTACGATTTCCCTGCTGAGCATTGGCAACACATAAGGGCAACCAATCCATCGAATCGACCTTTGCGACGGTGAAACTGAGGACGGTCAAGACAAGGGGTTGTGCATCGAGGGACACCATATTGGCCATGGTTTACAAGTTGAGACAAAGTGCAGCAAAGAGGTGGCAAAAGCTGCGGGGATACCCTGCGGCTTTTGCCGCAGGGTTGTTCATTGTGGGTGCTGAAGATGCCTCACGTGCTGATCTCGATGTATATAAGGTAATAAAAAAAAGGAGAAGGTGCTGATAGATTTAGATTTTGCGATACCGTGGGCATTTTAGAGCCATTTAGATTATTTAAACGATTTTCATAACGGCTCCGAGCTTCCTGAACCCAAAGGGTGGGGTTGTTCCGAGCGCAAGGGGTCTTGCCCCTGCATGGGGCAAGACCCCTTGCGCATGTATCCAACAGCAGGCGTCACAGGTCAGCGGCGAATTCAGGGCCAAGAGAGGAACACCTTGCCCATCCCGAACCATTGTAAAGATCATTTTGCTACATGTTTCTTTTGCATCTTTTAAGTGCAATAACAGCATTGCTCTTCTGCATAATCATAGTATCTTCAGAATCAGAATAAGTTCAGGAGGTGGATCATGGTGAGAAAGTTTTTGTGCAGATGGGCGTTTCTGCTGCCCCTCTTGGTTCCGTCCTCGGTTTGGGCCATGGATGGAAAAGTGGACGGCAAGGCCGTTTCCCAGGCCCAGTACATGGCCGACACCATTTGGGTATTAGTCACAGCCTTCCTGGTCTTCTGGATGCAACCGGGCTTTGCCCTATTGGAGGCAGGCTTCACCAGGGCAAAGAACGCGGTGAACATTCTCATGAAGAACGTGATGGACTTCTCTATGGCCTCCGTGGCCTACTGGGCCGTGGGGTTTGCCGTCATGTTCGGCAATGGCAACTCCCTTATAGGGCTTTCTGGCTTCTTCGTGGGGGGACACACCTCTCCTTCTCTCTTCTCTGCCTTGGCATGGACCTCGGTGCCTATCTTGGCCGCCTGGTTCTTCCAGTTGGTTTTTGCCGGAACGGCGGCCACCATTGTCTCTGGGGCCATGGCCGAAAGGACCAGGTTTCCAGCCTACCTTTTCTATAGTCTCTTCATCAGTCTTATCATCTACCCTGTCTCGGGCCACTGGATATGGGGAGGGGGATGGCTCTCTGCCCTGGGGTTCAAGGACTTTGCCGGCTCTACGGTAGTGCACTCAGTAGGTGGATGGATAGGCCTGGTGGGTGCATTCATGCTGGGACCCAGGATTGGTAAGTATACGAGAGAATGGTCTTCTCCGTGCTCTTCTTTGACAGGATCAAGATTGACGATCCCGTGGGCGCCATCTCTGTTCATGGGGCCTGCGGCGTCCTGGGCACTATTCTGCTGGGCTTCTTCGACGTGAAGGATGGCCTCCTTTACGGAGGAGGGCTCCATCAGCTGGGTGTCCAGATTCTGGGTGCGGCGGCTGTCTTTGTCTGGTGCGTTGTTACAGGATTTATCCTCTTTGGGATCCTCAAGGCTACCATAGGCCTGAGAGTGAGCGAAGATGAGGAGATTGAGGGGCTCGATCTCGGCGAACATGGCACAGAGGCCTACCAGTTTGAGTCCAGAGCATAGGTAGGGAGGTGAAGAAGATAGAAGAAGATAGAAGCCATTATAAGACCCTTTAAGCTGGATGATGTGAAGGAGGCTCTAAATGAGCTTGGTGTCCAGGGTATGACGGTAACGGAGGTGAAGGGGTTTGGTCGCCAGAAGGGCCATACTGAGCTCTACCGGGGAGCGGAATACGTGGTGGACTTTTTACCCAAGGTGAAGCTGGAGGTGGTGGTGCCTGATAATCTTGTGGACCAAGTGGTTGATCGGATTTCAGAGGCGGCCAGGACGGGCAAAGTGGGCGACGGCAAGATATTCATCCTGGATGTCCTGGACGCTGTAAGGATCCGCACGGGTGAACGGGGAGAAGAGGCCATATAGTTCAAACTTAAGGAGGTGGAGAATAATGAGGAAGGTTTGGATTGGAAGCGTGTTAGGGTTATTAATATGGTTATTCCTATTACCAAGAGGTGCTATGGCAGGGGATTCTTTCTTGCCCTTCACCATAGGCGCAGATCTCACCTACACATCGGAATACATGTGGAGGGGGTTGCACTGTAGCGACGGTTCCTTCCAGTGGGACTACTACCTGAGTTATAAGGGGCTAACAACCAATGTCTGGTATTCCATGGACATGACGGACCAGAATGACAACAATGGCCGGATTATAGAGACGGACTACACATTGGACTACTCAAGTGATTTTGGCTTTATCAGTCCCAAATTGGAGAAGTTGGGATTCTCTGCCGGGTACATCTACTACGCCTTTCCCCAGGGAGAAGACGATAACACCCAGGAGGTCTATGTAGGCCTTTCCTACGATACCCTTTTTGCTCCTTCTCTAACGGCATATTTCGATATGGACCAACAGGGAGGGTGCTACCTGGAATTGGGATTGGGCCATAGTTTCTCCCTGCCCTATAATACGTCCTTAGATCTGGCTGGGGCCTTGGGCTACTCCATAGATGAGGATGGAACCGACGATGGCTATTACGACGATGACGGCTTCACCCATGCCCAACTCACCGCTACGCTGAACTATTCCCTTCTTCCCCATATTACAGTTTCTCCTTTTGGTGCTGTTCAGCTGTGCATTGATGACAATGTTCAGGATCAGGATGATGTGGGTAATGACATAATAGTATGGGGAGGCCTGACGGTGAATGTGGAGTTTTGAAACCAGGATTGTTTTACAAAGGGGAGGTTTGTCTCCCCTTTGTGCATTTTTCCGCTTGACGCTCGATCTTTAGGGGCTTATTTCCAAGAGACAAGGGGGATTTTATGATCTTGGTGGTGAAACATATAGGCATTGAAGGTCTTGGGTTGTGGGAAAAGGTGCTGAAGGATAAGAGTCTTAAATACCAAGTAATACAGGCCTGGGAAGAGGAAGTGCCCACGGATCCGGAGCGTTACTCCCATGTCCTCATCTTGGGAGGGCCTATGAGTGCCAACGAGAAAGAAAAATACTCTTTTCTGTCCCAGGAGATAGATCTCATTAAAAACTGCATAAATATGGATAAGCCCTGTTGGGGGTGTGCTTGGGTGCCCAGCTTGTAGCCAGGGCCTTGGGTTCCCGGATCTATCAGTGGCATAGTGAAACCTTCGGCCTGTCTCGTCGTTCTGTGAAATTGGCAGTCTCTGATGCTTGTCCCAATCAAGCTTTTCGCTATAAGAATAACATTTATGGCATCCAGTTTCATTT